>DAOTXC010000035.1:0-23873 GCA_034435555.1 Anaerolineae bacterium
ATGCACTACACAAAGACCATTCGTGAACGCGATGGGCGAGTCTTGCGGGTTGTAGTGAATGCTGATGTGCAACCAAATCTTGTTGTGACGGTATTTTTTGACCATCGTTTAAGCCCGAAGGCAGGGAAAACAAAATGAGACTTAAACTCGATAAACAAAATGACGCGCTGTATTTTCGCCTGGATGATACCGCTATTGTGGAATCCGAAGAAGTCCAACCAGGGGTGATTTTGGATTACGATGCCAATGGCCGTGTGGTAGGTGTGGAATTATTGACGCTTAGCCTGCGTACGCAGCCGGAAAAACTACAAATTTTACAGTTCGAAACAGTGGGGTAATTCCATTCGCCATTCGCCATTTTCTAGGAGCACGCATGAAGATAGTTATCACCGGTTCGATTGCCTTTGATTACATTATGTCCTTCCCCGGCCATTTTACGGAGCACCTCCAGCTGGCCGAGCGGATGGATAAAGTCAGCCTGAGCTTTCTGGTGGACGATATGCGCCGGGTGCGGGGTGGCTGTGCGCCGAACATCGCTTATAGCCTGGCGCTGTTGGGGGAACGCCCTACGGTCATGGGCACTGCCGGACAGGACTTCGGCCCGTATCGCGCGTGGCTGGAAAGGCAAGGCGTGGACACTTCGCTCATCGCCGAAATCCCCGATATCTTCACCGCCTCGTTCTTCGTCAACACCGACCTGGATCAGAACCAGATTGCCTCGTTCTACACCGGCGCGATGGCGCACGCGCGCGATCTCTCCTTCCACGACCTGGCGGAAAAGCCCGACCTGGTCATCATCTCGCCCAACGATCCGATTGCGATGGAGAAGTACGCGGTGGAGTGCAAGGAGCTGGGCATCCCCTACATCTACGATCCCAGCCAGCAGGTGGTGCGCGTGTGTGGCGAATCGCTGCGCTTGGGCGTCGAAGGGGCGGACACCCTCATCGTCAACGACTTCGAGTACGAGCTGCTCAAGGAGCGGACGGGCATGAGCGCGGCACAGGTGCGCGCGGCGGTCAAGCGCGCGGTCATTGTGACGCGCGGCGCGGCTGGTTCGGATATCTGGACGGACGATATTGTGCATGTGCCGGTAGTCATACCCGCACAGATTGCCGATCCGACAGGTGTGGGTGATGCTTATCGCGGCGGCTTGATGAAAGGGCTGGCGATGGGGCTGCCGTGGGAGGTCTGCGGGCGCATCGGCGCGCTCGCCGCGACCTACACCCTCGAACTGCTCGGCCCGCAGAGCCACCACTATACCCTGGCGGAGTTTATCGCGCGCTACAAAGGCGCGTTTGGGGAAGATGCGTTCACAAAGAATGCGTAATTCGTACTGCGTACTGCGTACTGCGTAACAAGATTAAGACTCACGCAATCCCGGTGGCTGAGCCTGCCGAAGCCTCTTCTGGTTGACCTACACCGTTGCCTTTGACGAGCAGAGATGCCTTCGACAGGCTCAGGGAAAGTTTGGTGTAAGCTCTGAAGAAAATTACGCAGTACGCATTACGCAGTAAAAAACAACGAATTTGGTTATAACAAGGAGTTTGGGTAAATTATGAAACATCACGTTAAAGATATGGATTTGGCCCCAGCGGGGCGATTGCGGATGGAGTGGGCGGAGCGCGAGATGCCGGTGTTACGGCAGATTCAAGAGCGGATCGCGGTAGAGAAGCCCTTCAAGGGCGTGCGGATGTCCGCGTGCTTGCACGTGACCACCGAGACAGCGAACCTGGCGCGTACGCTCCACGTCGGCGGCGCGGACCTGGTGCTGGTCGCCAGCAATCCGCTCAGCACGCAGGACGATGTCGCTGCCGCGCTCGTCGCTTACGACGAGATCCCCGTCTACGCCATCAAGGGCGAGGACAACGAAACCTACTACGAGCACATCCACGCGGCGCTCGACCACAGGCCCCATCTGACCATGGATGACGGGGCCGACCTGGTGAGTATCCTGCACAAGGATCGCCGCGAGGTGTTGGAGGGATTGGTCGGCGGCACGGAGGAGACCACTACCGGCGTCATCCGCCTGCGGGCGATGGCGAAGGAAGGCGCGCTGGAATATCCCATCATCGCCGTGAACGATGCGCTCACCAAGCACCTCTTCGACAACCGCTACGGCACGGGCCAGTCCACGCTCGATGGCGTGATTCGCGCCACCAACGTGCTGATCGCCGGGAAGACCGTGGTCGTCGCCGGGTACGGCTGGTGCAGTCGCGGCATCGCCATGCGCGCGCATGGCATGGGCGGCAATGTCATCATCACCGAGATTGACCCGCTCAAGGCGCTGGAAGCAGTCATGGATGGCTTCCGCGTGATGCCGATGATCGAGGCTGCGCCGATCGGCGATATTTTCATTACCTCCACGGGCGACATCAATGTGGTAGATACGCACCACTTCGAGGTGATGAAGAACGGGGCCATCGTCTGCAACTCCGGCCATTTCAACGTGGAACTCAACCTCACGGGGCTGGCGAAGATGGCGGTAAGTGCGCCCCGGCGCGTGCGCCCCTTCGTGGAGCAGTACGAGCTCGCCGACGGGCGACTGATCAACATCCTGGCCGATGGCCGCCTGGTGAATCTGGCCGCTGCCGAGGGCCATCCCAGCGCCGTGATGGATATGTCCTTCGCCAACCAGGCCCTCAGCGCCGAGTACATGCTCGTGCACGCCGAGGAGCTGGAGAACACGGTCTACGCGGTGCCGGAGGAGATTGACCAGCGCATCGCCGCGCTCAAGTTGGAGTCAATGGGCGTGAAGGTGGATGTGCTCACCGAGGAACAGCGCCGCTATCTGGCCTCCTGGCAAGAAGGGACGTAGTCGCCCCAGTACAATCGACACGCACCCGCTCTCATCGAGGGCGGGTGCTTTTTTATGCGTCCCAGACGCGAAGCAGCGCTACTCAGGCAATGACTGGAACTTCTGCGCCATGCGCTCCCGATGCTCGGTGTAATCAGGAACGGTGCGCTGATACGGCGTCTGGAAGAGGGGCGAGGCGCAGATGAAATCTGCCGAGGCCCGGTTGGTCGCCACGGGGATGTTCCACACTACCGCCAACCGCAATAGGGCGCGTATGTCAGGGTCGTGAGGCTGCGCCTCCAGCGGATCCCAGAAGAAGATCAACACGTCAATCTCCCTCTGCGCGATCATCGCGCCGATCTGCAAATCGCCGCCGAGCGGGCCGCTCTGCATCCGATTGATTTCCAACTGTAGCTGCTCTGCCAGCAATCCGCCGGTCGTCCCGGTCGCGTAGAGATCGTGCTCTGCCAGTAGCATTCGGTTGAAGGCGGCCCATTCCAGCAAATCATCCTTCTTGTTATCGTGCGCGATCAACGCGATGCGCTTGCGCGCGTCCATCGTCAGGGTGATCGTTTGGGTCATGATTTCTCCTGTGAAAATAGTAGTCGTAAGACAGGTTGCCAACCTGTCCTACATTTTCGTCCTCGGTGGTGTACCGAAGGAACATGATGTCTCCTGTGAAAACGGTGTAACGTGAGGCAACGCTTTGCATCTCGCAGCCAGAGTGTAGCGCAAACCGGCGACGACGCAATTCTCATCTTGCGCTTTTAGGGCGGTGCGGGTATGATACCGCGCATGAAGAGAAGCTATGTGTTATTGCTCGTCGCGTTGCTGTTGGGCTGCACTGTGCCCGCTGTGCTGCCCACGGCCACGCCTACGCCAACGTCCACGCCGACTGCCAGCCCTACCTCCACAGCGCCGTCTACCGACACCGGCTGGCTGGAGCTCGTCCCAGGGATGGAGCAGCGCCGGGTGCGTGTGGCGACAGGCGGCGGCGAGGAACTGGTGTCCATCGTGCGCCTTGATCCGACGCGGTTCGTGGTGCGTGTCCGCTACACGCCGGGCGCGGCGCAACCGGTGGCGGCCTGGGCCGCGCAATCGGGGGCGCTACTCACCGTGAACGGGGGCTACTTCACCGCCGAAAATCTGGTGACAGGGTTACACATCAGCGAGGGGGAGCGGTATGGCGTGAGCTATGGCGACTTTGCCGGGATGTTGGCCGCGCCGGAGGTAGGGCCAACACGGGTGCGCTGGTTGCGCGAGCAGCCCTACGACCCCGCCGAGCCACTTTCCGCTGCCGTGCAGAGCTTCCCGGTCTTGGTGAAACCGGGCGGGGTGATGGGCTTTCCCGCCGATGCGGACGACGGGCGTCTGGCGCGCCGCACGGTCGTCGCGCAGGATGAGAGCGGGCGCTTACTCTTCATCATCGCGCCACGCGGGTACTTTAGCCTGCACACGCTGGCCGTCTGGCTGGCGGCATCGGATTTGGAGATTGATGTGGCGCTGAATCTCGATGGCGGCACATCTGCGGGGCTGTGGACAGTGGATGGCCCGCAAATCAACTCGCTGATTCCCGTACCGGCGGTGATCACCGTGGAGTGATCCCCTGGAGACGTGGGCCGCTCAGGCCAGCTGTCCGTCCAACCCCAGCTCAGTTGCGACCCCTTGCATGGCTTCGAGCACGATGGCGATGTGCTCGCTGAGCTCGATGCCTAGCATCGCCGCGCCCTCTTCGATATCCTCGCGGTTGGCTCCGGCGGCGAAGGCGCGATCCTTCCACTTCTTCTTCACCGAGCTGACTTTGACATCGCGGATGTCCTTGCTCGGACGCACGAGCGCCACGGCGGTGATCAGCCCGGTGAGCTCATCTACGGCGTAGATGGTCTGCTCCAGCCGGCTTTCGGGCGTGACGCCGGTGTAGGCGGGCGCGTGGGCCTGCACGGCGCGGATCAGGTCCTCAGGCCAGCCCAGCTCGCGCAGGATTTGCGCGCCCTTGAGGGGATGTCCCTCCGGGCCGAGGTCGGGGTAACGCTCGTACTCGAAGTCGTGGATCAACCCCACGACGGCCCAGCCTTCCTCGTCCTCGTCGAAGCGGCGGGCATAGGCGCGCATCGCGGCCTCCACGGCCAGTGCGTGTTTGATAAGATTCGGGTTCTCGGTGTATTCGTTCAGCAATGTCCAGGCTTCTTCACGTGTGGGCCACATAGATAGAACCTCCTTTGGGAAATCCAAAAATCAGCAGATAAGCGAGTCAAAGTGCAACCGGAGTACCCGGCGCGTGTGGGGACGCACCAACGCCGCTTCGCTGAGCCGTTCGCCCACCACCCAGAGCAATTGCTCGTTGGCGACGAGCAGGGGTAGGTAATCGCGGCGCGGCTGCGGCAATTTGACGTTGATGAGGAAATCGCTGAGGCGGACGGTGCGCCCGGCCATCCCTTGCGGCGCGAAGCGGTCGCCCTCCCGGCGCGTGCGCAACACGGGCGTCGCGCCGACCACGTCGGCATCCAGCCAGGCGGTGAGCGCGTCCGCGTTAGCGACGATGGCGTCCATATCCCACGTCTCCAAGAGCTGCGCCGTCACTACCCAGCCGTCCTCCAGGGGCGTCTGGCCGGGGATGTTGAGCGCCAATTCAGCGTCTGGCGAGAGCCACGGGCGCTCTCGCGGTAGATGCACCGCGTCCGTCGCGCCGATGCGCAGCGTTTCGTATTCGACGACGAGGGCCAGGCCGCGCGGTAAGGTGGCCTGCGCGCCGGTCTCGCCCTGCTGCGCCACGCGGATGGCTTCGGCGATGTGGGTGAAGTCCACATCGCGGAGCGTGCTGCGCAGGTGATAGGCGGCGCGGCGCACCAGCGCCCGGCGGATCGCCAGGTGTTGCATCCGCCAGCCATCGAGGTTGAAGATGAGCGCGTCGGGGCGTTGCTCGATCAGCAGGGCGTCCCAGGCCACATCCACGCACTCCCGCAGTATCTCGTAATCCGCCCGCACCACCTCGGCGAGGTGCTGCAAGCGCGTGGCGATGCCGGGGTTGAGCTCCGCCAGATAGGGCAGGACTTCGTGGCGCAGCCGGTTGCGGAAGAAGGTGGTATCAAGATTGGAGCGGTCGAAGCGCGTCTCCAGGTTGTAGGTGGCGCAATAGGCTTTGATGGCGGCGCGGGGCGTGGCTAACAAGGGACGGATCAGCAGTAGGGAAGACGGCAAGGGGTCGGATAGGGGCAACAGGCGGTAGTCGCACAAGGGGGTGGCGGGCAACATGCCGCGCAGCCCGCTCAGCCCGGCCCCGCGCAGCAGATGCATGAGCACGGTTTCGGCCTGGTCATCGGCGTTGTGCCCCACAGCGATGACCGGGGCCTCGAGGCGTTGGGCCAGCCGCGCGAAGAAGGCGTAGCGCACGCGCCGCGCGGCTTCCTCGAGGGCCAGGCCCTCCGCTGCGGCCAGCGCGGGCAGATCCACGCGCTCGATGGTACAGGGGAGCGCCAGCTGCCGGGCAAAGGCGGCGACGAAGTCTGCGTCGGCGTCAGCCTCCGCGCCTCGGATGCCGTGGTGCAGGTGGGCAACGTGCAACGCAAAGTCCTGCTGCTCCGCCAGGCGGTGCAACAGATGGAGGAGCGCCACCGAATCCGGCCCGCCAGAGACGCCCACAACCACCGGCGCGTGTGCATAGGGCAGCAGCTGGTGGCGCTCGATGTATGCTTCGATTGCTGGCAGCAGATCCATACTTACTTTGACGGCCAGGGTCGGGACAACATGATGATCAGGCCAACTGAACCGGAGGCTCAGTTGGCCTGGTGATCGCTAATAAATCGCGTGTGCTAGTACTCAATCGGCACCGAGGTGCCGCAGTAGTCGCACGGCACGGTGCGCATCCCCCGGAAGACTTCGGGTAACTGCGCGCCACAGTTGGGGCACTGGGTCGGAATGGATTTGGGTTCCGGCAACACCGCGACCTCCTGGCCGCCCATGTCTACGAGCTCGGCATCAATGCGCCCCTCGCGCACGCGGCGGATCAGCCCCACCCAGGTGTGATTGTCAGTACCAAAGAGCTGGAGCGTCGCTTCGTTGGGGGATTCGCGCGAACGCTGGCTGAAGTAGAGCGTGAGCAGTTCCTTGTTGCGCGCAAGCAATCGCCTCTGGGCTTCGGCGTTCATCTCCTCAACCGTGCCCACCGGCGCGTGCCAGAGGAGCTCTTGCACCAGTTGCTTTTCGGTGGTGATGAAAAGCACTTTTTTGGTGGCCTTCTCCTCACGCTGTTCAAAGAGCAGCCGGGCGTTGGTTAGAAAGAGCAACCCGCTGGGTTCCTCGCGGTCACTGACCCATTTGGCCTTACAGACGGCGACGCCTGCTTCGTCGGGATAGAGGTTGAAGCTGGCCGAATCTAGCGAGTCCAGCAGGAATTCGGCCTGCGCCAGTTCTTGCTCCAGCAGGCGGGTTTCCTGCAAGGTTTGGTTGAAGGTGCTGGAGATGCGTTGTTCGGCGGCGCTGACGCCCTGTTCGAGCGAGTTTAGCTGGTTTTCCAAGGCGAGCAACGCTGTCGGGACGGTCGCGGCCCGCGTCAGCATGTTGTTGGTCTGCTGCGCCGTGAGGTTGAAGTTGGCGCGCTCCTGATCCAACAAGGAAAGGGCCTGTTGCTGTTGTCCCGGCCAGCGTTCTTTCAAGGTTGTGGCGCGTGCTTCCCAGCTGCTGCCGTAGTGGTAGCCCCGCGAGCGCAAGGCGGCGATGCGCTGGTCGAGACCTTGCACCTTGCTGCCGGTTTTCTCCAGGCGGTCATAGACGTCCGAGAATGAGAGTTGGTTGGAGACCCGTTGCCACTTTTCCTGCACAGTATTGAACTTGACCTGATGTTCATCCTGTGCGCCAGCGGGGCTGATGGTGGATTTGGGTTGACCGGGACCGCCGGCAGCGCCCTTGAGTTGCCCAGACCCGGCAGGTTTGGTTCCCTTGGGTTGCGCCATTGGTTTGGCCGGCGGCGATGCGGCCGGCTTCGCCTGCGGTTTAGTCATAGGCTTTGATGCCGGTTTTGGGCTAGGACGACTGGCCGGCTTAGGTGAAGAGGGTTTGGATTTGCTCTGTGACGAGGTCTTACTGCTACGCCCTTTGCTGCCAGCGCTTGACGAAATACCGCTCTTCTTGCTCATAGCTACTGCTCCTTTCTCGCTACTAATAAACACACTCGATGTTGAGGGAGGCGCTACCTACTGCGCCTGGCTCAACTGATAACGCAAATAGGCTTCCATAAAAGGATCAAGATCGCCATCCAAGACGCCTTGCACATTACCGGTTTCGTGATCGGTGCGATGATCCTTGACCATCTGGTAGGGGTGCAGGACATAGGAGCGAATCTGATTGCCCCATCCGGCATCCACATGCTCGCCTTTGAGCGCGGCGACCTTCTCGCGGCGCTTTTCCTCTTCTATCTGAAGCAACCGCGCCTTGAGCACGCGCAGCGCGGACTCGCGGTTTTGCGCCTGTGAGCGTTCATTCTGGCAGGTGATGACGATACCCGTGGGCATGTGTTGAATGCGCACGGCGGTCTCGTTCTTCTGCATGTGCTGCCCGCCCGCGGATGAGGCGCGGAAGGTGGTGATTTCCAGGTCATCGGGGTTGATCTCTACCTGCACCTCAGCGCCCAGGTCGGGCCAGACTTCTACCAAGACAAACGAAGTGTGCCGCCGGTTGGCTGAATCGAAGGGAGAGAGGCGCACCAAGCGGTGAACGCCCCGCTCAGCTTTGAGGTAGCCGTAAGCATAGGCCCCGGTCACGCCCATGGTCACGGTTTTGGTACCGGCTTCGTCGCCGGGCATAAAATCGAGAATCTCGGTCTTGAAGTTGCGGCGCTCGGCCCAGCGCAAGAACATCCGCTGCAACATCGCGGCCCAGTCCTGGGCATCGGTGCCGCCCGCGCCGGCATGGATGGCGAGGATGGCGTTTCCCCGGTCGTAGCGGCTTCCCAACAACAAGCGAAATTCCGCCCGGTCAATCTCTTTTTCTAAGTGCACGGCCTCGCTCTCCAAATCGGGGAGGAGCTCCTCATCCTCCAGGGCCAGGAGCTCGACCGCATCGGATGTGCGCTGTTGCAAGCCGGTCCAGTAATTGATCTCCTCTTCCAGGGCAGATAGCTGTTGCAACACCCCCCGCGCATGGTCAGGATCGTCCCATAGCTGGGGCTCGGCGGCGACGCTTTTTAGGCGTTCCAGTTGCGTTATCTTGGTGGGTAAGTCAAAGACGCCTCCGAATGGCTTCCACGCGGTCGGCGAGATTTTCCAGGCGCACAGCTAAATCGCTCATACATTTCCTCCGTAGGTAGTTTCAAAATTCAAGCCACCAGTCGCAAGCTACTGCGCCAGGGCTTATTGTCCCAATAATCCGGTCACAAAGGCCTCGCGGTCAAAGGGCGCGAAGTCATCAAGGTGCTCGCCCGTGCCCACGAAGCGCACCGGCAGCCCCAGCTGATGCCCGATGGCGAGCACCATCCCCCCTTTGGCGCTGCTATCCAGTTTCGCCAGGATGATACCGGAGACTTTGACGGCCTGCATGAAGTGATGCGCCTGCAGCATACCGTTCTGACCGGTGGTGGCGTCGAGAACGAGGAGGGTCTCGTGGGGCGCCCAGGCGACCCGCTTCGAGATGATGCGGCGTACCTTTTCCAGCTCGGCCATGAGATTGTGTTGGGTATGCAGGCGTCCCGCCGTGTCCACAATCAACATATTCGCGCCCCGCGATTCCGCGGCCTGGATGGCATCGTAGACGACAGCGCCCGGATCACCCCCTTCGATGCCGGTGATGACCGGCACGTTGACCCGCTGCCCCCAAATTTGCAGCTGCTCCATCGCCGCCGCGCGGAAGGTATCCGCCGCCGCCAGGATCGGGGTGCGGCCTTGGGACTGGAAGTGCGCGGCCAGTTTGCCGATGCTCGTCGTCTTGCCGGAGCCATTTACGCCCACGACCAGGATAACTGCGAGGGGCCAATTCAAGTTGAGCGGCTTGGCTTCGGGCAACAGGGCCAGCACCTCTTCGTGCAGCACCTGTTGCAAGTCGCTGGTGCGATACAGTCCCTCTTCCCGCACGCGCGTGCGTAGTTGCTCGACCAATGCGGTCGCTGTTTCCACACCCACATCGCCTTGAATCAACAGGGCCTCGACATCGTCCCAGGTTTCGGCGGTGATATCGCCCGCGCCCAGGATGCCGGCGATCTGCCCAAAGACAGTATTGCGTGTTTTGCGTAAACTCTCGAAGATTCCCTTCATTGCGCCTCCACAAATGATTATATCCGCCGCGTATCAGGCGTCAAGACGGCGCTTTTCTACAAGGACAATGGTTAGCGGTAGTTTACCATTTAAGCAACTGATGGTAAAATGGAAGTAGGTCTGATGAGCGTCCGTTAGCCACTTCAAACCTCGAGCAGATAAATGCAAGAACAAGTGAACTTTAATTGACATCCAATCAAGGGCGTGTTAAACTTAGCTTAACTTTTTAACAATCTCGTAGTGGATTGCTTGATAAGCAGATGTTGTGGCAGCGAGCAGATTTGACTTTGGCGTTGCTTTGAGTATCCTGCTAGGAGAGAGAAGGCAACCAGTAAGAAGTTTGTGCTTCTATGCACTTGAGTAATCTTGTGAACTCTAAGAATTCAGCTTGGCCGAAGGAGGTTCTGGATGCGCGGTAATAGGAATTTGCTTATTCTGATTATTGCCTTGGTCGTTATTGTCGGTGGCGGCTTGGTGGCTCTTCTGTTGTTAGGTAATGGTGGGGAAGCGGAGGTAGAGATTGCCCCCACGCCTACCCCCACGCCACGCAGTATGCAGATCGTGGTTTCGGCGCAAAATATACCGCGTGGCTATCAATTCCGCCTTGAAGATACGCCCGCAATCCGGCTCGAGCCCTGGCCGGAGGAGTTGCTACCGGTCTCGTATTACAGCTCCACCAACGAGCTTTACGGCATGTACGCGGCCATGGACATCCCGCGCGGCATCCCCATGCATCCGGACATGCTTACCCAGTCCGAGCCTTCGATCTTCCCCGCCGGCGCTGAAGGGCGCGTGGCCTATGCCGTGCCGATGGATACGCAAGGCGCGGTCGCCTGGGCTATCCAGGAAGGTGATCGCGTTGACGTGTTGGCGGCTATCCAGATGATCCCGGTGGATCAGGAATTTCAGGCCCAACTGCCCAACGAGTTTGTGATGTTCTTGACGAGCGTCACCGAGGCGGGGGAGGAGCAGCTGAGTTTGCTGACCGGGACCTATGGGCGCTTCGAGACGCTGCCGAACGGCGAGCCGGGGATGGTCTATCCCCGGAACCAGGTTATCCCCAGTCTGGTGGTACAGCTCACCGTCCAGGATGCGATCGTGTGGCGTGTGGGGATTTGGGAACGTCAAGCGCCGACCATCGCTACCCCAGCACCTGTCGAGACTGGCGAGGATACAGATTCAGGCACGCCTCTCTTGGGAGGGAGTGCCCAAACTGCGCCCACGGCCCCACCACCAGCAGTTAGCCAGCCGCTCTCCGATGTTGAGCCGGTCACGTTGTTGGTCCTGCATCAGGATGCCTTGGTGCTCAAATATCTCCTGGAGATGGGCGCTGATCTCGATCTGGTGCTGCGCGAAGGGCGCAATACCGAACCTGCGCTCACCGATCCTGTGTGGTTCCGCTACATCCTCGAACGTTATCAGCTGCCTGGGACTATGCCCGATCTCCCCGTCGCCCCGATCCCTGTTCGCGAGCCTTTGGAACTCACCCCCATCGCCCCGTCTGTTGAAGAATAGCGGGCTGCCACAAGAGGAGCCTTATGGCCGATAAAATTCGGGTAATGATCGTAGATGACATTGCGGAGACGCGCGAGCAGCTTCGCAAGCTCATGACCTTTGATGCTGATATCGAAGTTGTGGCGATGGCTGGCAGCGGCGAAGAGGCCGTGGAGATCGCGCCCCAGGTGCGCCCCGATGTCGTTCTGATGGACATCAATCTGCCGGGCATAGATGGCATCGTTGCTACGGCCAAGATTGTTGAGCTGGTGCCGGCAGCGCAAGTCATCATGCTGTCGGTGCAGGGTGAGAGCGACTACATGCGCCGTGCGATGATGGCGGGCGCGCGAGACTATCTGACCAAGCCGCCAGGCGCTGACGAGTTGCTCGATACGGTGCATCGCGTTTACAAGTTGGCTCCAAAGCGCCCTGTGCCAGTCACGCCTCAGGCTAAGGCTGCCGCTGCAGCAGCGGCAGCTGCTGAGGAACGGCTTCAACAAGCGCGGATCATCACCGTCTTCAGCCCCAAGGGGGGCAGCGGAACCACCACGGTTGCGGTTAATCTCTCGATAGCGTTGCAAAATCTGCTAGGGCCAGATGCTAAAATTGTGCTGGCTGATGCTAATTTGCAGTTCGGCGACGCCTCGATCTTTATGAAGCTGCAACCCACCCGCACCCTGGCCGATTTGGCCCCGCGCGCCGATGAGATGGATCAGGAATTGCTCAACACCATCTTAACCCCACATACCTCAGGGGTGAAGCTGTTGGCCGCCCCGGCTGCGCCAGAAGATGCGGAGATTTTCCAGGAAAGCGGGGTAGAAGAGGAGACCGGCGCCAATCGCCGCCTGAAGCAAATTCTACAATTCACCCGGCAGCGCTGCGATCTGATGATCGTGGATACCGCACACGCGATTGATAGCAGCATGTTGGCCTTGCTCGATATCAGCGATCTGCTACTCGTTGTCACCCGGCCTGTCATCCCAGAGATTCGTGGGGCGCGTTTGTTTATCGCGCTGCTACAGAAGATCAACTATCCGCTGGAAAATGTGGGGTTGGTCATCAACAGTGTGGATAATAAACGCATGGGAATTCAACCGGAGGCGATTGAGCGGGCGATGATGCCGGCGCTGGTACACATCCCCCTGGATGAACGTATCGCTTTGCGCGCGGCTAATTACGGCGTCCCCTTTGTGATCCAGGAACCGCGCGCGGCGATCTCGCAGAGTTTTACCACGCTCGCCCAAGCGGTGCGAGATCGTCTCACAGTAGCCGAGGAAGCGCTGGAAGATACATCAGAGGAACAGCCAAAGCGACTCGGTTTTGGACGTTTATTGTAGGGCGTCAAGGAGGATAGGCTATGTCGCTGTTACGCAGGATTGAAAAGAAACCCACCTCATCAGCAGATGAGCGGCAGTCAAGCCGTGGTTCGCAACCCCAACCTGGGCAGGAGGGGATGCAACGTCGTCCTGCTGCTCCCCCACGCGATGCTTATATGGATCTCAAGGGGCGCGTTCAGAACCGGCTGATTGCTGAGCTGGACCCCTCAATGGATGTCTCCCGCACCGACGAGGTGCGACAGACAATCCGGCACATGTACGAAAGCATCCTTGAAGAGGAGCGCGTCGTCCTCAGTCGTGTGGAACGCGAGCGCCTTTTCGAGAACATCGTTGCGGAAATCCTGGGGCTGGGGCCACTGGAACCGCTCCTGGCCGATGACAAAATCACCGAGATCATGGTCAATGGCCCCAAGCGCATCTATATAGAGCGCGCCGGAAAAATCGAACGCGCCAACATCACCTTCGAATCCGATGAACACCTGCTGCGCATCATTGAGCGCATCGTCGCCCCGTTGGGGCGGCGCATTGACGAAAGCACCCCCACCGTGGATGCCCGGCTCAAGGATGGCTCGCGCGTGAATGCGGTCATCCCGCCCATCTCGTTGATCGGCCCGGTGCTCACCATCCGTAAGTTCTTCAAGAAGCCACTCACGGTCGAAGATCTCATTCGTTACGGATCCATCACCGCAGAATCAACGGAGTTCTTGCGCGCTTGCGTTATTGCCAAACTCAATATCATTATTTCTGGCGGCACGGGGACGGGCAAGACGACCTTCCTCAATGTGATGTCAGGCTACATTCCCGATGATGAGCGCATCATCACCATCGAGAACGCGGCAGAACTCCAGCTCCGGCAGGAGCATGTGATCACGCTGGAATCGCGCCCGCCCAATATCGAGGGCAAGGGTGCCATCACTATTCGCGACCTGGTCATCAACTCGCTGCGAATGCGCCCCGACCGGATCGTGGTAGGGGAGTGTCGCGGCGGCGAGACGTTGGACATGCTCCAGGCAATGAATACCGGCCATGAGGGCAGCATGACGACCATCCATGCCAACAACACCCGCGACTCCCTCTCGCGGCTGGAGACGATGGTGATGATGGCCGGGATGGAGCTCCCGCACCGCGCGATTCGCGAACAGATCGCAGCGGCTATTGATCTGTTGATACAGTTGGAACGGATGCGCGATGGCTCACGCCGCGTTGTCTCCATCACCGAGATTCAGGGCATGGAAGGCGATGTTATCACCACAGCCGAGATCTTCAAATTCGAGCATGTAGGCTTTGAGGATGGCAAAGTGATCGGACGGCTACGCCCCACCGGCATTCGCCCCAAGTTTATGCAACGCCTGGAGGATGCCGGCATTCACCTACCGCCTTCGATCTTCGGGGTCGCTGATCGTATCAGAGGACGCTAGCAGCGTTAGCTAGGGAGTAATAGATGAATCCGCTACTGATCATCATTATTGGTGGTGTGGCGCTCCTGGTAATTGTGCTTGTCGTGATGTTTAGACAGCAACCGGCAGGCCAGGACCTCATCGAGGAGCGCACCGGCGGTAAAGCCGCGCGCGGAAAAAAGAAGAAGCAAGAAGACGAAGAGTTTGGTACGGTTATCACTTCGGCAGTTGATCGCGCTGTCAAAGACCGGGGCTTTGCGGCCAACATCTCCACCGTATTGGCGCGCGCCGATCTCAAGCTTACCGTGGGTGAGTTCATAGTCATCTCTTTTCTGCTTGCGGTAGCTGCTGCCCTCGTTTTTTACTTTACGGGGCGCTATGTGCTGATCCCCGTCGGCGCGATCGTGGGCTTTTTGGCACCACGTTGGTATGCTGGCTATTTGCAATCCAAGCGCCTTAAAGAATTCAACGGGCAGTTAAGCGACGCCCTCAACCTGATGGTCAACTCGCTCCGAGCCGGCTACAGCAATATGCAGGCGATGGAGGTGATTTCCAGAGAGATGCCGACGCCGATTTCCACCGAATTGGGGCGCGTAGTCCTGGAATTGCAGCTGGGAGTTGATTTTGATACCGCAATGGCAAATTTGTTGCGCCGTATGCCTAGCTCTGACATGGATCTGGTCGTCACGGCCATGAGCGTCCAGCGCGAGGTCGGCGGCAACTTGGCCGAGGTACTGGATGCGATCAGCTATACCATCCGCGAGCGCATCCGTATCAAAGGCGAGATCCAGGTATTGACCGCGCAAGGCCGTATCACCGGCTACGTCATTACCATGCTCCCCTTCTTCTTGGGGGCCTTCATGTACATGTACAATCCCACCTTTATGGCGCCGATGATTGAGGAGACTTGTGGCTGGATTATGATCGGGGTCAGCTTGTTGATGATCGGATTTGGGTACTTCGTAATCAGTAAGATTGTCAACATCGAAGTGTAAGGGAGCAAGTAACCATGGCTTTGGCGATTATCGGTCTAGCTGGTGTCGTATTGGTCGTTGTGCTGGTGCTCACACTGCGTAAGCGCTCAACGCAAAGCCTGGAAGATCGGCTCAACGAGCTGGCGGCGCTGGGCGAACCGATCTCCCTGGAAGATATTGAGCTCTCGCAGCCCTTCGCCGAGCGGGTGCTCATCCCCTTGATGCAGAGCGCTACCAATTTCGCACAAAAGATCACCCCACAACATCAGTTGGAGGAAGCCCGGCGACAGATTGCGCTGGCGGGTATGACCAACAAGATGCAACCCGCGCAACTCTACGTCGCTCGCATGGGATTGACTGTGGTGATCTTCGCGCTGCTCTTCTTCACCTTTTTCATTTCAGGTGGCGGATCAGATACCCCCTTGATGCAACGGCTACTCATTCTCGCTGCTGGGACGGGCTTTGGCTACTACGCCCCTGTCGGATTGCTCAGTTCGAAGATTCGCCAGCGCCAGGAAGAGGTCGAGAAAGGGCTGCCTGATGCCCTGGACCTGCTCACCATCTGTGTTGAGGCCGGGCTGGGTTTTGATGCGGCGATGTCCAAAGTGGCTGAAAAGTGGGATAATGAGCTCGGCCGTGTCTTTGCCAGAGCCGTGCAGGAGATGCAATTGGGGAAATTGCGCCGGGAAGCATTGCGCAGTATGGCCGAAGGAATAGAAGTCGCCGACCTTACCTCTTTCACTGCCGCGATTATTCAGGCGGATCAGCTTGGTGTGAGTATGGCTCGCGTCATGCGCATCCAATCCGAACAGATGCGACTCAAGCGCCGTCAGCGCGCTGAGGAGAAAGCGCGTGAAGCCCCGGTCAAAATCATGTTCCCGCTGGTCTTCTTCATCTTCCCTACGATCTTGATCGTGCTTCTGGGGCCGGCCGTCTTGCAATTTATGGCTTCGGGAATGTTTAGCTAAACCATGAGCTAGCCAGCAACAAACACGTGGAAAAAACGATCGTCAAGACAAAACGCTTGTTCAACTGGGCGCTCAATCTGATCTTTCCGCCCCGCTGTGTGGTGTGTGGGCGATTGGAAATCTGGCTGTGCCCCAGTTGCGCCCAAACGCTCTCGCTATTTGACAAACCGTGCTGCCCCCAGTGCAGCCGCCCTGGGGCCACTTCGGAGTTGTGCGAAACCTGCCGCATCCAGCCGTTGCGCGTCAACCCGGTGCGCTCGGCCTTTCTCTTCGATAAAGAAGGCCCTATCCGCGATCTTTTGCATGCCTTGAAATACTACGGCGCGGGTGAGGTGCTTGTGCAAGCCCTGGCGCAGCCACTGGTAGCCGCCTGGGAACGCGCGTGCCTGACGAGCGATGTACTCTTACCCATCCCCTTACACCCGCAACGCGAGGCGACCCGTGGTTACAACCAATCCGTTTTGTTGGCCCATGTTCTGAGCCAGCACGTAGGCATTCCTGTCGTCTCGGATGCACTGGCGCGAGTGCGTAACACGCCGTCCCAAACCCGGCTGAAGCTCGCGCAACGCCGCGATAATGTCAAAGATGCCTTCGCCATCAAGGAGACCGCTAATTTTACGCCAGCGCAGAAACATATCACGCTCATTGATGATGTCGCAACGACAGGAGCAACGCTGGATGCTTGTGCCGCTGTACTATTGAACCAGGGCGCCAGGCAAGTCAATGCTTTTACCCTGGCGCGAGCACTCTGATAACTTTCTACCCCAATTTTAGGAGGACACTATGGACGTCCAAATCTCTACTCGAAATCTGGAATTGACCGATCGCCTGCGCGAATATGTGGAACAAAAGGTGGAGAAGCTCGACCGCTATCTCCCCACCATCGAGGAGGTGCGGGTGGATCTCTCGGCCTCCAATGCGCGCGATGCCTCTCGGCGGATGGTGGCCCAAATCACCATCTACGTGCCGCGCGCCATCCTCCGCGCAGAGGAGCGTTCCGGCGACATCTTTGCCGCCATTGATAATGTGGTGGATAAGATGTACCGCCGCATCGAGCGCTACAAAGGGCGGCGCATGAATCGCCGCACCGAGAGCATCCCGGTCGAGGAAATCCATCTTCCTGAAGAGGTCGAACCCCCTGCCCAAGGCCCCAGTATCGTCCGTGTCAAAGAGTTTGAGGTCAGCTCGACCACGCCGGAAGATGCTGTGGAACAGATGGAACTGCTGGGCCACTATTTCTTCGTCTTCCTCGATGGCACCGATGGACGCCTGAGCGTGGTCTACAAACGCGAGGATAACGACTACGGCTTGATCAAGCCCATTTACTGAGTCTGGCTGGATTTTAATCAACGACGGCGCACCTAAGCAGGTGCGCCGTCTTGTATGCGCAGGGGTCGCTGAGGCCTTCACGCCTCGGCAGGGGAATCTTCCGCATCCTCCTCAAGTGGTCGTAAGGCCACCTCCAACACCGTGTCCATCGTCTCCGCGAACACGATGTTGAGCCGCCGCCGCACCAGCTTCGATACCTTCTGTAAATCCGGCTTGTTACGGGTAGGGATGATGACTGTGTCTACCCCCGCGCGCCGGGCAGCGAGTAGCTTCTCCTTCAGCCCGCCTACTGGCAGGACCCGCCCGCGCAAGGTGATTTCCCCCGTCAACGCCACATCGCGGCGCACAGGTCGCTCCGTGAACGCCGAGCACAACGCTGTGGCGATGCAGATGCCGCCCGACGGGCCATCTTTGGGGATCGCGCCCTCAGGGAAGTGGATGTGAAGGTCCGTCTTATCAAATAGCTCCGGGTCAATGTCCCAATCCTCCGCCCGCGAGCGCAAGTAGGTGTACGCTGCCTGCGCCGATTCCTGCATCACCTCACCGAGCTGCCCGGTCAGCGTCATACCGCCCTTGCCCGGCATCAACGCCACCTCCACCGGCAAGAGATCGCCGCCGTTGGGCGTCCACGCCAGTCCCATCACCACCCCCACGCAATCCTGCGGCTCCAGGCGCTCCAGGAACTGCCGGGGCGGCCCCAGGTAGCGTTCCACCATGCGCGGCGTGATCGTCGTCAGCGGACGCTTGGCCTCGGCCAGACGGCGCGCGCCTTTACGGCACAGGCTGCCGATCTCGCGCTCCAGGTTGCGCACACCAGCCTCGTAGGTGTATTCGCGGATCAATCGTTCCAATGTCTTGCGGGTGAAGCGCGGCGGATGCGCTTCCAGCCCATTGAGTTCCACCTGGCGGGGGATCAGGAAGCGTTGCGCTATTTCCACCTTCTCTTCCTCCGTGTAGCCGGGGAACTCGATCACCTCCATGCGGTCATGTAACGCTGGCGGGATGGTGTCCAGGATATTGGCCGTGGTGATAAACAACACTTCCGAAAGGTCGTAGGCGATCTCCAGGTAGTGGTCGGAGAAGGCGTTGTTCTGCTCTGGGTCGAGCACTTCCAGCAGCGCCGAGGCGGGATCGCCCCGGAAATCGGAGCCGAGCTTGTCCACCTCATCCAACATGAAGACCGGATTGCGCGTCCCCGAACGGCGCATCGTTTGGATGATGCGACCCGGCAGCGCGCCGATGTAGGTGCGGCGGTGGCCACGGATTTCCGCCTCATCGTGAACGCCGCCCAGCGAGATGCGCACGAACTCGCGGCCCAATGCCTCCGCTATCGAGCGCCCCAGCGAGGTCTTACCCGTGCCCGGCGGCCCCACAAAGCACAGGATCGTGCTGCGGCTCTTCTCCGGCGCGAGCTGGCGCACGGCGATGTATTCCAGGATGCGCTCCTTGGCCTGCGGTAAGCCGTAATGCCGCGACTCAAGCACCGTGGCGGCGTGTTTCAGGTCGAGGTTGTCCTCCGAGGTCTTGCTCCAGGGCAAGTTCAACAGCCAATCCAGGTAGGTGCGGATGATCCCGACCTCAGGGGCCATCGCGGGCATCATCGAGAGCCGCGCCAGCTCTTCTTCTGCACGCTGCTGCACGTGCTCCGGTAGCGACGCCTCCGCGAGTTGCTCCTTGAGCAGCACCAGGTCGCGGGTGAAGGCGTCCGACTCACCCAGCTCGTGCTGGATGGCGCGCAGTTGTTCGCGTAGGAAGTACTCGCGCTGGCTCTTGTCCACCTCGCGTTGCACGTTCGCTTGAATCTGATCCTCCAACTCCAACACATCCAGTTCGCGGGCCAGGTGCGCGCTGATCTTTTGCAGGCGCTCCACCGTGTCCAGCGTCTCCAGCAAGTCCTGGCGCGCCACAATATCCAGGTTGAGCAACTGGGCGATCAGATCCGCCAATGGCCCAGGGCTTTCGATATTCATCGCGTAGATGTACGCCTCTTCCGGCAGGGCCGTATTCAGCTGCACCACCTGCTCGAACATCGTCAGCACCGCGCGCATCAACGCCTCGACGAGCGAGCTCTCCTCCCCCTCTTCCTCGACTGCCTGCACGATTGCGACCAGGTAGGGCGTGTCTCGCACGAGCTCCAGGATGCGCACGCGCCCCATCCCCTGGACGATGACGCTAGTCGCACCATCGGGAAGGCGGATCGAGCGCGCCAGCGCAACCTCTGTGCCGATCTCGTAGAGCGAATCCAGATCGGGGTGGGGCGTATCTGCGAATGTCTGTTCGGGGCGCAGCGCGACGGCGACCAGCGGCCATTCGCCCTCTGTCGCCGCCGTCAACGCCAGCAGTGAGGGATCGCGCTCCAAATAGAGCGGCGTCACCATATACGGATATACCACGACATCGTGTAAGGGCAGGATGGCCGCCTCAAAAGGCTCGTCATCGAAACGCTCAAAGTCGAAATCCCCGCCCAACAGATCGTCGGGGATCAAGGGCATCGTATCCCAATCCATCAAGTCAGTCTCCTCTTATTCCCATGGCTCATCTTCCCAATCCCCTTGCGGTAGATCGAGGTGTTTTTCTTTGCCCCAAATCTCGCGGATCTCCGCTGCCAAAAAGATCGAACCTGTGGCTAAAATCCCCAGTCCCGGTCGCATTCCGGTGCAGGCCTGTTGCAGGGCGCGCTCCGGGTTGATGGCGATTTCGGCTCCCTGACCCAAATCCGCGCACAGATCGGCCAGCTGATAGGGCGTGGCGGCCCGTGGATGGTACGAGCGCGTCACGATGATGTGCTCCATGAACGGCAAAAGCGCCTGCAACATGCCCCGGATGTCCTTGTCGCTCGACGCGCCGAAGAGCAGCACCCAGCGCGTATCCGGGAACCAGACGCGCAGCGATTCCATCAACATTTGCGCGGAGTACGGATTGTGGGCGCAATCCACCAGCAACGGCGGCGACTGGGACAACAGCTCCATGCGACCAGGCCAGCTGCTCTGGGCCAGTCCGTCCCGCACACTTTCCGGCGTGACCCAGCGCTGCCCGCGCGCCCGCAGCACCTCGAGCGTCGCCAGCGCGGTGGCGGCATTCTCCCGCTGGAAATCGCCGAGCATGGGCAAATCGTAGCTGCCGGAGAGCGGACTGTCGAAGGTCGCTTCCAGCCGCACGCGCTGCCCCTCGGCGGAGCGGGAGAGCGTCTCCCAGCGCCATGTCCGCTCCACCACGGTCAACGGCGCGTGGCGCGTCACCGCGATCTGCTCCAGTTTGGCTAATGCCTCCGGCGGCTGCGGGGATGTCACCACCGGCACGCCCGGCTTGATGATGCCGCCCTTTTCGCGGGCGATCTCGGCGACGGTGTTGCCCAGCAGGTAGGTGTGGTCGAGGCTCAGCGAAGTGATCACGCTGACCAGTGGCGTGATGATGTTGGTGGCGTCGAGCCGTCCGCCCAGCCCCACCTCGATCACGGCCAGATCAACCTCCTGGCGGGCGAAATAGAGCATCCCCAGCGCCGTCGTCACCTCGAAGATCGTCAGATCGGGCATGGTCTCGATGGTGGGCTGGAGCTCCGCCACCAGCGCGGCGAGCTCTTCGCGGGGCATCGGCTCGCCGTTGAGCTGGATGCGCTCGCGGTAGGTGTGCAGGTGCGGCGAGGTGTAGAGGCCCACGCGCAGCCCGGCAGCCTGCGCCACGCTCGCCAGCATCTTGGAGACCGAGCCTTTGCCCTTGGTGCCGGCGATGTGCAACGTCGGGTAGCGTTCCTGCGGCGATCCTAGACATTCCAGGAACTCCACCACGCGCTCCAGCCGGAACTCCTCCGGCGAGTATCGCTCGATGCGGCGCTTTTCGTAATCTACCAGACCATAAAGATAGCGCAGGGCCTGATGGTATTGCATTGTCTTCCCCCTGAAAAAAACTTCCCATCACCGGGAGTGAGATGAGCGGTTTTACCTTGTACAAAGAACGGAGCCGCGCTCACGGCTCCGTGGGGAATTGTACTAGCTTTTAGGGCTTTGGCAAGAGTGAGGCGGTCAAACCTGGGTGCAAAAGACGCCCTGGTATTTGGAGATGTCGAACGCGCCGTCGGCAAGTATGGCCTGCAAATGCGCCGTAAATGCTCGCGCCTCGTCGGAGGTCTCGTTCGCCCATACGATCCCTGTGGAAGCAAGATAGGCCACGAGCGGTTCGGCCTCGGTCACGCGCAGCGCATCTTCATAGGGGAACAGCGTCACGTTTTCAAAATAGCGTCTCAACTGCGCCGCGCCATTCTCCAAGGTGAACTTTGTCACCATCTGCTCGGCGCGCGCGATGCTCCCCGGCGCGAACTGCTCCGCCAAAGTCCACAGTTCGTGCATATTCCGCTCGCCTACGGTAGAAGCATAGAGCGAGCCGCCGGGCCGCAGTACCCGCCGCACTTCACGCAACACATCCGCCACGCACGGTACATGGTAAAGCAGGTGATTGGCGATGACGACATCGAAGGACTGTTCCGCAAAGGTGAGCGCCTGCGCGTCCTGATGCGAGAAGGAAAAGGCCGGGTGGCCCGCCAGCGCCGCTTGCGCGGTTGCCAACATACCCTCGGAAGCGTCGGTCAGTGTCACGCGCCAGCCTGTGGGCAACCGCTCCAGATTGCGCCGCCATAGCGCGCCGGTACCGCAGCCGATTTCCAGGATGCGCGCCTCAGGCGGCAACGCCAGCAACAGCTCAAACACCCAGCGGAACCAGGGCGTCGGATGGATGCTGAAGCGCTCGTGCAGCCCCATCCGCTCTCGGAGGTTCGTGGCGGTGGCGTATTGGCTGGTCACGGAAAAGCGGTCGTCCATCTACACCAATCGCAGCCCCGGCTCGATATCGAGCTCCCATCCGGCGCGGATGCCCGCCTGGTAACGATAGGTTCCCGCAGCGGCGATCATCGCGCCGTTGTCGGTACACAGCACCAGCGGCGCGGTGTAGACGGGGATATTGTGCCGGGCGCGGACCGCCATCCGCAGCGAGGTGTTAGCGGAGACGCCGCCGGATAGCAACACCGATTTGACGTTGAACTCGCGGGCCGCGCTCGCGGTCTTTTCGGCCAGCACCTCCACCACCGCCGCCTGGAAGGAGGCCGCCATATCCGCGGTGAAGCGCAGCGGACGGGGGCCGTTGTACTGCTTGAGCGTCCGCAGCACAGCGGTCTTCAAGCCGCTGAAGCTGAAGTCGTAGGTGCCGGGCAGCCAGGCGCGAGGGAAGTTGAAGGCGCGAGGATTTCCCTGCCGCGCCGCCGCCTCGATGGCCGGGCCGCCGGGATAGCTCAGCTCTAACATTCGCGCGACCTTGTCGAAGGCCTCGCCCGCCGCGTCATCCAGCGTCCCGCCCAGGCGCTCGTACTGCCCGTGATCGTGAACGAGCACCAGCTCGGTGTGCCCGCCGGAGACGATGAGCACGAGAAAGGGGAACGTGAGTGCGCCGTCGGCAGCACCCTCAGCGCCAGTCTCGAGCCAATGGGCGTAGAGATGGCCCTCCAGGTGGTTGACAGGGACGAGCGGCAGTCCCCGCGCCAGCGCCGCGCCTTTGGCGAAGTTCAAGCCGACCAGCAGCGATCCGGGCAGGCCCGGCCCATAGGTCACGGCGATGGCGTCCAAATCGGCCCAGCCGACGTGGGCCTCGCGCAACGCCTGCTCGGTGATGGGGACGATGGCTTCGACATGCGCTCGCGCGGCCATTTCCGGGAAGACGCCGCCGTATTCCGCGTGCAGTTCCACCTGCGAGGCAATCACGTTGGAGAGGATGCGCCGTCCGTCCTCCACCACCGCCACGGCGGTTTCATCGCATGAGGTCTCGATGCCCAGCACTCGCACCGTCATCGCGTCCCCCTAATCCAGCGGGATGAGCAGTTCATAGGGGTACTCGGTGAGGTTGTGGACCTGCCCATTGTCGGCAATCCACAACACATCCTCCAGGCGGCAGCCCATGCCCTCATCCGGGTAGTACAGCCCCGGCTCCACGGTGAAGACGTGGCCCGGCTGCAGGCGCGCGGTGTTGCTCGCCACATCGCGGAAGGTCGGGGCCTCGTGCACCTGCAAGCCCAGGCCATGGCTCACGGTATGCACATAGCCCTCCAGCGTGTTGGGATAGTCGGCCACGGTGGGATGTCCGCGCTCGCGGAAGAAGTCGCAGGTCATGCGCTGATAGGCGCGGGCCTCTTCGCCCACGGTAATCGCCGCGTTGACCTGCTGGATGCACTCGCGGACATCTTTGTAGATGCGGGCCACCGCTTCCGGCGCGTAGCCCAGGCAGAAGGTGCGCGTCATGTCGAAGAAGTAGCCGCCGCCGGCCTCGCAGAGGAAGATGTCGAAGACGATGCTCTCGCCC
>DAOTXC010000036.1:0-18927 GCA_034435555.1 Anaerolineae bacterium
TCCACCGGATCAATATCCACCCGCCACCCCGCCGGGATGGTGAGGGGGCGCAGGAAGGCCGCCGGATCAAGGTGGCGCAGGAGCAGCTGCCAGCGGTAGCGACCCCGCACCCGCGCCATGAAGGCCGGCGCCGGCCCGATGAGGTCGCTTGGCGGCAGTTCCGCCTCCGCCAAAGCGCGCCGCAAGGTCCGCGCCAGCGCCTCGGCCTGCGCCTGCGCGCGGCGGTCGCTGGGATGCTGATAGACCAATCGCGCCATCCGCATCAACGGCGGATACCCCAGGCGCTGCCGGGCAGCCAATTCCTGCGCGGCGAACCCTTGATAGTCGTGCGTGGCTGCGCAGCGGATCGCGTAGTGGTCGGGATGGTAGGTCTGCACCACAGCGTGGCCGCCCAACAGCCCCCGCCCCGCGCGCCCCGCCACCTGCGTGAGCAGCTGAAAGGTCCGCTCCGCCGCGCGGAAATCGGGTAGGTTGAGCGCCGTATCGGCTGAAATGACGCCGACAACGGTGACGCCGGGCAGGTCCAGGCCGCGCGCGATCATCTGCGTGCCCACGACGATGTCGGCCTCACCACGGACAAAGCGCCCCATGAGCTGGGCATGGGCCGCGTGGCTGCTGGCGATATCGCGATCCCAGCGCAACAAGCGCGCTCGCGGCCACCGCTCGGCGACACGCGCCTCGAGGCCGGAGGTACCCAGCCCAAAATGACGCACGTGCGCGGAGCCGCACGCCGGACAGCGCGCAGCGCTACTCGTGCGCGCATTGCACCGATGACAAACTAGGGCGCGGGTTCCCGCGTGGAAGGTCAGGGGAATGTCGCACTGCGGGCACATCGCCACCCAGCCGCAATCGCGGCAGAAGACGTAGGTGGCCGTGCCCCGCCGATTGAGGAACAGGATCGTCTGCTCGCCGCGCGCCAGAGCCGCATCCACTGCCGTTTGCAGCGCCCGGCTGAAGATCGAGCGGTTGCCCGCCTGGAGCTCCGCCCGCATGTCCACGATTTGCACCGGCGGCAGCGCGATGCTCCAGGCCGCACTACCCTCCTCGGCGGGCGCGTAGCGGAGCGCGGGTAGCCGCAACTTGCGCCGCCAATCGTCCAGCCGGCGCGCGTGCCCCAGAATGCGGCGGGGCATCTCCAACAGGCGATAGCGCCCCGCCTGCGCGTGGGCATACGCCTCCAGGGTTGGTGTGGCGCTCCCCAGGATGAGCAGCGCATTGGTGCGCTTCGCCAGCGCCTCGGCGGTCTCGCGGGCGTGATAGAAGGGACGGCGGCCCTGCTTGTAGCTGCTGTCCTCCTCCTCATCCAACACGATCAGGCCCAAGTCCGGGAAGGGGGCGAAGAGCGCCGAACGCGCCCCCACCAGCACAGAAAGCTCCCCGCTGCGGACTCGCCGCCAGGTATCGAAGCGCTCGCCGTGGCGCAGGCCGCTGTGCCACACGCCTACCTTGCCCGGAAAGCGCAGCGCGAAGCGTCGTACCGTCTGCGGGGTCAGGCTGATCTCCGGTACGAGGATGAGCGCCTGCCGCCCCTGCGCCAGCACCCGCTCCGTCGCGCGCAGGTAGAGCTCCGTCTTGCCGGAGCCGGTCACGCCCAAAAGCAACACCGGCGCCGGCGGGCGCGGGCCGGGTTCCAGCAGCCGGGCGACCTGCTCCCACACGACCTGCTGGTCGGGCAGCAGTTCCGGCGCTTGCAACGGCGTGTAAATCAGCTCGGCCACGGGGTCGCGCACCACCTCGCGCTGCGCAAAGGTGACCAAGCCGCGCTTCTCCAACATCTTGAGATGCGTCCGTTCCGCGCCCGTCTCGGCGTAGACGACGCTCACGTCCACCGGCTCCTCCTCCTCAGCCAGGAAGCGCAGCACGCCCTCATAGATCTCGAGCAGGCGCAACTTCTCCAGGCCCGCTTCCCAATGGGCGGAAGACTTTGCCAATGAGACCATGTCGGCGGTTTGGGGACGTAGTTTGGGAAGTTTGAGGATCGGGGTGACGGCGACGAGCTCCTGCTTACGCAGGTAGACGAGCGCGCGCCGCCAATCGTGTCCGCGCAGGGCCGCTGCCTGTGCTACCTGTTCCGTCCGTAGCGGGCCGCGTTCCAACAGCAGTCGGTAGAGCACCTCGGCTGTCTCGGGCAGCCCGTCCGGGAGCGCTTCCTGCTGCGGCGTGAGCAGCTGATCATCACGTGGACGCAGGCCCGCCGGGATCATCGTCCGCACGCAGGTCTGCAACGGTGTCAACGTCTCCCGCGCCATCCAGCGAGCCAGATCGAGCAGCGCGGGAGTGAGGAGCGGTTGCGGATCGAGCACCCGACGGATGGGTTTGGTCTCAGGAACGGCGGGCGCCGTCACCCGCTCGATGATCACGCCGGCCAGTTCGCGGTGGCGGAAGGGAACCACCACCAGCACGCCGGGCTGAATGTGCGCGAGGAGCTCCGGCGGGACGTGGTAATCGAAGAGCGCGGCCTGCCGGGAGCGGAAGGGTAACAGCACCAGCACGCGCGCGTACGAACGGTCGCTCATCCGCGCCTCACGGCTCTCCCGCTGGTGGCACATACGGCTCGACGATCCGGTCAAGCGTCTCCTGCCAGGTAGGCGTCCCCGGCGCGACCCCGTGGATGCGCACGAGCGTCCCCACATCGGCCCACTCGAAGAGCGCCTCCGCATCCCCTACGCCGACAATGATGCAGGCGAAGGAAGCGGGCCAGCCCAACACGCTCGCCGAGAGGCGATACCCCCCGGCGGTGATGGGCAGCTCGTGGATGCCGTTGTAGTAGCCAGGCCCTTCCTCGTAGATACCCATGAAGTAAGGCATATCCAGCCGCCATCGCTGGGCATAGGCATTTTCTTCTTTGAATAGGATTTGAAATTGACCGGCGATAGTCGGGGTGGTGGACATCCCGCTGGAGATGCGCATTTCCATTACCACTTCCTGCCCTTCGTAGGCGTAGAGCGTTTGGGTGGGCAGATCAATCTCGATGCGCTTATTGGGAACCAGCGGGTGGGGAAAGAGCACATCAATGGTGGGGATGTTGAGCACCATCCCCACGTCAATCGCACCGAAATTCACATCGGGGTTCACCCGTTCCAGCTGGTACTGCGGAAAGCCAAAGTTATAGGCGATATCGAAGAAGAAATCGCCCGGTTGCACCACATAGGTTCGCGCCGGATGGCGCACCCGCGCGCGGGCCTGATGCGTGCCCTCCTCCAGCGCCAGCAGGATGTTGTTGCTCGTCTCCGGCAGGTCGAGGAAGCGCGCCTCGCCCAACTGCTCCGGCCCCAAGCCTTCGAGCCAGGCCCGAATGGCGGCCCCGTCGCCTTGCACGGAGAGGTGCGGTTCCGGGGCGGTGCGTGGCGTGATGCGCAGCCACGTCGCCATGACCTCCGGGGCGGCGGTGAACTCGGCGTAGAAGTCATCCACCAGCGGATCATCCACGATCAAGGTGAACGGTTGCGCCAGCAGCGCCTGGGCCTGGCTGCGCGCCGGCTCCGGTTCGGCCAGCGTTGGCGGCAGCGGGATCAGTACCAGGGCGACCTCGTCCGCGCCCTCGGCGAGCGCGGCAAGCACCGACGCGAGGCTGGCCTCCACATCAAGCGCCTGGCCCGGCTGGCCCGACATGGCCCGTACCGCGCCGCCGGTGATGTCCAGGCTGGCCTCGGTGGGGGGGGACGAACACCGCGTCGGCGTGCTGCGTCAAGATCGCGCCGACGCGCGCGGGGTCAGCATCAATGCCGCGCGGGGCCACGTCCACGCCATCGAAGCGTACTCGCCAGGCCGCCAGACTCCCGGCCAGCCCGCTCTCCTCACGGCCCGCATCGAAGGCGGCCTGCGCCGTCGCGGCGTAGTCGTAACCCTGCCCCGCCTCCGCCCAGCTGAGGCGGAAGCGCTGCGCGCCCGCGACGAGCGTCACGCCCTGTTCGGCAGGATCGGGCAATTCAGCCTGCAAGCGAGTCGCGGCTTCTGCAAGCGTCAGCCCGCCCACCTCCACGCCGTCTACCGTTACGCCGGGATAGATCGCCGCCTGATAGCGGAGGGGATAGCTCGCCCCTACCGCGAAGGCCACCGCCAACAAGCATGCCGTGATGATCGCTCCAATTTTCAAAGCGCGCATAGCATACTCTCCTCAAATGTTCTCACGTTCCCACATTCTATTGTACAGCTGGGTCAATCGCTTGCCGGTGCGCTCCCAGGAAAAGTGTCGCCCGGCCCGTTCCCGGAGTTGCTCCCCCAACGTCCGGCAGACCTCCGGGTTGCGCAGCAGAAAGGCGATGGATTGCGCCAGCGCCGAAACATCACCCACGGGGGTTGCGTAGACGCCCAACCCGCCCAAATACTCGCGGCTCACCTGCGTGTCATACGCGACCACGGGCAGCCCCATCGCCATGTAGTTGAGGATTTTGCCGCTGCCCTCCGTGGCGGAAAGTTTTGGCGCGATTGCAAAATCGCCTAGAGCCAGATAGTGCGGCGCTTTCTCATAAGGGATTTTGCCGGTGAAGATCACGTCGGCGGCGCTCAATCCCAAGCGCCGGGCCTGCTCGCGGTACTTATCGAGGTTCGGAAAGCCCATCACCAGGAAGGTGACGGGATACTCCCGCGCGCGCAACCGCGCCGCCGCTTCCAACAGCTGCGGAATCCCCTGATAGTCGGCCAGCAGCCCCAGGTAGACGGCCACCTGACGCTCCGGCGGGATACCGAGCTCCGCCCGGCGATGGGCGCGCTCCTCTGGGAGCAGGCAATCAGAACAAAAGTAGGCCAGATTGACGCTATCGGGCAGTGGATAGACCCCCGTCTCGCGCCCAAAGGTGCGTGTGACCAGTTCGGCGCTGTGGACGGTGCTGGTGACAATGAGATCCGCCATCTCGACGATGCGCTGTTCCAACCGCCGCCACCAGTAATGCGCCACCGAATCCGGCTGGATGAAGCCATGATCCAGCATCTCACCGGTCAGGCTCCCCTGAAAATCGAAGACCAGGGGCACGCGGAGCAAGGTCGCCAGTACCCGGCCAATGAGCGCGCCCTCGTGCAGATGGCCGTGAATCAGGTGCGGACGCCACCGCAGCGCCTCCATCAGTGCGCGCCAGCTCAGCAGTGCGTCGAAGGCAATCTTGTGGCGCGAGGAGCCGACCTCGTACTCGGAGCGCCAGGGCGTCGAGGCCGAGCGCACGATCTCCAGCCCCGGCCAATCACGGCCCAGGTAGTAGGTGACGATGCGCACCGCGAATCCCTGCGCCTGCACCGCCTGCGCCTCCTCCAGGATGCGCACGTGACATCCGTAATCGAGGAAGAATGACGTAGGCGCGATCATCATGATGCGGCGCGGTGCATCCATCGGTTGCGTTTCCTTCCTCCTTAGCGCGGCGCGCATCCGGCAGCTCAGATTTCGTCGGCGGCCTGCAACGCGGCGAGGGCCTGATCTGTACCGGGGGGCGCGTGGTGCTGACGGATCAGGGCCACAGCGCGCGCGGGCGCGCCCGCCTCCTCCGCCAGAGTCGCGCCCCAGGCGGCGTGTTGATGGCGGATGGCGAAGCCCCGCCGCCACCCGCGCGGCGTGCCGGCTGCCCCCCAACGCCGGGCGCGTTCGGGCCAGGCGCGCTCCGCGAGCACGACGAACACCCGCTCCCAGAGGCGCGGCGGCGTCTGGATTTTGCCCACATCGTGCAACAGGGCCGCGATCAGCAGCGCCGGATCAGCGTACCCTTGCACCTCCAACGTCTGCGCCACCGCGATGCCGTGGTGTTGCTCGGCGTGGGGCATCCGCCGGAAGAGCTGCAACAGCGCCGGTGAGAGGCGCGCCGCCGCATACGCCACGTCAACAGCGCGCCAGGGAGCGGTCAAGGTATCGAAAAATTGCCGCGCTCGATATTGCACGCGAATCAGCTTCACATCCCCAACAACAAGCGCACCATGAAGAACATCACCGGCTGGATGAGCCAGCGCACAATATCCAGGCCGATCATGGGCAGGATGAAGAGCACCATCATCAGCAGGTAGGGCGCGACGGGTTCCAGGTTCTCGATGAAGTCGGCAATGTTGGGGGCGGCCACCCCGGCCAACACCCGCGAGCCATCCAGCGGGGGGATCGGAATCATGTTGAAGACGGCCAGGCCGATGTTGACGACGATAGCCATCACCAGCACATAATATAATCGCTCGGCCTGTCCAGCGGGCAAGTGCGCCAATAGCCCCAGGCGAATGGGCAGCGCCAGCAACACGGCCTGGATGATGTTGGAGAGCGGCCCCGCCAGCGCCGAGAGCGCCATCCCCATCCGGGGATTTTTCGCCCGCCACATCCGGTGAGGGTTGACGCGCGCCGCACGGCCCCAGCCGAATCCTGTCAGCAGGATCAACATCGTCCCCATCGGATCGAGATGCACCAGGGGATTCAAGGTCAGTCGCCCCTCCAATTCCGGCGTCTCATCGCCCAGCATGTGCGCCATCCAACCATGCGCCCACTCGTGCAGCGGAATGCCCAACACGATGACGATCAGGCGGCCCAACAATACATCCGGTGTCAATCCCATAAACGACATACGCTACTCCATTTTCCTATTTTTGGGCGCTATGGTAATTTTGTCACCCTAAACACAGAAGCCCCTCACTTGCTTAATGCGCAAGAGATTATAGCATAGGAGAAAAGAAAGAGAAGCTTTAAGAATTTTCCCGTGCAGAAGGACAGGAAACAACTGTGCTTCGATTTACTGCTACCAGAGACCAGAGGATAAAAGGAGCAATGTGGCACTCACCCGCGAGGAAGTGATGCACATCGCCGCTCTCGCTCACCTGGAGTTGAGCGAGGCGGAGATTGCCCTGTACCAGGAACAGCTCTCTGCGATCCTGGCGTATGCCGCCGCGCTGCAACAGCTCGACACCGCCGACATCCCGCCCACGGAGACGGCGCTTTCCGTCACACGCGCGCCGCTGCGCGAGGACGAGCCAGAGGCGACGCTCTCCCCGGCGGAGGCGCTCCACAATGCGCCCGCGCGCGCCAAAGGGTGCTTCGTCGCGCCCCCAACGCTATGAGGCCCCCGACCGTGCCGAATTCCCTGCCGGATTTGACCATCCACGCGGCACTGGCGCAGCTGCACAGCGGCGCGCTGACCGCCACCGCGCTCACACAAGCCGTGCTCGACCGCATCCTCGCCGTGGATAACCACGTCCGCGCCTACCTCACGCTTGACCCGGAAGGTGCACTGAAACAGGCCGCCGCCGCCGATGCGCGCTACGCCGCCGGCGAGCGCGCCCCGCTGCTGGGCATCCCGCTCGCGCTCAAGGACAATCTGAGCACCAGAGGGATGGAGACGACCTGCGGCTCGCGCATTCTGGAGCATTACATCCCGCCCTTCGATGCGACCGTCGTCGCCCGCCTCAAAACCGCCGGCGCGATCATCCTGGGCAAGACCAACATGGACGAATTTGCGATGGGGTCGAGCACGGAGAACTCCGCTTTCTTCCCCACGCACAACCCCTGGGACCTGACCCGCGTGCCGGGCGGTTCCAGCGGGGGAAGCGCCGCCGCCGTCGCCGCAGGGGAGGCGCTGGGCGCGCTCGGCAGCGACACGGGCGGCTCGGTGCGGCAGCCCGCCGCGCTTTGCGGCATCGTAGGGCTACGGCCCACCTACGGCCTGATCTCGCGCTATGGCCTCATCGCCTTTGCCTCCTCGCTCGATCAGGTCGGCCCGCTCACCCGCGATGTGACCGACGCCGCGCTGTTGCTCAACGTGCTCGCCGGCCACGATCCACGCGATGGGACCAGCCACACGGGCGCGCTCCCCGATTACACCGCTGCCCTACACTCCGATTTGCGCGGTATGCGCATCGGCGTGCCCGCGAATGCCTTGATCGCCGGGGTACAGCCCGCTGTGGCCCAGGCCGTGCGCGCCGCGCTGGAGCAGCTCGCGGCGCTGGGCGCGGAGATCGTCAACATTGACCTCCCGCACGACGAACACGCGCTCGCCACCTATTATCTCATCGCCCCGGCGGAGGCCAGCGCCAACCTGGCGCGCTTCGACGGCGTGCGCTACGGCTATCGCGCAGAGGCGGAGACGCTCGACGCGCTAATCTCTCGCACTCGCGGGGAGGGCTTCGGCCCGGAGGTGAAGCGGCGCATCATGCTGGGGACGTATGCGCTGAGCGCGGGCTATTACGATGATTATTATCGCAAGGCGCAACAGGTACGCACGCTGATCCGCCAGGATTTCGAGCGGGCGTTCGCCGAAGTTGATCTCATCGTCAACCCGACCTCGCCGACCACGGCCTTCTCGTTGGGGGCGCGGCTGGACGATCCGTTGCAGATGTATCTGGCGGATCTCTTCACGCTGGCGCAGGCCATCGCCGGCCTGCCCGCCATCAGCGTCCCCTGCGGCTACGATGCCGACGGGCTGCCCATCGGTTTGCAGTTCGCCGCGCCGCCGCTGCAAGAGGCACGCTTGCTCCAGGCGGCCTATGCCTACGAACAGGCGACGGCCTGGCATCGCCGCCACCCCGAATTTATCTACACGCAAGAAGGAGAGCTATCCTCATGAAACTCGTTATTCCTATGGCTGGCTTTGGAACGCGGATGCGTCCGCACACCTGGACACGCCCCAAGCCCCTGCTGCCGCTCGCTGGCAAGCCTATGCTCGCGCATATCCTGGAGCGCTTCCGGGAGCTACCCATCGAAGAGTACATCTTCATCACCGGCTGGCTGGGCGAGCAGGTGGAGACCTACATCCACGAAACCTATGACATCCCCTCGCACTTTGTGGAGCAAAAGGAGCTTCTGGGCCAGGCGCACGCGCTCTGGCTGGCCCGTGAGCAGATGACCGGGCCGCTCTTTGTGCTCTTCGTTGATACCCTCTTCGATGACACCGATTTCAGCGATTTGCAGAGGCCCGGCCTTGATGGCGTCATCTTCACCAAGCACGAGGAGGACCCCCGGCGCTTTGGCGTCGTCGAGACCGACGCGGAGGGGCGGGCCACCCGACTGATCGAGAAGCCTAGCAGCGTTGAGAACAAGAACGTGCTCATGGGGCTGTACTACTTCGCCGATGGGGACTGGCTGGCGCGAGCCTGTGAGACGCTCATGGAGCGCCGCATCCAGACCAAAGGGGAGTATTATCTGGCCGACGCGGTCACGCTGATGATCGAGGAGGGTGCGAACTTCCGCACCCGCGAGGTGGGTGTCTGGCAGGATACCGGCAAACCGGAGACCACGCTCCTCACCCATCGCTACATTCTGGAGCACGGTTACGACAACAGCATGGAGGCGCTGCGCCCCACCGTGACGCTCATCCCACCGGTTTACATTCACCCCCAGGCCATCGTGGAAAACGCGATCATCGGCCCCTACGTCTCCATCCACGCCGAGGCGCAGGTGCGCGACAGCATCGTGCGCGACAGCGTCATTGACGAAGGCGCGCTTGTGGAGGCGGCCTTGTTGGAAGATTCGTTGGTGGGACGGTGGGCGGAAGTTACCGGCGCGTTCCAGCAATTGAACCTGGGAGATTCCTCCACTGAGGCGCTGTGAGGCGCTTCCCAAAATACCCCATATCCAATCACTACCTTAAAAAGGAGATTTTATGAATTCGAATCGTTTCACTTCAGCACGGGTCCGGGGCATTGCCCCTTCGGGCATTCGGCGGTTCTTCGATATTGCCGCCACGATGGAGGATGTCATCAGCCTGGGGATCGGCGAGCCGGATTTCGACACCCCGGAGCCTATCGTCCGGGCGGGCATCGAGGCGTTGGAGCGGGGGGAGACGCACTACACCTCCAACTCCGGGCTTATCGAACTGCGCCGCGCTATCGCCGAGCATCTCGATAAGCTGTACGGGCAGACCTACAACCCTGCCAGCGAGATCCTTATCACCGTGGGCGTCTCCGAGGCGCTCTACCTGGCGATGGCAGCAATTCTCGATCCTGGCGACGAGATCATCTTCCCAGAGCCGAGCTTCGTCTCCTACGAGCCGACCGCGCAGCTAGTCGGCGCTATCCCGGTGAGCGTCCCCACCACCGCCGACACTGGCTTCCAGATCACCGCCGAGGCCATCGAGGCCGCCGTCACCGAAAAGACCAAGGTCATCTTCATCGCCTCGCCCAACAATCCCACAGGCACGGTGATGAGCCGCGAGCGCCTGAACGAGATTGCCGCCGTCGTCAAAAAACACGATTTGGTCGTCATCTCCGATGAGATCTACGACCGCCTGGTCTACGGGACACAACACACCTGCTTCTCCAGCCTGCCGGGGATGTATCAACGCACGGTGGTCTTGCAGGGCTTCTCCAAAGCCTATGCCATGACCGGTTGGCGGGTCGGCTACATTGTTGGGCCGGCGGAGATGGTGGAAGAGATGCGCAAAATTCACCAGTACCTCATCATGTCCGCGCCGACCCCTTCGCAGTGGGCGGCGCTCAAGGCGCTGGAAGTCGGCGAACCGTACCTTCAGGAGATGTACGCGGAGTACGACCGCCGTCGCCAACTCATTGTGGGCGGGCTTAACGCTCTCGGGCTGAGCTGTGTGGAGCCGCAAGGCGCTTTCTACGCCTTCCCCTGCATCAGCGCCACCGGCATGGACGACAACACCTTCGCCGAGATGTTGCTGAAGGAGGAGCGCGTCGCCGTGGTTCCGGGACAGGCTTTCGGCAAGTCGGGCGCGGGCTACGTGCGCATGTCCTATGCCACCGCCTACGACAAGATCGAAATCGCGCTGGAGCGCATCGCGCGCTTCGCCCAGCGGCACGGGTAAAGGTGCTGCGTACTACGTAATGCGTAAGCTGTTATGAATTACGAAGCGGTCATCGGTTTGGAGGTACACGCGCAGGTTCACACCCGCACGAAGATGTACTGCGGGTGCCCTGTGGTGGAGGATACCGGCGATTTGCCGCCCAACACCTGCGTCTGCCCGGTATGTCTGGCGCTGCCGGGCGCACTGCCGGTCGTGAACCGCCACGCTGTGGCGTATGGCGTCGCCGCTGCGCTGGCGCTCAACTGCACCGTCCATGCCACCAGCATCTTCGCCCGCAAATCCTACTTCTATCCCGATCTACCCAAGGGCTACCAGATTTCGCAGTATGCGCACCCGCTGGCGACCGACGGCTACCTGTTGCTCAGCGACGACCTCACCGGCGAGCGGGTGGGCATCACACGCGTGCATCTGGAGGAAGACACCGCCAAGCTCTACCACCGCGAGGGGCAAGACCTGGTGGACTTCAACCGCGCGGGCGTGCCGCTGCTGGAGATCGTGAGTGAACCGGAGATGCACACCGCTGAACAGGTGCTCGCCTACGCCACCGCGTTGCGCGAGCTCCTCATCTATCTGGGCGTGAACACGGGGGATTTGGAGAAGGGGATGTTGCGCTTCGAGGCCAACATCAGCCTGCGCCCGGAGGGAACGACCGCGTTGGGGACGCGCACGGAGATCAAGAATCTCAACTCCTTCCGTGCGCTCACCCGCGCCGTCGAGTACGAGATTACCCGCCAGCAGGAGGTGCTGGCCGCCGGGGGACGCATCGCGCAGGAGACGCTCGGATGGGATGAGGGCCGCGAGCAGACCTATCCGCAGCGCAGCAAGGAGCACGCTCACGACTACCGCTACTTCCCCGAACCTGACATCCCGCCGCTGCACGTGGACCTGGCCTGGCAGCAGGAAATCGCGGCGACGCTCCCGGAGCTGCCCCAGGCCAGGCGACAGCGGTGGATAGCAGAGTACGGCATTCGCTCCTACGATGCAGCGTTGCTTGCGGCCACGCCTGCTATCGCTGCCTATTTCGAGGCAGCAGTAGCGCTCGCCGAGGCCACCGGCCTCTCGCCCCAAGAGCTCGCCAACTGGATCACCGGCGAGCTCTTCCGACTGCTCAACGAACACGATCAGGCCATTGATACGCAGCGCGTCACTCCACGTTTGCTGTGCGAGCTGTTGGGCCTCTGTCAGCAGGAGATCATCAGCGTGACGGCAGCCAAGACGGTGCTGGCCGAAATCTTCCACACAGGTGATGCGCCGCAAGCGATTGTAGAGCGACTGGGACTGGCTCAGCTCTCCGATGCCGATGCGCTCACCACTATTATCATGGAGGTGCTCTCAGCGAATCCACAACAGGTGGCCCAATATCTCGATGGCAAAGAGGCCGTCTTGGGTTGGTTTGTAGGGCAGGTGATGGGACGTTCGCGGGGCAAGGCGAATCCCACGCAGGCTCATCAATTATTACAGCAACACCTGGAGCAACAACGCTCCAGCTAAACTAAATCTCATAGCAAAAATTCAAGGAGAAGTCTAACATGTCTAAAGAGTTGAACGCTTTTGAAATGGCGCAGGCTCAGTTTGATAACGTGGCAGATCAGATGGATATCGATCCGGCAGCTCGCGAGATCATGCGCTGGCCGCTACGCGAATTCCGCTTCCAGTTGCCTGTGCGGATGGATGATGGCTCGGTGCAGGTCTTCTTTGGCTTCCGCGTGCAGCACAATGACGCGCGCGGCCCGGCGAAGGGCGGCATCCGCTTTGCGGCCAACGAAACGCTCGATACGGTGCGCGCGTTGGCGACCTGGATGACCTGGAAGTGCGCCGTGGCCGATATCCCCCTGGGCGGCGGCAAGGGCGGCGTCGTGGTGGATCCCTCCACACTTTCGGATGCGGAGAAGCAACGGCTCTGCCGCGAGTGGGTGGACGCGGTCTGGAAGAATCTCGGCCCGCGCCAAGATGTGCCCGCGCCCGATGTCGGCACCACCCCGCAGATGATGGGCTGGATGATGGATGAGTATTCCAAGCTGGCGGGCGAATACACGCCCGGCGTAATCACCGGCAAGCCGGTAGGCGGCGGCGGTTCCAAGGGCCGCACGGCAGCGACCGGTTTCGGGGTCGTAGTCACCATCCGAGAGGCGCTGAAGGTCTTGGGGATTGACTCAAAGACGACAGTCGCCTCGATCCAGGGCTTCGGCAATGTGGCGCAATACGCGGCCATCACCTACATCGAGATGTTGGGCGGCAAGGTGCTCTGTGTCTCCTGCTGGGACCGCGAGGATAAAACCGCCTACACCTTCACCAAAGAAGATGGGATTGACCCCTACTTCTTGCAGAAGATCACCGATCAATACGGGACGATCAACAAGGAAGAGGCCCAGAAGGCTGGCTACATCGTCGAAGATGGCGATGCGTGGCTGAGCAAGGATGTGGATGTGCTGATCCCGGCGGCGCTTGAAGGCGTCATCAATGGCGACAACGTAGAGCAGATCAGCGAGCAGGTGAAGATCGTGGCCGAGGGCGCGAACGGGCCGGTCACATTGGAGGCGGACGCGACCTTCAAAGCGCGCGGCATCTTCGATATCCCCGACTTCCTCTGCAACGCCGGCGGCGTGACCTGCTCCTACTTCGAGCAGGTGCAAAACGACATGAACTACTACTGGAGCGAGGAAGAGGTTCTCACCAAGCTGGATGAGAAGATGACAGCGGCCTTCCACGGGGTCTACGACAAGGCGCAAGATAATGGGCTTTACATGCGCGATGCGGCCTACCAGGTCGCCATCAAGCGCGTGGAATGGGCCATGCGCCTGCGCGGCTGGATCTAATCCAACGAGCACAGACTAACCACCGGCCCTGACGTTTGTCAGGGCCGGTTTATTAGACTTGTTCCTGAATAAGCCCAGAGTAGGTATTGGACGCAGATTCACGCTGATTTCCGCTGATTTTAAGAAATATCTGCGTTAATCTGCGAAAATCTGCGTCCTGATCCCGATTGGCATTATTGGGGAACAACTCTATTTATCCTGCGTGAGTTTTTCCAATCCCCAGAAGAAGATCCACAGCAGCACCAGAACGCCCGCGCCAGGGAGTAAACACAGCAGGGCGGTCCACACCGCCGGCCAGCCGTAAATCAAACCGATGAGCAGGCTTCCCATGCCCACGAGTACGATCACCACACCGATCAAGAGCTGGCGCTCTAATTGCCGGCGATAGCGGCGTGGATTGAATGGGGGTTTGGAGGGCATCTGTAGGCTATGAAAAGCGGGGGGCCGTGCGGCCCCCCGCTCCCTGGTTCCTTTTAGTAGCGCAAAAGCGCGCCGATATGGGCCTCGCCCATCGTGTCGTTATCCACCACCTCGATGGCGCCGCCCTTTTCGACGACCTGCGTGACCACCGCCTCGGCAGCATCGGGAATCTCTTCAAACTTGTTGCCGCAGAAGGGACAGTCGCCTAGCGCCTGTGTGGTCAGATAGCCACAGCCTGAGCAGCGATACCCCGGTTGGTGATAATCGCGCTCGACCAGGAGCACCTGCACGCGCCCCTCGTGGGCCGCGCTCAGCGTCTCATCCAGGCGAATAACGCCGTTAAGCCCCTTGGCAGCCGCAGTGATGACCGCCTCGATTAGCTGTGCCTTGCGCTGGATCGCTAGTTGCTGCAAGACTTCCAACGAACGCTCGCGGATGTTCACCTCGCCTGCTTCCATATCGGCGGCGAAGGCGCCCACCACAATCTCCTGCAATGGCGCGGGCAGCGTCTCCTGGAACTGCGCTACCGTTGGATCGGCGCCGGCGAGCAGCAAGCGGCGCGGTTTGTGTTTCTGGGTAAAGTGGGTGAGCGCGCTGGCTACCTCTCGCAGGTTGCGCTGCACCACCTCCGCCTCTTTGCGTCCAGAGGCAGGCGCGCCGCCGCGCATCCCCACCATCGAAGAGCCGCGCCCCTTGCGGGTGCGGCGGATCTCCTCGCCCATAACGCCTTCCTGGGCTACGAGCTCTCCCATCTGGAAGAGGAAGAAACGCGCGCCCTGTTTATCAATCAGCGCGACGGCATAACGGCCATAGACGCCTTCCAGTTCGACCAATGGGGAGATATAGGGTTTGCGCACCACCGTCACCCCGGATTGCACCGGGACAGGTAGCGGTAAAGCGTACCAAATATCCTCGGCCTGTCGCGAGAAGATGACCAAGCCGCGCCCCGACCAATCGTACTCCAAATCCATGTAGCGCCTAACCGCATTGATGTCTTCGCTATCCACTTCCGCTTCCGCTTGCTTGAGCATCTCCCGGAGCGTCAATTTGTACTCCTCGGCGCTCCGCTGCTTGGGATCCACATTCAGATAAACGCTCAAAATCGCGCCATCCGCCTGCGTTGAAGCCAGTTCTTGCAACACACTTTTATCAAACATAGCCACGTCCTTTCATGCTGGAATATGGTATGGGGTTCATCATCAGAGATTCAAGTGAGGGGGAGAGTATCTCCCAATTCATCCGTGGGCATCACCTCCTTATTGATCTACCAATTCACGACCGCTATTCAAATGCACAACTGCGGGCCAAGCCAAGCTTGACCCGCAGCCACCTCATTGAGTGAATACAACGTATTCTCGCATTGTCTTTAACATACCTCTCAGAAGGTTATTCTCATTGTATGCGCTTTTAATATCCTTGTCAAGAATCAGCGCCGTTGTCTCACAACAACGGGGGCGCTTCTTCTTCACCAGCGGGGAGCAAAAAGGTTGTCCGCAATCCCTGCCCTGGGGAGCTATCGAAGTTGAGTGTGCCGTCCAACATCTCGATGCGCTCGCGCAAGGCGACCAGGCCCAACCGGGAGGCATCGGCGCTGGTCAAATCATCATCCAGCTCAAAACCATTGCCGTTGTCCTCAACCACCACCCGTACCTGCGTCTCGCCCATGTCCAGGGCGATTTTGATGTTGGTGGCCCGCGATTGTTCGCGCCCGATGTGGATCAACTCCTGGGTGACACGAAAGAGTGTGACCTCTTTGTGCTGCGCCAGTCGCCGTTCCTTGCCGGTGATACTGAGCGCGATCCCCGCATAGCCGCTTTCCGATAGCCCGTCCGCGTAGCGCTTCATCGTGGGAACCAGTCCCAAATCGTCCAGCATCATGGGGCGCAGATCGAAAATAAAGCCCTTGACCTTTTGAAAGGTACTGATGACATTGCTCTTGAGCTCGCCCAACTCCACGCGCGCGCGGTCGGCATCGCGGTCGAAGAGCCGCTCGCAGATTTCGGCCTGGAGCACGAGATTGGTCAGGGCCTGAGCGGGGCCATCGTGCATCTGCCGCGAGAGGCGCAACCGCTCGCGCTCCTGCGCTTCGATGATGTTCACGACCATCATCTGTTGTGGCGCTGCCGTTTCCCCTTCTTCCTCTTGCAAAGAGACATCTTGCGGCCCTAGATTCTGACTGACCAGCTGCAAAATCTCCGCCAACTGCGTCAGGTACCGCTGATCGCTCTGCAACTTCTCCAGCTGCCCGCGCATGGTAAAAAGGCGCTGCTGATTTTCCAACAACGAATTGAAGGTCGCCTTGATGTCATCGCGGGGCACGGTCTCGAATTGTGATTCGATCTGCCGCATCTGCGCCGCCGCGCGGGCATTTTGTTTCACCAGACGGTCCACCTCCGAAGAGGTCTGCTGGATCAACATGTCAATCTCTTTGAGCTGTTCTTGAGTGCGCTCGTATTCGCGTTGACTCGTCTCGACAAATTGCTGCCAATCGTTCTCTGTCATCATACCTCCCCGGATTTGCTGCTGCACCGGCTCACTCGTGCTGCGCGGGCGGCAATCGCACCCAGCCACGCCGTAGCGCGTAGATCGCGGCCTGGGTGCGATCCGATAGATTTAACTTCGCCAGGATCGAGGTTACGTGATTCTTGACCGTCTGCTGGCTGATCCCCAATCTATAAGCGATGAGCTTATTGCTCAACCCTTCGATGATCAGCTCCAAAATCTCCATCTCCCGGTTGCTCAAGGGCGAGAAGGTGACGTCTTCCGGCTTGACGCCATACAGGCGATAACGCTCCAGCAGCCATTGTTCCGCCTGCTCCGGCGTCATGCGCGACCCGGCGATGACATAATACCCCTGCGCCACCATGCGGATCGTCTGCACCAGTTCGTGCGGGTCAACGTCCTTGGAGAAGTAGGCCGAAGCGCCAATCCGCACCGCGTGGTAGATTTGCTCCTCGTCATCATAAGCGGTCAGAATGATGAAGTTGATCTCCCCATGCTGGCTCTTGATCCGTTGGGTGATTTGCAGCCCGTTCAGACCGGGTAGATTGACGTCCATCAACACGACATCGGGATGCAGGTCTGGCAGACGTGCAAGCGCCTCGTCGCCGTGCTCCTCTTCACCGATGATCTCGATATCCGGCTCGGCGACCAGGACATCGTGGACACCTTGCCGAAAGAAGGGGTGGTCATCAACAATCACCACGCGGATTGAATCGTTGGTATCGGCAGGTTCTGCTGGCATATGCTAGCTCCTTACTTGAATATCATCAGTATAGCACAGGATAGCCAGCGCAAAAGCGCCACCTGAATCATGCGAAGCGCTGGACGTTCAACAGCGTCGGCGCGACATCTTCCAGCATCAACGCCAGTAGCTGCGCGGTCGCCACAAAGGCCCAGCTGAAGCCCCACGGCCCCAGTCCGCTCACCGTGTAGATGCGCGGGAAATCGGGCAGCTCGCCCACCACCGGCAGCCCATCCACGCTTTGCCCCACCCAGCTGGCGGGACGGCGTCGCACGGGCGCGGTAGGGCAGAATTGCATCGCTGCGGCCAGGAGATCATCCAACGCTTCGGCCTCGGTCGTGGCGCGCCAGCCCACGAACTGCCATTGCCCCTCCGCCTGCGTGACGACTTGCCCGCCGGGCAGGACGAGGGGGAGCGGCAGCGCTTCTGTCATGGAACAGGCCACCGCCTGCACCGGCAGCGGCTTGACGTGCTGTCCCAGCCCTCGATGCAGCCGGACCGAGTGCGCCCCACCCGCCAGAACCACCGCCTTGGTGCGAATGTAATGGTTGTGCGCCCAAATCTCCAGATCGGTCTCGCTGGGCAAGATCTGCTGGACTTCCGTTTCGGTCTGCAAGATGATCCCCGGATGATCGAGCAGGGCCAGCGCCAACGCGACGGGATCAAAGGCCAGGTCTTCCTTCACCTGCAGCCCCAGCGGATACCCCAACCGGGCGGCATCCTGAAGCGCGACCGCAAAGCCTGCCTTCTGGAGCAAGTGCGCCGACTCGCGCCACACCTCTGTCTCCGGCCCGGCCAACCGCAGGCTTCCCGTCGGCTTGACCTGCTGCCCCAAACGCTGCGCGGTCGCCTGCAACAGCGCGAGGTTCTGGCGCGTCAGCTCCCAGATCTCCGCCGCCGTTTCGCTCCCGCGCGCCGCGACCAGCTGCGCGTAGGGTTGTGGCGTCCCTAGCAAGGCCAGGGGCGCGCCACGCGCCGTCGCGCCGAGCGCCGCATCCGGCGCGGCCTCTAACACCACCACGCGCACGTCGTGATCCACCAGCCTGCGAGCCAATAAGGCCCCTGTCAGCCCCGCGCCAACGATAAGAACGTCACACGCTGTAGGTATCTGCTGCATCGAGACTCCTTTACCCGCCTAAGGTCGCGGCGGCAAAACGGTCAGTTGCGCCCGATCGAAGAAGGCCGCGTTGTTCACATCTGGGTAACGCGGCTCCGCGAAGAAGCAGACCGTCACGCGCCCGGACTCGCCAACTGTCACCTGCCGCGAGCGCAACGTGACCACGCCGCTATCTTGATTGATGGCTTGTTCCGTACCCCACACGGCCTCCTGGCAGCCCTCATTGCCTTCGGGATCAACTCCCGCCCTGACCAGCAGTGAGTCAATGGATGAGAACGCGCCCGCATCAATTTGGAATGTCACCAGGCTCCCGGTCGTCACCGAGACGGTCTGATAGACCCACGCGCGGAACTTGAGCCAGCGGATGGTCTCGATTTGCAACGTCGAGCCGTGGATGCGCCGCACCGGATCATCTGCCGCAGAGAACATCGGCTCCGCGTAGGAGGTGGCGGGATCGTAGTCTCCCCCCGGTTGATAGTTGATGTAGGCGTCCCACTGCCATCCGGGGATGCGATTGGTCAACAGCAGGTCGAAGTCAGGATTGACCAGCTCCACAGGCGCGGGCGTCGGCATAGGGCTGGGGGTGCGTGCTGTCTCTTATCCACATCTCCT
>DAOTXC010000037.1:0-8168 GCA_034435555.1 Anaerolineae bacterium
AGGCCGACACCGATCTGCGCGACACGGAGCAGATCCCGCTGCTGGAGGAGGGCGGTATCGCAGCCTTCTTCGCGCGCGAGGTGCTGCCCTACGTCCCCGATGCCTGGATCGATGGGACGCAGACGAAGATAGGGTACGAGATCTCCTTCAACCGCTACTTCTACGAGCCCGAGCCGTTGCGCTCGCTGGCGGAGATCCGCGCCGATATTGAGGCGCTGGAGCAAGAGACTGACGGGCTGCTGGCGCAGATTCTGGTGGATGCGGGGTAGGCCATGTTAATCGTAACCGTTAATATGGCCGGTGTGGGAGGGCTATCTTAATGGCAGCCGTTAATATAGGATGGGCAACATGGCAAAAACGCCGACTGTTTATATACTTTCCAGCAAACGCAACGGAACATTGTACATCGGCGTCACCAGCGATTTGGTGCAGCGCGTCTGGCAACACAAGCACGATGTTTTTGAGGGGTTCACCAAGAAATACGGCGTGCATACGTTGGTGTATTACGAGATTCATCCCACGATGCTGGAGGCCATTCAGCGTGAGAAGCGGCTGAAAAAGTGGAATCGTGCCTGGAAGATTGCGCTGATCGAGAAGGAAAACCCGGAATGGTTGGATTTGTGGCCCCTGATTTGCGAGGGTTAAATCCCCCTTGCCCGAATGTCATGCCCGTGAAAACGGAGATGGATTCCCGCCTACGCGGGAATGACGGACCTCACTACTATTGTCATTCCCGCGTGATGGAGCGGGCGTGAGCTGGCGTGGATATGTGTGGTTGCGGCGTGGAGCACTGGCACGAGCAAGAAGGCGGGAATCCAGGTTGTTGCGGAAGTGAGATTGTTGGGGATGGATTCCCGCTTTCCGGCTTGACCCGGCCCCCCGCGCGTGGAAGGCTTCTTGTTGTTGCGGCGTCTTCACGAGTGCAGACGCGGGAATGACGTTGAGACGATGTTTGTAATGACAACTGATGTTTGCATGATGGAGGTGTGCTTTTGAAACCCTACCCCGCCTACAAGGACTCCGGCGTGCCCTGGCTGGGACAGATCCCCGCGCATTGGGACATTGGCCCCGGTTTCTCCACCTTTCGAGAGAAGAAGGTCAAGAACACAGGCATGGTCGAGAGCACAGTTCTCTCTTTGAGTTACGGCAAAATCGTGATCAAGCCGCCGGAGAAGTTGCATGGCCTCGTCCCTGAATCTTTCGAGACGTATCAGATTGTTGATCCAACCGACATCATCATCCGGCCCACGGACTTGCAGAACGATTGGAACAGTTTGCGGGTGGGTTTGGCCCAAAATCGCGGCATTATCACGTCGGCGTATATGTGCTTACGCGCCGTTACTCCGACGATTCCTGAATACGGCTATTTGCTGCTGCACGCTTACGACTTGATGAAGATTTTCTATGGGATGGGTTCGGGGTTGCGCCAAAACCTGGATTTCACCGACCTCAAGCGAATGCCGGTGCTCACGCCCCCTCCCGACGAACAACGCGCCATCGCGCGCTTCCTCGACGCCTACGACCGGCTGACGCGGCGCTACATCCACGCGCAGCGGCGGTTGATTGCGCTCCTCACGGAGCAGAAGCAGGCCCTCATCCAGCAGGCCGTGACGCGCGGCCTCGATCCCGACGTGCCGCTCAAAGATTCCGGCATCGAATGGCTGGGGGAGATCCCGGCGCATTGGGAAATAGTTGCACTGAAGCATCTTGGGTCGAAGTTCGGTAGTGGTTTGACACCCAGAGGTGGAGCAACTGTATACCAATCTTCTGGCATTCCACTGATCAGAAGCCAGAACGTCCATTTTGACGGCCTTCATTTAGACGATGTGGTGTTTATCTCAGATGATATTCATGCTTCAATGTCATCTTCTCACATCAAGCCGGGCGACGTCTTGGTCAATATTACGGGAGCATCTATCGGGCGTGTTTGTGTTGTTCCCCCAAGTTTAGGAGAGGCAAATGTCAACCAGCATGTCTCAATCATTAGGCCTGAGAATTCAAAGATTCTGTCTAAATTCTTGGCGACTGTGATATCTTCTCCTTTTGTTCAGAATCAGATTGCATTGCGTGCAAGTGGTGCTGCGCGTGAAGGTTTACCGTCTAGTGAGATGAAAGAACTAGCCATTACTCTTCCGTCAATTTATATACAGAGGCGAATACTGGATCATGTTGAGCAAATGACATCTGCAATTCATACCCTGGTTGCCCGCACCCAGCGCCAGATCGAACTCGTCCGCGAGTACCGCACGCGCCTCATCGCCGACGTGGTGACGGGCAAACTCGATGTGCGCGGGGCCGCGCTCCCCGATCTCCCGGTGGACGATGCGGATTTCGACGACGCAGCAGACCTGGATGATGAGGATAACTTTAAAAATGCCCTAAACGAAGAAGGCTCTATAGAGGAGGTGCCTGATGACGAATCGTGACGCTGCGCCGGCGCGCATCGAATATCTGCGGGTGGAGAACTATCGCGCGCTCCGTAATGTGGAACTGAAAAACTTGACGCCGTTGACGGTGCTGCTCGGTCCCAACGGCAGCGGCAAGTCCACCGTTTTCGATGTTTTTAGTTTCCTCTCGGAGTGTTTTCAATATGGCCTGCGTCACGCCTGGGACCGGCGTGGGCGCGCGGCGCAATTACGCACCCGGGGCGCGGAGGGGCCTATCGTCATCGAACTCAAGTATCGGGAGCATCCGGGCCTCCCCCTGATTACTTACCATCTGGCAATTGATGAAGGCGCAAAAGGCCCCATCGTGGTAGAAGAGTGGCTGCAATGGCGGCGCGGCTCTCATGGCAAGCCCTTCCGCTTCCTGGAATACCACGAAGGACGTGGGCGCGCCATTAGTGGCGAGATGCCCGACGAGGAAGATCAGCGGGTGGAGATCCCCTTGCGCTCCCCCGATCTCATCGCCGTCAACACGCTGGGGCAATTCGCCGATCATCCGCGCGTCGCGGCGTTACGGGAATTCATCACCGACTGGTACATCTCTTACCTCACGCTCGATGCTGCGCGTGGGCAGCCCGAGGCCGGGCCGCAAGCGCGCCTCTCCCAGAGCGGGGATAACCTCGCCAACGTGGTGCAGTATCTCAAAGAGCGCCAGCCTGAACAGTTGGAGCGCATCTTCGAGATTCTACGCCAGCGCATTCCCCGGTTGGAAGCCGTGCAAGCAGATTCCATGCCGGATGGGCGCTTGCTGCTGCAAATCAAAGATGCGCCCTTTACGGATCCGGTCTTTGCCCGCTTCGCCTCCGATGGCACGCTCAAGATGTTGGCGTACCTGACGGTGCTTCATGATCCCGACCCGCCCCAATTCGTCGGCATCGAAGAACCGGAGAATTTCCTGCATCCCCGTCTGCTGCCCGAATTGGCCGAAGAATGTCGGGCCGCCAGCGCCCGCACCCAACTACTCGTGACCACCCATTCGCCCTTTTTCCTCAACGGTCTGCTCCCAGAGGAGGTGCGTGTCCTCTACCGCGATGAGCAGGGCTATACCCAGGCTATCCGCGCCGTGGACATTGCTGGCGTCCGCGAACAAATCCAGGCGGGGGCTTCCCTGGGGCACTTGTGGACCGAAGGCTACTTTGGCCTGGGTGATCCGTTGGTCAATGCCGGGGGGCCTACGTCGGGGAGGGGAGCGCGATGAGCGTGGCGCACGTTGAATTCCTCGTCGAGGAACTTTCAATGGAGAGCTTCTTGCGCGGACTGCTGCCCTGCTTGCTCGGTGGGATTCCTTTCGAGATTCGCACCTTCCAATGCAAAGACGATTTACTAAAGCGGCTGCCGCAGCGGTTGCGCGGCTATGCCTCCTGGTATCCTGAAGATTACCGCATTGTCGTGGTGGTAGATCGGGACGATGACGATTGCCATGCCCTGAAGCAGACGCTAGAGCAACACGCGCTGGCCGCGGGTTTGCCCACTCGCACCCAGCACCGGCAGGAGCACTTTACCGTCATCAATCGTATTGCTATCGAAGAGCTGGAGGCCTGGTACTTTGGCGATTGGGAAGCTGTGCGGGCAGTCTATCCTAAAGTTCCGGCGACGATACCGCAACGTGCGGCCTATCGCGATCCAGATGCTATCAATGGCGGCACTTGGGAGACCTTCGAGCGGGTCTTGCAGCAGAAAGGGTACTTCAAGACCGGTCTACGGAAGATAGAGGCCGCTCGTGCTATTGCACCCCATGTTGATCCCATGCGCAATAGCTCACACAGCTTTCAAGTGTTCCGTGATGCGATGCTGGAGCTTGCCGGTTAGGTGGGACGCACTTTCTGAAGCGCCTCCCACCTGGAATAGGAGGACTTTATGCCGACGACTGACACGAGCGAAAAGGGCCTGGAGGAACTGATCGTCGCCGCGTTGACAGGCAAACCTGCCGCCAGCGTGCCGGGCGCACGGGAGGACGCCGTTGCCTACGGGGGCGGCGGCTACATCCAGGGCGATCCCCATGACTACGACCGCGACTACGCCGTGGATCTGCGCCAACTGCGCGCCTTCCTCGAAGCCACGCAGCCCGCCGTGGCGGCGCAACTCTCCCTGGCCGAGGATGGCCCGGCGCGGCGCAAGTTCCTCGCCCGGCTCCAGGGCGAGATCGCCCGGCGCGGCGTCATTGACGTGCTGCGCAAGGGCATCAAGCACGGCCCCCACGCACTCGACCTCTTCTACGGCGCGCCCACGCCCGGCAATCCCCAGGCGGCGGAGCGCTTCGCCGCCAACGTCTTCAGCGTCACCCGCCAGCTGCGCTACAGCAAGGATGAGACCCAGCGCGCGCTCGACCTCTGCCTCTTCATCAACGGCCTGCCCATCGCCACCTTCGAGCTCAAGAACCGGCTCACCAAACAGACGGTGGCAGATGCCGTGCAGCAGTACCAGCGCGACCGCAACCCCCGCGAGCTGCTCTTCCACTTCGGGCGCTGCGTCGTCCACTTCGCCGTGGATGACCAGGAGGTGCGGATGTGTACCCATCTCCGGGGGAACGACTCCTGGTTCCTGCCCTTCAACAAAGGCTGGAACGACGGCGCGGGCAATCCGCCCAATCCCCACGGCCTCAAGACCGCCTACCTATGGGAAGAGATTCTCACCCGCGAGGGGCTGACCGACATCCTGGAGAACTACGCCCAGATCACGGAGAAGAAAGAGCGCAAGACAGGCAAGAAGAAGCGGGGAACTCGCCAGCGAGTCCAGATCTTCCCGCGCTACCACCAACTCGACGTGGTGCGGAAATTGCTGGCTGCCGCGCAGCAGGAGGGGCCCGGCCGGCGCTACCTCATCCAGCACTCCGCCGGCAGCGGCAAGAGCAACTCCATCGCCTGGCTGGCCTACCAGCTCATCGGCCTGAAGCACGCCATCGGCCAGCCCGTCTTCGATTCCGTCATCGTCGTCACCGACCGTGTCCTGCTCGACAAGCAGATCCGCGACACCATCAAGCAGTTCGCGCAGGTCTCCGCTGTGGTGGGGCACGCGCAACGCTCCGGCGATCTGCGCCGCTTCCTCACCGAGGGCAAGAAGCTCATCATCAGCACCGTGCAGAAATTCCCCTTCATCCTGGAGGAGATCGGCGACGAGCATCGCGGGCGCAATTTCGCCATCCTCATTGACGAAGCGCACTCCAGCCAGGGCGGGCGCGTCACAGCGAAGATGCACCTGGCGCTCTCCGAGCACGGCGGTGAGGTGGACGAGGAGACCGTCGAGGACGTCATCAACCGGCTGATGGAGTCGCGGCGGATGCTGCCCAACGCCAGCTACTTCGCCTTCACCGCCACGCCCAAGAACAAGACCCTGGAGCTCTTCGGCGTGCCTTATCCGGAGGGCGAGGCGATCAAACATCGCCCCTTCCACAGCTACACCATGAAGCAGGCCATCCAGGAGCGCTTTATCCTGGATGTGTTGCAAAACTACACCCCCGTGGCGAGCTACTACCGGCTGGTGAAGAGCGTGGCGGATGATCCCGAATTCGACAAGCAGAAGGCGCAGCGCAAACTCTGGCGCTACGTCGAGGGACACGACCACGCCATCCGCCACAAGGCGGAGATCATGGTGGATCACTTCCACGATCAAGTGCTGGCCCGGCAGAAGCTGGGCGGGCAGGCGCGGGCCATGGTCGTCACCGGCAGCATCGCGCGCGCCCGCCAGTACTACCACGCCATCTCCGCCTACCTGGTGGAGCGCCACAGCCCCTACCGGGCGCTGGTCGCCTTCTCCGGCGAGCACGAGGACGGCGGACGCATGGTCACGGAGGCCACGCTCAACGGCTTCCCCAGCAAAGAGATTCCTGATCGCTTCACCGAGGATCCGTACCGCTTCCTCGTCGTCGCCGAGAAGTTCCAGACCGGCTACGACGAGCCGCTGCTGCACACCATGTACGTGGATAAGCCGCTGGCGGGCATCAAGGCGGTGCAGACCCTCTCGCGCCTCAATCGCGCCCACCCGCAGAAGCGCGACACCTTCGTGCTCGATTTCTTCAACGACGCCGAGACTATCCGCGCGGCCTTCGATCCGTACTACCGCACCACCCTCCTGAGCGAGGAGACCGACCCCAACAAGCTGCACGACCTTCAGGCCGAACTCGATGGCTACCAGGTCTACGCCTGGGAGCAGGTGGAGGACTTCGTCGCCCGCTACCTGGGCGGGGCGGATCGGGCGCAGCTCGACCCCATCCTCGATGCGTGCGTGGCGGTCTACGTGGAGACGCTCGACGAGGATGGGCAGGTCGCCTTCAAGGGGAAGGCCAAGGCCTTCGGGCGCACCTACAACTTCCTCGGCGCGGTGCTGCCCTACATCAACGCCGCGTGGGAGCAGCTCTCCATCTTCCTCAACTTCCTCGTCCCCAAACTCCCGGCGCCGGTGGAGGAAGACCTGGCGCGGGGCATCCTCGAGGCGGTGGACATGGACAGCTACCGGGTGGAGATGCAGGCGACGCTCGCCATTGCGCTCGAAGATGCTGACGGCGATATCGGCCCCGTACCCACCGGCGGCGCGGGCCTCATGCCGGAGCCGGAGTTGGAGCGGCTGAGCCAGATCATCGAGGAGTTCAACCGCCTCTTCCCTGACGTGGATTGGAAGGACGAGGACAAGGTGCTGCGGGAGATCGTCGAGGAGATTCCGGCGCGGGTGGCGGCGGATACGGCCTACCAGAACGCCATCCGCAACTCCGACCGGCAGAATGCGCGCATCGAACACGACCGGGCGCTGGATCGCGTGATGCTCGAGCTGATGGCGGACTTCACGGAGCTCTTCAAGCAGTACAGCGACAATCCCTCCTTCAAGCGCTGGCTCTCCGAGCGCAACTTCGGGGAGACGTACCAGCCGGGGGCATAGCAGTAGCTTTGCAGAGGATGTGGGGCGGGCAGCCCGTTTCGACAGCCGCTCCCGGCTCCTGACCCCCTTGATCGTCATCGGGTCCGGGTTTCATAGCCAATAGTGGGAGGCATACCTATGGATGAGACAGCCAAACAAGCCCAACGGGCGCTCTTGCAACAACTCTACGAACAGGGCGTCTTAACCGCCGCGCAGTACCAGGCCCAACTCGCGGCCCTGGAAGAAAGCCCCCCAGCCGCCGCTGAACCGGCCAACCACACCACCGCCTCCGGCGAGGCTGCGGACTGGCCGGCAGCGTTGCCCTTGCTGCCCCCGCTCCAACCGGAGGCGCAGGTGACGGACGAGGCGGCAGCGGAGGCCTTACGCGATCCGCCGCGCCGAGTGTGGCGCGTGGTGCCGGTACGGGAGCGGGTGACCGCGCCCGCCTGGGTGGTGGGGCAGCTCGTCCACGGCGCGTTGGAGCGCTGGTGCTTCCCGGATGCGGGCGCGGGCGGGCCGTTCTACCGCTGGGCCGAGGCCGAAGCGCGCAGCTGCGGCATCACCGATGCGGATGAACTGGCGAACGCCATTCAGCGGGCGGCGCGGATGCTGATCCGCTTCCAGGTCACGCCGCTCTACGCGGAGCTGGCGGAAGCCACACGGCGCATCCACGAAGTGCCGTACAGTCTCCCCGGCGAGCAGGGCGTCATGGATGCGCTCTTCGAGAGCGCGGCGGGCTGGACGCTGGTGGAGTTCAAGACCGATCACGTCCGCGATGCGGCGCATCTGGAGCGGCTGCGGGCGGAGTACGCCCCCCAAGTGGCGCGCTACCTCGCGGCGGCGGAGCAGCTGTTGGGTGCGCGGCCCCGCGCGGTG
>DAOTXC010000038.1:0-12892 GCA_034435555.1 Anaerolineae bacterium
GCATTATACCCCATTTTGTGAAGAGAGACCACCGGCGGCCTCCGGGTCGAAGGGGGGAGGCTCCACGACGCACGGCTCGATATGGACGTAGGCGCGCTCCACCTCGTCCAGCGCTTCGACCGCCTGCTGCACGGCATCGGAGATGCGATGGGCGGCGTTGAGGGTGAGATCGCCATCCACATTGACGTGCAAATCGGCCACCAGCTGCGGGCCGACGTACTCGGTGAGGACCTGATGGACGCGCTGAACGCCGGGCACAGCGGAGACCAGTGCCACGATTTCGTCCCGCAGCTCCTGGGAGGCCCCCGCGCCGGTGAGATATTTCAAGTTCTCGCGGGCTGCTCCGAAGGCCGCCCGGAGGATCCACGCCGCCACCAGCAGGCCGGCGATGGGGTCGAGCAGCGGATGCACCCAGGCCGATCCCAGCGTCCCCACGAAGGCCGCTGCCGAGGTCAGCACGTCGCTGAGGTTGTCGCGGGCGGTCACGTCGAGGGTGGGGCTGGCGAGCTGCCGCCCGATGCGGCGAATGACGGCGTACATCCCCCACTTGACCGCCGCGCTGAAGAGGAGTACCGCCGTGGGCCAGCCAGGCGCCACCGCCAGTCCGCCCACCATGAAACGCTCCACGGCGGCGCGCCCGGCCTCGTAACCGGCGAAGGCCATTGCAAAGGAGACCATCAGCCCGACGAGCGGCTCGAAGCGCGCGTGCCCCTGCGGATGGGAAAGGTCGGGCGGCTGCTGCGCCACCCACAGGCCCAGAACCATCAGGAGCGAGTAGAGCACGTCGGAGGCGGAGTTGGCCGCGTCTGCGTAGAGGGCGACGCTGCCGGAAAAGTGGGCGACCAGCCCCTTGCTCACGGCCAGCAGCACATTGCCCACCAGTGTGATGATCATCGCCCGCCGGTAGAGCCGGGGCCGGTCTGGATCAGGCTGGTAATCCCGTACCCATTGCATCGAAATCTCCTTGGACGAGTCGGCGAGTCAGCGAATCAGCGAGTCGGCGAGTCGGCGATGTCCACATTCAAAAAGGACTTACACAAGTATCGAGAACCTAACCGCAGAGTACGCAGAGAGCGCAAAGAAAGTTATCTGTCAGCACCTTTCAACATCTTGACGTGATAAAAGTTGTCTTTTCGAGCCGCTTCGGCTGATTTTTAAGAAAAAACTCCGCGTCCTTTGCGTGCTCTGCGGTTAAAGATGTGCAGGTCGCGCGATTGCGCAAGTTCTATCAAAAAGAGAGGGCGGGGAATGTTCCCGGCCCTGGTTGGATGTAGGCGGCTTGCGGCTGGGACGCCGTCACGCAGGCCGCTATTATAGCACACTCACGCGGGATCGCGGAAGTTGTAGATCGCGCCCTCACGACGCCAGGTCTTGCCGCATTCACAATGGAATTCGGGTTGGGGCGGCGCACCCAACGCTGCGCCGCACGCCGGGCAGCGAAAGAAGGCCCCGGCAGGGGCCGCCGGTCGCTCCGCACCGGCCCGCGCGCGCGTGAAGACGCTCGGCGACCACTGCCAGAGCGCGCCGGTGGGCTGCATCCAGCGATCCAGCGCGACCAGCCAGCCGGTCGGCACGTGGCGCTTCAAAAGGCCCACGCGGAAGTGGGAGACGGTGCGCACCGCCTCGCGTGTCAGCCCGATCTGCGCCAGCTGCGCCCACATCCAGCGGGGATGGAAATCGAAGTTGAGCGCGACGAACTCCACCGGCTCCGGGTCGAAGGGCGACCAGTCCTGGCGACGCAGCAGGTAGCGGGCCAGCGCCTTGAGATTGTGCTTGTTGGCGAACTCCAGCAGGAAGACGCCGCTGGGCTGCAAAATCTCGGCGACGCCGCGCAGCACTGCCGGGGCGTCCGCCGCGTGGTGCAGGGTGCGGATCATCGTCACGGTGTCGAAAAGCCCGGCCACGAAGGGCAGCCGGTAGAAATCGCCCTGCACGAGGACGTACTGGGGTTGCCCCTCAGCGCCTTGCTCGCCGAGGATCTCCGCCGCCTGCTGCAACTGGGTGCTGGCGTAATCGAAGAGGACGACGGTCTCGTAGCCGGCGTAGAGATCGGCCAGGCGCCCGAAGCCTGCCCCAATCTCGATCAGCGTCCGGCCCTGCGGCGGCAGCAACGCCTCGATGGCGATCCGCTCGACCTGATCCTCATAGGCGCGCCCGGCTCCCCAGAACTCCGTGCGGTAACGGGAGCCTTCGTAACTACAGACGGGACGTTCGCTCATTCAGGCTGGATGCTCTCAATGATCTCGCTGACGGAGCTGGGCAGGTCCACCAGGAAATCGCGGATGGGGCTGAAGACGAGGCGTAAGTCGTCAATCGCCGGCCCCATGCCCGCCTCGGAGAGTGGAATCTCCACCGGCACCTGCATCACGACGGGCACGGTGGTGCTGACGGGGACCATCATATCGAGCACGATGGGCAATTGCATCCCCTGGGGCAGGTTGAGGCTGACCGTCCCGTTGATGGAGCCGCCGCCGCCCGGCAGGTAGAAGGTCGCGGGCGCGGAGAGCGGCACCGGCGAGGTGAGAATCACCGTCGTCCCCTGCTGGAGCGGCAGATCGAAGATCACCGGCATCGTATCGTTGATGCGGACGGTGGTCTCGATGCGCGTCTCGCCCAGCCCGGCAAAGGCATCATCGAGGTTGTAGAGCAGTGGCTCGACGATGTCGGTCTTCGCCATGAAGAGGGGCTTGATCGCCACCAGCAGCACGATGATCAAGACCAGATTGACCACGAAGGAAAAGACGATGGCGATATTTTTGAACGATTCCCAGAACTTGAAGCGCCGGCGCGGCTTTGTTTCCGCCGGGGCCACGTTGGGCGTTTCCTCGCCCCTCGGTTGTTGCATTGCAGCTGCCATTTTTGCACCTCCCGCACGTTGATGAATCCATATTATCACGCCTTAGGCAAATTGCAAAATAGCTGGGGGGAGTGGGAAAGGAGGTTAAGGGGGTGAAAGGGAGAGAGGGCAATACGGCTAACATTAACTCACAGCCCCCTATTCCCATCCCAGGAAATAGAGGGCTGTGCTTTTGACAAACCTCAAGATAAAATCGTATCTACCTTGTCATCCCGCGCTACACTCGCGGTCTCATTTACCAAAAACACTCAGCATGACATGCAAGCGCCTCACGCCTCGCGCTTCCTCCCCAACCACCGCTTGAGCGGGTTGCCCTCATACTTCCACTCGGCGCGGCGGAGCTGCCACGTCCCCACGATGCCGTAGGGCAGGAAGATCACCAGGACGATGAAGAGTACGCCGAAGACGAGGGGCCAGCGCGGACCGAACCACTGGTAGAAGAAGTGGCCCAGGAATTCCATCAGCGCCGCGCCGAATATCGGCCCGGTGAGCGTCCCGATGCCGCCAAGAACGGTCATGATCAGCGCGTCAATGGTCAGGAAGGAACTGGTCATGGTGGGGGTGGCGCTCATCGTCCACAGGCAGAAGAGCGCTCCCGCCAGCCCGGCGATGACGGCGGAGGTGGTGAAGGCGATGGCGCGGTAAACAGCCGGGTTGTAGCCAATCATCTGGACGCGGCTCTCGTTATCCCGCAGCGCCACGAAGACGCGCCCGGTGGGCGAGTTGACAATCCGCCGCGTGACCAGGTACATGATCACGGCGAAGGCCAGCGCGATGAAGTAGAAGCGCAACCGGTAGCGCGTGGGGTTGAGCCAGAAGGGGATGGGGACGCCGTGCAAGCCCTCGTCGGCGCCCGTCCATTGCACAAAGTCGGTGGCTTTGGAGAGGATGTGGATGGCCTGGGCCATCGCCAGAGTGATCATGGCGAAGTACGCGCCCTTCACCCGCGCCGAAACGACGCTGAAGAGCAGGCCCAACACCACGGCCACCACCATCGCCAGCACGAAGCCGATCAGGATCATCAGCAGTTCGGTGACGTTGAACGTACCCAGGAGCAGAGGATAGCGGCTGACGAGATCGGGGGCCAGGTGCTTGAGAAAGAGCGCCATCGCATAGGCGCCGCCGCCGAAGAAGGCCGCATGGCCGAAGGACAGGATGCCAGTGTAGCCCAGCAGCAGGTCGTAGCTCATGGCATAGATCGCCATGATGAACATCACGATAAATTGCCCCTGCCAGAATTTGGGCGGGCCGGCAGTCACCGGTCGCCCGCTGAGCAGGCTGAAGATGTAGGGGAAGAGAATCAGCCCCAACAGCACCGCCAATGCGCCCCAGCGCTGCTGAACAAAGCCCCAGACCTTGCCCACGCGCCGATGCGCTTTCTCGTTCATTTGCTGACTTGATTTCTCGTTCATCGCTTACTCCCTCCGCCCAAAGAGGCCCGCCGGACGCGCCAGCAGCACAATCGCCATGATGATGACGGTGGACGCTTCTGAGATGGCGGGCGTGAGGCCAAAGCGCAGCGCCAGATAGTCGCCGAAGGCCCGCGCCAGCCCCAGCAGCAGCGCGCCGACCGCCGCGCCGGTGGTGCTCCCCATCCCGCCGATGACGACGGTGATGAAGCCCTGCATCAGGAAGCGGTCGCCCATCACCGGCTCGACCGGGATGAAGGGGGCCGCGCCGATGCCGCCGAGCGCCGCCAGTCCCGTCCCCAGCGCGAAGACCAGGGTGAAGACGCGCCGCACATTGATGCCCAGCGCCTCCACCATCTCCCGATCCTGCACGCCCGCGCGGATGATCATGCCCAGGCGACTGTACTTGAGCAGTAACGTCAAGCCCACGAACATCGAAACGCCCAACACGATGATGAAGAGGCGATAGCTGGGGAAGGTCACACCAACGATGTCAACGGTCGTGTTGCCGCCACGGAACCAGGCCAGCAGATTTTCCGCCTTGCCCGGCTGAGCGAACTGCGGCGGGCGATCCATCGCGTAAGGGAGCGGGTCCCACAAGACCTGGATGATCTCGGCGATGACGAAGGCGAGGCCCATCGTGATGATGATCTGGTAGAGGGGGCGGACGTAAAGCGGGCTGATGAGGGTTGTCTCGATGACCGCGCCCAGGCCCGCGCCCACCAGTGCCCCCACCAGCAGGGCCAGCACGAAGCGCAGGTTGCCATCCATCAGCAACACGGCGATGGGGCCGGATTCGCGCACCAGCGTGGCGACCACCGTCAGGACGACGAGGGCCGCCAGCGGTATCCCGCTGCGGCGCGCCTGTTCCCGATGCACCACTTTGGTCTCATCGCCCGGACGGGCCTGCGCGACCGCAATCAGCAAGCCCGCCAACAGCAGCAGGACCGGGCGGAACCAGAAGGTCGCCAGCGGCTCCTGCGGCGTCGCCTCGGCCAGGGGGTTGGCAGCGACCATCGAGGAGACCATCGCCGTCGCCGCCAGGTCGCGGAAATCAACGCCCCACAGCGCCAGCAGCGCCACCGCCAGGGCGACCACGATGATCAACTTGTAGATTTGGGAGCGCCACTGTGGGGGAATGGGCCAGTGCTGCACCAGGGGATGGAGCACGGCGGTGGCAGATAGCCCCGCCATCAGCGCGATCACCAGCGGGGCCAGTCCGAAGAGAAAGGTGGGGTTGGTGTAGAATTGCCAGCCGGCGTAAGCGCCAATCATCAGCATGGAGCCTTGCGAGAAGTTGAGCACATCCATCAGACCAAAGACTAGCGTCAGCCCGGCGGCGACCATGAAGTAGAGCGCGCTCAAGGTCAGCCCGGAGAGGGTGGTGCGCACAAAGGGCTGCGTGCCCATCGCCGGCCAGCCGATGAGGCTCAACACCAGCAGGATGCCAAAAATCACCAAGAGGGTGCTGTTTTCGCGCCAGAACGTCTGTAACTGCTTCATCAAACACCTCCAACCATACGCGCCGCCGCTCCAAGATACTGCTGGATCAGGTCGCCATCCTGGACCAGCTCCGCCATCAGCCCCTCGTGGGCGGTTTGGCCGTCATCAATGATATAGTACGCCTGCCCCAACTGGCTCGCCATAATGAAGTTCTGCTCGACCAGGAGCACCGTCGTGGTGGCGCTCAGCTCGCGGATCGCTTCCATCATCTGCTCGATGAGGATGGGGGCCAGCCCCTCGCTCGGCTCGTCAATGAGGAGCAGCTTGTTATCGGCCACGAGCGCGCGGGCCACGGCCAACATCTGCTGCTGCCCGCCGGAGAGGTGATTGCCGGGCAGCTTGTAGAGGCGCTCCAGATCGGGGAAGAGGCCGAAGATGAAGTCCGCCTTGCGCTCCAGATCGCCCTTTTGGCGCTCGGCGATGCGGAGATTTTCCGCCACGCTGAGGTTGCGGAAGATGGCGCGGTGCTCCGGCACGTAGCCGATGCCCATCGCCGCGATGTCGAAGGCGCGCTTGCCCTGGATTTCCGCTCCATCGAAGATCACCTTCCCCTGGCGCGGCGGCGTCAAGCCCAGGATGGACTTGAGCGTCGTCGTTTTGCCTGCCCCGTTGCGGCCCAGCAGCACGGTGATGCTGCCCCGCTCCACCTTGAGCGAGACCCCTTCCAGGATGTGAAACTGCCCGATGAAGGTGTGGATGGTGTCAACGGTGAGAATGTAGTCCTTTTGTTGTGTCATATTTACTCCTTACCATAATGCGTACTTCGTAATGCGTAAAGAAAACTTACGCAGTACGCATTACGCAGTAGCCCCCAAATCCCCATACAGCGCGCCCAGGTATGCCTGTTGCACTGTGGCATTGGTCGCAATCTCGTGGGGCGTCCCCTCCGCCAGGATGCTGCCCTGGTGCATCACTGTGATAACATCGGAGATGCTCATCACCATATCCATCCGATGCTCCACCAGCACAACAGTCCGGTCGCCGGAGGTCATGATGCTGCGGATGATCTCCAGCAGCTCCGGCACCTGCTCCGAGGACATCCCCGCCGTCGGTTCATCGAGCAGCAGGATTTTGGGGTCGCTGGCGAGCATGATGCCCAGCTCCAGCTTGCGCTTTTCGCCGTGGGCGAGATTGCGCGCCAACACCGCCTCGCGCCCTTGCAGGCCCACCTGCGCCGCCACGGTCATCGCCTTGTCAATGTAGTGCTGGAAGCGGGCCGCATGTTGCCAGAACTTGAAGCTATCCTGCCCCATCGCCTGCGCCGCCAGCCGGATGTTTTCCAGCACGGTGAGGTTGGGGAAGATGTTGGTGATCTGGAAGGAGCGCCCGATACCCAGGTGCGCGATGCGATAGGGGGGCAGGTTGGTGATGTCCTGTCCGCGGAAAAAGACCTGTCCCGCCGTCGGCGGCAGCGTGCCGCTCAACAGGTTGAAGAAGGTCGTCTTGCCCGCGCCGTTCGGCCCGATGATGGAGTGCAACTTGCGCGCCTGAATCTGGCAGCTGACATCGGCCACGGCCACCAACCCGCCAAATTCCTTGCGGAGGTTTTTGGCTTCCAAAATGACTTCGTATTCGTTGGATTGATCTTTCATAGCGCCTCCATCCAATTGTATGTTATTCCGTATTGCGTATTCCGTATTTTTAGAGCCAGAATACGCAATACGCAATACGGGATAGGTAGGGGAGACGGATGCTGCTATAACACCCGTCTCCCATCATCTTAAGCGAACTTACGGACGTGGCAAGTTGCCGCAACGCTCAGCGTACTCGCCCGTCAAGGTGCAGGGCACACCCAGCTCGTTGTACTCGGAGACGTAGACCGTCTCGAAGAACGCATACTCAGGAATGCCATCGTTGTTTAGATCGGGATCGAGATTCACCAGACGCAGGATATTCATCGGCTGCTCGCAGACGTGATCCTCCGGGCGGATGTAGTAGGTTCCCTTCGGCCCCTGGAACATCAACCCTTCCAACGCCGGTATCATCGCCTCACCGCTGGTATCGCCGCCGGTCGCCTCTAGCGCCGTCGCCAACGCGATAGCCGAAGCCATGCCGCCCGCCGTGAAGAGATCGGGCGGTTCGTTGTAGAGCTCGAAGTGGCGCTCGGTCAGCCAGTCGTTGATTTCGTTGTTGGGGACGGTGTAGTGGTAGACGTTCAGCCCGATCTGCCCCAGCGCCGAGCCGTAGACCGCCGCGAAAGAGGCGTTATCGCCGTAGCCGGTGGCGACCGTCATCTCATCCAACGCGCCCAGGTCGGACAGCTGCTGGAAGAGCGTCACATAGCCGGTGCCGGCCCAGGTGAGGAACAAGCAGTCTGCGCCGGAGTCCATCGCCTGCTGGATGTAGGGGGTGAAGTCGGTGGTATCGAAGGGCGCGTAGATGTCCGCGATGACCTGCCCGCCGAACTGCCCCACCGCATAGGACAACGCGATGCCGCTGCCTTGGCCGAAGGCGTTATCCACGCCGATGTGCGCGAAGTTCGCGCCCACGTTCTCCACCAGGTACTTGGCGATGACGAGTACGTCATCGTAGTTGGTGCGGCTGGTGCGGAAGACGTAGGGATTGAAGTATTCGCCCGTGGTGAAGGCGGAAGCCGCCGGATCCACCATCAGGATGATCTCGTTTTCCCACGCCACCGTGGTCAGCGCGGCGGCCACCGCGGAGCTCACCGGCCCCTGGAGCAGCTCGACGCCCTCGGCCTCGATCAGCTCGCGGGCCAGCGCCACGCCCGTCTCCGGGTTGCCCTCGGTATCGCGCAAGAGCACTTCCACCGGGCGCCCGGCGATGATGTACCGACCGGCCTCGTCCATCTCGCCGTTGGACATATACTCCAGGCCGAGCATGAAGCCCCGGTACTGCTGCTGCCCATACAGCGCCATCACGCCGGATTGCATGGACAACATGCCGATCTTGAGCACCTCCGGGTCGCCAGCCGGCCCACAGGCGCTCAACAACATCGAAAACGCCACCAACACACTTAACACACTAAACAGCCTTTTCATGATTTTCCTCCTCAGGAATGTTGAAATGGAACTACGAAACAACCTCAAACGCTAAGAACGTCTTTTGCGCCTCGCCCTCGCCGCGCTCGATGAAGGCGACTTTGACAGACGCGCCAATCTGAATACTCTGCGGGTGCGCCACATCCACGCCGAGAATCTGCGCGCTGATGCGCGGCCCTTCGGCCAGCGCCACCACGCCGGAGCAGTAGGGATTCTTGCGGTCATAGCCCGCTTCGAGCATGGCCGTCGGCGCGATGGCGATAACGCTATAGCTCGCCAGCTTGCCCGCGCCGGAGAGTTCCACCCATTCCATCTCTGCCTCCGGGCAGGCCGGGCAGAGCGGACGCGGCGGGGCGTAAATCGCGCCGCACTGGGGACAACGTGAACCCATGAGCTGGTGCTCTTTCAGGAATCCGTAAAACGCTGTGCCGGTGAATGCTTGTTCGCTCATGGTCTACCTCCGCTCAAAGATATGGACGGCGCAGGTCTGGCCCGTGCCGCCGACGTTGTGGGTCAGCCCGAAGCGTGGCTCACCCGGCAACTGCCGCGCGCCCGCTTCGCCGCGCAGCTGCTTCCAGATTTCCAACACCTGGCCCGCGCCCGATGCGCCCACCGGATGCCCCTTCGACTTCAGCCCGCCGGAGCAGTTGATGGGGCGGTCGCCCGCGCGCGCCGTGCGCCCTTCGACGGCGGCCCGCCAGCCCTCGCCCGGCGCGAAAAAGCCCAGGTCTTCCGACGCCATGATCTCGGCGATGGTGAAGCAGTCGTGGACTTCGGCCAGGTCAATATCCGCCGGGGTGATGCCTGCCATCGCGTAGGCCATCTGAGCGGCCCGCTGCGCCGCCGGGATACCCGTGAGGATGGGACGGTCGTGCGTTGCGCCGTTGCTGGCCTGCCCCGTGCCCACCACATAGAGCGGCGCAGCGCTGAACCGGGTCGCCAGCTCCTCGCTGACCAGCAGCAGGGCCGCCGCGCCGTCGGAGATGGGCGAGCAGTCATAGAGGCGCATCGGCCAGGCGATGGTGGGATTGGCGCGCTCGTCGGTGAGGAAGGCCATCTCATCAGCCCAGGTGGGCGCCGGACGGCCCTTCTTGATGGCGCTGGCTTTGCGAATCTCCATGATGTCGGCAATGCGCTGGCCGAACTGCGCCTTGGGATTGAGCGCGCCGTTCTCGTGGTTCTTGAGGCCCACCTTGAGGAAAGCATCCACCGGCGCATCGTAGGCGGCCATGTACGCCGTCGCCATCGAGGCGTAGAGACCGGGGAAGGTGAAGCCCGCCGCGACCTCGTAGGTCACATCGGCGGCGGTCGCCAGCGTATCGGTGACGCGGGCGGTGGGCAGGTCGGTCATCTTCTCGATGCCGCCGACCAGGACGATGTCGTACAGGCCAGAGGCGATGGCGATGATGCCCTCGCGGAGCGCGACGCCGCTGCTGGCGCAGGCGTCCTCGATGCGGGTGGCCGGGCGCGGGGTCAGCCCCACCCAATCGGCCATGATTGGCGCGACGTGCGCCTGCCCCTCGAACAGGTCGCTGCTGAAGTTGCCGATGTAGAGCGCTTCGATGTCCTGTGCATCGAAGCCCTTATCCACCGAGGCCAGCATCTCGCGGAAGGCGTCCACGAACAGGTCGCGGGTCGCCAGGCCGGGGAACGCGCCGAACTTGCTCATCCCCGCCCCCACAACCGCGACCCCACGGCCAAGTTTGCGTTGTTGCATAAAATTTCCTCCTCCTAAAGCGTTTGCTTGTTTAGATGATTTCTTCGTACATAACGTACTGCGTACTTCGTAATGCGTAAGGATTTTCCGGTCACGCATTACGCATTACGCATTACGCAGTACGCAGTACGCATTACGCATTATGACTGCAATGCTAGCCACCCCAGCACCGCCGCATTCCACGCCCCCGGCGTTTCAATGCAGCAGGCGTGGCCGGCGTGGCCCAGAATCAGCAACTGCGCGCCGGGGATGTGCTCCACAAGCAGGCGGCTGTACGGCGCGAGCGGCTTGAGCACGTCCAACTCGCCCACCACCACCATCGTCGGCGCGGCGATGCGATGCAGCTCGGTGGTCCAATCAATCTCCAGGAAGGCACGGCAGAGCGCCAGCACCGCGTCGAAGTCGAGCTGCTTGTAGCGCGGGATCGAGGCTTCTGCCCAGCCGGGATGCGCCGCGAGCCAGGGTTCGCTGAAGTTATCGGCGACCGAGGCCCGGTAGAGCATCGCTCCGTCGCGCCGCTCGGCTGCTGCTATCCACGCCGCGATCTTGGCGCGGAGCAGCGGGCGCACCTCGCTCACGGTGGAGGAGAGGAAGAGCGAGCGGACTTTCTCCGGGTAGTGCATACCCATCAGCTGCGCAATCTCGCCGCCGTAGGAGATGCCCGCGATATGCGCCGCCTCGATGCCCAGGGCATCCAGCAGCGTGGCGAGGTCATCGGCGTGTTGGCGCATCGTATAGGCGGTGGCGGGATGCTCCGATTGCCCCTGTCCCCGGCAATCGTGCAGCAGCACGCGATACCGCCGCGCCAACACCGGCGTCTGGTAGCCCCAGCCCGCCGTGTTCATCAGCACGCCGTTGACGAGGGCGACGACGGGAGCGTCGGCAGGGCCGTGTAGCTCGTAATACAAATTAGTTCCGTTGATAGCAATTGTGGGCATAAGCGCCTCTACTGCGTATTGCGTACTGCGTAATGATTTCTCCAGTTACGCAGTACGCAGTACGAATTACGCATTTTCCGCCAGGAATTTATGAAACACCGCCGCAAACTCCCCCGGCTTCTCGATGTGCGGACTGTGCGCCGTGGCTTCGATGACATGCTCCTCGAAGTCGCCATACTGCTCCAGCACGAAGCGGGTCTGGCTGACCATCGGCTGCGGCGGGTAGACCTCGTCGCCGGGCCAGCCGGGCACGAAGCCGAGTTTGCCCAGCGCGCCGAAGTCGAACATGGAATTGTCGCCCACGATCATATCGCTGTCGCCGCGAATCCACAGGATAGGGACTTTTGGCGTGGCAGCGATGAAGGCCGGCACATCCTTGAGCACATACTTGGGCGACCAGGCGTTGACCGGGCCGAGCACGCCCGGCGCGACGTTGGGCCAGTTCTCCGAAGGCGCGAAGTCGCCGGGATAGCGGTCATCGCCGGTCTTCTCCATCAAGGAGGCAGTGAGGAAATCCTCCTCGCGGTCAGCCTGGAAGGGGGGCTTATAATAGAAGGCGTTGATGATGTTGCGCGGCGAGTTCTGATCGTCGGCGCTGCGGTCGCCATCCTTGATGAGCTGCACGAACGTAGGATTGACCACGCCGCCGCCGGAACCGGCATAATCGTCGTAGCAGGGGTTGCCCGCGATGTCTTTGGTGCCGCCAAAGCCAAAGGGCGACACAGGCGAGATCAGCGTCACAGAGAGAAAGCGCGCCGGCGCGTCGGTGAGCAGCTGGTAGACGATGCCGCCGCCCATTGACCAGCCCACGACGTGAGCCTGCTCGATGCCGAGTGCGTCCATCAGGGCCAGCACGTCCTCGCTCCAGTCACGCATCCCGCGCGTGGCATCGATGAGTTTATCCTCGGTCCAGCCGTAGCCGCGCAGATCAGGCGCAATGCCGCGATATCCTTCCGGCAACGCGAGCATCGTCTCCTCCCAATACAGCGCCGCCGAGAAATTGCCGTGCAGGAAGATGACCGGCGCGCCATTCTCCGGCCCGGAGAAATAGACGTGCTGCTTCAAGCGCGGCGTTTCGATCATGCGGGTAGTGATGCCCGCTAAAGGTTGTGGTTTTTCCATCACAAAATCCTCCTGTTTAGTGTAGTAGTCCGACAAGGCTATTTTGCCGGATATGAATACTGGCTCTACTGAAAAAAGCCCAGACCTCACGCAAAGCCGCCAAGTCGCAAAGGTTTTTTGAATTTACCTTAAATAATGTTAAGTTTTTCATAATCAAAATTTATTAGCAACTTAAAATTCTTAGCGTCTTTGCGCCTTGGCGTGAGATTCCCTAGTTTTTTCAGTGAAGTCAAGGCTAAGAATATCGCAAAACTCGCCGTAGAAATAGCTTAAAATTCTTAGTGTACTTTGTGTCCATTGTGGTTTTTTCAGGGGAGCCAGAAAAGACTCCAACTTTGCTGGAT
>DAOTXC010000039.1:0-9011 GCA_034435555.1 Anaerolineae bacterium
CCTGGCGTTGAAATTTTCGCGCATTGCGGGTATAATACCATTAACAGTAGCAAATTTAGCACCACAGGAGGTGATAAATGACCACCCGCATTCTACCGATCAGCGATTTACGCCGTCAGGCCAACGAGATCATCAACACCGTGCAGGAAACGCGCGATGCTGTCTACATCACGCAGCATGGTCGCCCGGCGGTCGTGTTGGTTGATTACGAGCGTTACGAGCAGCTGCTCCAAGACCTGGAAGACCTCACCGACCAGTTGAGCCTGGAATCTGCCGCCGCCGAACTTGCGCGCCCCTACGACGATTTTATGGCCGAGATGGGCCTGAACGACGCTAACCCGGCATAGCGCATGTATACGTTGCTGCTCACGGCCTCTGCTGAAAAAGACCTGCGCAAACTGCCGCGCCCCATCCTGGAGCGGATTCACGCCAAAATCCTGATGCTGCGCACGGACCCCCGCCCCGCCGGCGCGACTAAACTCTCCGGCAATCTCGAAGGCTGGCGCGTGCGCGTTGGCGATTACCGCATCGTGTACCAGATTGACAACACCGCGCAAACTATCGCCCTCGCCCGCGTGCGCCACCGGCGGGAAGTGTATCGCTGAAGCGCTGATCACAAGCGGAGCAGAAATTTTCCCCTCTGCTCACTGTCCCTGTGGCGGCAGAGTAGTAATCAGAATACCCGGCTTCTGCGCCTGGTTCAGATAGATCAATAGCCCCTGCATTGGATCACCATAGGGCGTGGAAAGGTCACTATCAATGCTCAACTTGAAAAAACGCGGCGTCTCAGTAACAACAAACTGACCATCAGCATCGAACTGTACCAGGTTCCCCTTTTCAAACTGCGCTTGATAACCAAAGATGGGGCGGTCTTGATAATAAGCCAATACGGCCACGCTCCGTGTGTTGTTGGCATTGACCATACGCAGCAGCATCTTGACCATCCCAATCATATCAAGTAGATGCCCGGTGTCGCTGGCAGGAATGACGCCGGCACTAAACGGGCCGCCGGCGTAAACAGTAGCATTGCGAGGATTTTCCATATCCTCCAACACAAAACCCGTCTGATCGTAGGTAAGCGTGAGGCCGCCGTTGCGATGAACGTGAGGTCTCTTCATACGCGCCTTGACGAGAGGCATCATGCGCTTCATTTCCACAGACTTTGGCGGCAATGGCGGTTCAAGAGGTTTCGGGCCCTCACCTATCTCGTATAAGCGCTCGCGGGTCGGATAATCATCCGGTTCCAGCTCCAGCGCACGACGCCACCAATGTAGCGCTTCGTCCCGTAGCCCTAGCCGCTCACACGCCGCCCCTAACTGATACAGCGCAGCCAGATACCGGCCATCACCCTCCAGGGCGCGTTTCAGCCAGGAGATAGCTTGCTCCGGATCATCGAGTTTTAGATAAGTATGGCCGATATTGTAAAGCGTCGGTATATGCTCAGGATTGCAATCGTGGGCCACCAGAAAAGCATCCAACGCCTCAGGGTAACGCTCTTGCTCCATACAGGCAACGCCCAGAGCAAAATGCCCTTCGGGGCGAGCTGGATTGGCTTCAATCATGCGCCGGGCCTTTCGTTCTACCAGATGAAAATCGCCCAGTTCCATATTGTGGCCCAGCTGCTCCTGAAGATGATCCACCAAGTAATCGCCCGGCAGCAACTTCTTGCGCGCGATGCGGCGCAGTTTCTTGAGCGCGTCCCGCGTCTCAAATTCGCGGGCCTGACGCGGCCAACGGCGGCTAAACGTCTCAAAATCCGCAATGGCCTCCTGAATTCGACCTGCGCAGGCATAAACTATCCCCCGGCTATGAAGCGTCTCTGGTTTATTCGGTGCGCACCGTTCGGCTTCTTCCAGCATTTCCAGGGCCTCATCATATCTTTCCAGTCCTGTATAGCAAGCGCTCAAATTTAAGTGAGTTATAGACCGATTTTGATCTTGGGTATCTACCGTCAAGAACTGCTGAAAAGCCGCAAGGGCATCTTCCCACCGCTCATCGCCTATAGCCGCCAACCCGTGGAGCCACAAGGCGACAGGTTGAACATGGCGCGGATCTTTTTTTTGTCGTCTACGGTTCATCGTTTGGACTTTCTCCTTCTCTCCACAACCCCAACTGCACAACCTCTTCTCGCTCCGCCCGATGATGCGTCTCCGCCCAGCGTTGCGCGCGCGACTCCAGATCCACCCGCGTCCCTAGCAGACTCAGCAGCGCCTTGCGGGCGGCTTCGTCAGCGGCGGGCGCATCTATCAGCGCGGCCAGCGTCATCGCGCGCGAGGCGGTCAACGGCCGCCGGGCGAAGTACGGGTGCATCGCATTCAGCGATCCAATCCCGCCGCCCTTCTGGGCGACCTGGTTCAGCTCGATGAGGGGGAGAACGTCTTCGATGTAGCGCATGGGCATAATCTTATCGCATCGGAACACCGGCAGCACCCGGTAAATTGCTCACGCGGACATCGGGCAAAACACCGTCCTCAAGATTACAAACCAAAACTTTCGAAGTCAACCACTTCAACTTCTTTTTGAATTCCTGGGTTCGGACGGAGGCTCGTACCTTATCTTGAGTTGGCCTTCGGGGTGGCAAATCATACTCTAGCCATAAAACGACCTTCACAACCTTACGGGAATCACATAACATTTGGAGAAACGGTCGCCAGAATTCAGGTTCACTGGAATTACGGGCTGCGCCCACAATACATGCCACAGAGTCACGCACTTTTTGCCCTACCTTCTCATGCAAGTGGCCTTTGAGAAGTTTCTGCTGGTTTTCCAGGCGATGATTGCGGAAATTCTTGACCTCGATTAAGTACACTGTGTTTGCGTAAATGCCCAAAAAATCAATGGCATCTGTGCCTTGCACCTGTTTCTGGATATGCTCACGATAATCACGATGCTTGTCGAACTGAAAAACGCGCCAATCTTCCTCAAACTCAAACTCCAAGCGGCTCTCTGATACTATGAATTTCGCCATCGCTACACCTTACCTATCCCTCAGAACTAGCTCTCTGGAAAAGTTCCAATTCCTGATCGTAATGCGCAGCGAACTCTTCCAGAATTGGATTGTTTTCTATATCTACCAATGTTTCAGCCGCTTCAACTTGAGTACCCTTACGTCGGTTGGGCTTATGCAACGCAAAGAACTTAACCGATATCTCAGATGGATACTCAACCAACAGCGAAAGTTTCTGACTAAGCAGATAATCATGGGTAGCGATAAAGATCTGGATGCCAGAGGCGGCTAAAGTGCGTAGAACTTCCACCACAACCGATACCGCTTTTGGGTTCAAATTAGCTTCTGGCTCATCCCAAAACAGAATGCCGTTCCTCTTTAAAGAACCATTATTGATTAGATAAATCAATTCGCTCAATTTGAGATATCCTTCTGAAACAAGAGGAGCTTCCAATTTGCCCTCCAACAGCCTCACATAGAACCGCCCCTGTTTTTGAGTCACCTTTCCCCCGATGACCTTCTCCAAAGGCTCAATCAAGTCTTTGACCTCCGCTTTTCTAGCTCCTGGAGTTAAGAGCCGAGCATTAAGCGCAACACTGAGGTCATAAAACGTCTCATCAAAGGCCGTTTCGCGATTTAAATAGGCCGCGATAAACCCCTCATTAATGGACAGGAATTCACGCGCAGGTAAGTAAACAGAAGGCTCTGGTCGAAGCAATTGTGTATACGCCAAATGAACATTACCTTGTGTTGTTAAAATCATTTCTACATTCGAACCATCATAAACCAAGTTAATCTGACCGCTTTCCCGACCTCGTCCACGACGGACTAATCGGCCAAGAGTATCAGGCTTAAAAACACCTTGTAGTTTTTTCTGAATCATACGTTCGATTTCTTCTCTGGATTCAACTTGATCACGTTGCGCCACCTCACAAACCTTTAGCAAAGCATAAATCATTTTCATGACGTGAGTTTTGCCGGTTGAGTTTGCGCCAATAAAAACGTTAATACCAGGACAAAAATTAAACTCCGCTGCTTCAAAAGCCGTTAACCGTTTAAGTTCAAGCCGTTCTGCTTTCATCATCAGCTTCCCTATCTTGGTAGATTCCCAAATATCTGTGTAATTCCTCATCCAGCGGTTACCAGTCCGCGCTTCGTGAAGGGTTCTAAGCCCAACACTCCCGCCCACCGCGCCATTGCAAATCGCGACGCGGGCCGGCTTTTACTGGCGCGATCAGCACGGGTGCAGCGCCAAAGCGTTCCCGCACGCGCTGTTCCAAACGCCGCACATCTGCATCTGCATCTACAACCTGGCTATGATACAACGCAATGTGCTGGCCGGCATACTGTGCCACTAATGTATCATGCAAGGCCCAAAACGCCTCCGTCTCTGCGTGCAGCGCTTCTTGTTCAAGCAAATCCAGATAGGCCCGCACCGCCGCTTCTAACACCTGTTCCAGCGGCTGCATCCGCTCCTCTGCCACGCGCTGCAAACGATCGAGCAAGCGTGGTTCGTGCAATTCAACCACTACCATGTCAGCCCTCCTTAGTTCAAACGGTCAGGCGACGCAAATCCCCATCCAATCGCGCCAGATCTACCAGCATTGCCCCGTGCGCCTCGGCCTCAGCGCGGGCGGCATCCGTGAATCCCGCGCGGGCGAAGAAAGCGTAATACACCTGCCACGCCTCGCTCGGTACAACCCTGGGCGCTTTCTCAAGCAATTCACGGATTACGGCGCGCCCCACCGCCTCCGCCCCCCATTTGCACTCGCCCAGCAAAATGGCCTGCTCGCGCCAGTTTATGGCGACCACATCCACCTGCGCATCGCTGGCCCAATGGCTGCCCACCAGCTCCGGCATAAAGGGCAACCGGTTGGCGCGCGCCTGCGCCAGGGTCCACTCCCGGCACAGTTCCTCAAAGGCCGTCAGGCCCACAAAGGCCCGGAACTGCTCGCTGATCAACTGCCAGTGGTGCGCGGTTAACTCCTGCTCCACCAGGTCCAGGTTGGGCGCGATAAAACGGTAGTAGAAGCGCAAATAGTGGTCGGCCAAATGATACCGGCTGTTGCGGCTGGTGCGCCGCTGCTCACGGGGCAGGGTGGCAGGCAGTCGGCGCTCGATGAGATGCAGTGCCTCCAGTTGCTTGAGATAGGGGCTGAGATAGGAAGAGCTCATCTCAAGCAGACTGCCGATCTCCTGCGGCGTGTGTTTATCGGCGGCTATCGCCTTCATCACCGCCTCATACGTCTGCGTCTCGCGGCGGATCACGTCGCCAATCAAGATGAATGGCTCGCTGCGAAACATCCCCGTGCGGCGCATGAAGAGGGTTTGGATATTGCTGCCCAAACTTTGAGCACCATCAAAGCGCTCCAGATAGGCAGGGATACCGCCCGTTACCGCATAGACCGCCACCCGCTCGGCAGCCGAATAGCGGGGTAGAAAATCGGCCAGCGCCGCAAAGGGTAAAGGCTGCACCGGCAGTTGCCCCGTGAAGCGCCCATAGAGCGGCGCGTGATAGCTCATCTGCTCGGTCATCATCCCGATGTGCGACCCGGCCAGCACCAGCGTCAGCTGGCTATCCTTGAAGCGATGATCCCACGCGGCTTGCAGATACGAAGGCAACGCGGGATCGGATTCTGCTGCGTAGGAGAATTCATCCATGATGAGAATAACCGGCTGCTCACCAATCAAACGCTCGACCAGTTGGAAGCCCTGCTCCCAGGTATCAAAGCGGGGCGCGATGCGTTCCTCGCCAGGATACGCCCAGCCCCACAACGCCTGTGCAAAGCTCTGGCGCACCTGGGCCGGTGTATCGCGCGACGCCACCCAGTAGATGACAGGCGTCCGGTCTGCCTGGCCCAATTCAACAACAGCGTGGTCTTGCCCACCCGCCGCCGTCCGTAGACCAGGATAAAGTGCGCGCTGTCCCGGCTCAGCACCGCATTGAGGTCTGCAATATCACGTTGCCGTCCGACAAATTTACGCATCTCAACCTTCTTCTAAGTTGATTATTATAATCTACTTAGATTATACCAGAATTGACAGACCTGAGCAACACCATCACCGTGGAGGCGCTCACTCCCACTCCTCCAGCAGGATGATCTCCAACTCTTGCACCTGCCGCAGACGCAGATCGTTGGTCACGAAGGCGCGCGCGCCGCCCACCAGCGCCGTCGCCAGGTGGATGGCGTCCGGCGTGGGGATGCCATAACGCGCCCGCAGGTCGGCCATCGTTTCCATTACCGCCACGCCCGCATCCAGCAAGGTGAGGTTGGGGAAGCGCGTCAACACGTCCCGGTAACGCAACTGCAAATCGGCGTGGGCGGCCTTCTGAACCCCGGCGAGGATCTCACCCAGGGCCAGCACCGAGGCGATGCCCTGGCAGCGCCCCGCCTCCAACGCCTGAAAGATCACCTGCGCCCGCGCTCCGTACTGGGGATGGCGTTCGAAGGCATAGATGAAGACCACCGTATCCAGCGCCACCCGCTCGACCTCGGCCAGGTGCGCAGCCAGTTGGGTCAGCGTTCCCATGCGGCTCGCTCCTCTGCCAGCACAGCTTCGCCGCCGCCCAGTTCGGCCCACACCTCGGCCCCCAGCCCGTAGATGTACTCCGTCCAGTTCTCCGGCTCCGGCAGCAGGCGCACGCCCTCTTCCTCCACGATGACCACCACGCGCCCACCGGGTTTGATGCCCAGCGCCTCGCGCGCTTCCTTGGGCAGCACCATCTGGTTCCGCTCGCTTAGTTTTACCAATACCACGCTCATCGCTTCACCTCCGCGAATACTTTGTAAAGCATCGTTTTACAAAGTATAGCACGGTTTTACAAGAAAAGCGTTACAGTTTCCCCCAGGCTTTTCAACCCTCCGCAAGCGCCAGGGTGTCTGTAGCCTGGGCCACCACGTCCTTGATCTTCACCCTGGGCAGTGATGCGGTGTGGCAGGACTTCGATTACGAGGCGCTCCTGCCCAATAGGTTGCGATTTTCTTAACGCAAAAACGCAGAGAACACCTTTTCTTTGTGTTTTTCTTTGCGTCTCTGCGACTCTGCGGCTTGTATATTAAGTTATAGCAGAACCTTAACATCGTGAATAGCCAAAACCGCCTACTTGTGCGAAACTGTAGGTGGAGGTCCGAAGCGGCGACTAAAAGCGCGTGAGGAACCTGAGGTTGCCTCGACGCAAAGAATGTCGTTCGGACCGCCCAGCAGACCCGATTGGGAACATTGCGACTACCAGAGGGAACGAGTAGGTCGCGAATCACGAGCAAGGCTGGGGCAAGCACAAGTAATGTCACCGGGACTGGGCCATACTGCCGCTTCGGACGAAACCACGCTGACCATGGACTAGCATTTTGAAGGAGGTCTCGCATGTCTACGCGTATCATTGGGATTGACTTGGCCGTTACTGCGGCCCACCAAGCCATCGTGCTTGACCCAGCCCGCAGCCAATATCTGGGCCCCCCGCGCAAGTTTCGGGCCCGCCCGCAGGAGCTCGCGCGTCTGTGGGCCTGGGCGCAGCAAGATGCCCCCGAACCGGTGTCGGTGGTGGTGGTCTGTGAGGCCACGGGCATGGCCTGGTATCCGGTGTGCTGCTACTTTCAACGCATGGGCGCGCAAGTGTTTCGGGTGCATGGGGGCAAGACCCGCGCGCTGCGGCAGGTGTTACAACGTCACGCCGGGAGCGACCGCATTGATTGTCGCGCGTTAGCCCAACTCTATACGGTTGCCCAGGAGCGCTTGGAACCCTGGCCGGGGGTCACCGGCGACCAGCTGGCCTTGCAACGGGCCTGTCGCGAGGCGTATGGTTGGCGTCAAGACGAAGTCGCCCGCCGTAACCGGATCACCGCCTATGATCAGTGGGCCTGGGGCGGCCTACACTGCCTCATCCCCAAGGAAGCGCAGGACTGGATGCGGCAGCAGTGGTACGACCCCTGGCAAGTCCAGGCGGCCGGAGAGGCAGCCCTCAGCACCGCCTGGACTGCCGCCGCCCCAGAACTACCCGCGGATGTCGCGTGGATTCCCGCGTGGCTAGCGCGGGCCGCGGAACTCATCGCGGTGTATGGAACCCCGGAACAGGTGGGCTACGCCGACCTCCAGGCGCGCATCACCCGCGAATTGACCTGGTGTGCCCAAGCCCAACAAGCCCAGGCGGAGCTGCAACGCACCCTCATCCGCCCGCTGTATCGCCGCCTCTACCCGGAGTGTCATCTGGAAAGCATCTACGGCATCGGCATCGATAGCGCCGCGATCTACATGGCCTTCATTCAAGATATCACGCGCTTTCCTTCCTTGAAACGCTTCCGCAGTTGGTGTGGCATGATTCCCGGGAGTCATCAGAGCGGTACCTTTCAGGCTAACCACCGCCCCCTGACCCAAGCGGGGCCGAATCTGGTCAAAGCTACGTTGTATCTCAATGCGAACGTCGCGCGACAGTGGGATGTGCAGTTGGCCGCACTCTACTATCGCCAGATGGTCCAGTACGGGAAGCATCACACGCAAGCCGTGTGTGCCTGTGCTAGCCATCTTGCGAGCCGCATCTACACCGTTCTTACCGAACACCGCCCTTACGAACTCCGTGATCTGACGCAGCGGCCCATCACGCTCCAGGAGTCACGCCGCATGTGCTTAACCAAGTACCAGGTTCCCGAAGAGGTACGCCAGCGCACCCGCGTGCGCGCGCGCCAGGCCCGGGCCGCACAACGCACCGAACGGCGCTTTCAACCTTAAGCGGTACCCTGCGGGACACCCGCTCCGCGCCTAGGGCCAGGGCCTCAGCAGCACGGGTGCTTCAGAGCGCATAATACATAGCTTCAAGGCGGTTTCAAAGCGCTTTTGAAGACCGTCCTAGGTCAACACGTCTCTGGTGCATTTTTGGCTATTCACTTGTTAACGTACTGCTACTTGACAAGATTTAGAACATCTTTGCGTGAGGTCTGGGCTTTTTTCAGTAGAGCCAAACATACCATCTCAAAATCGCTTACGAGGTCATAGTAATCATGAGGAGCAATACTGGCTTCGCGGCGTCTGCGGTTTAGTGCGCTGTAAACCTCCGCCATGCTTAGGCGCG
>DAOTXC010000040.1:0-5437 GCA_034435555.1 Anaerolineae bacterium
CCCGACAATTCTTATCTGTCCGACTAGTAGTGCGTATTCCGTTAATGTTGGGATCGAGGCTGCACCAATGGCGGAGCGCAATCCTCCGCCGCTATTTCTGCGATCAGTCGGGGCTCACAATAGGGCTTATTGGCAACCGACGTCATCTCAGCAACGTACATAGGTTGCAGCGCTTGATGATCCTCCGGGCGGAAGGTGTACGTCCCCTTTGGCCCTTTGAAGACCATGCCCTCCAGGATGGGAATCAGCCGCCCGGCGTCAGGGTCGCCATCGGTACGCTTGAGCGCCTCCACCAGCGCGACAGCCGAAGTGAAGCCGCTCTCGGCAAGCAAGTCGGGATCGTCGCCGTAACGCTCGCGGTGATGGCGCACCAGCCACTCGTTGAGCGAGGTCTGCGGCAAAGCATGATGGTACTTGACCGCGCAAATCATTCCCGCGACGGCCTCGCCCACTTGCTCCAATGTGGCGCGATCTACCAGATTGCCCGCGACCTTGAGCGCATCGAAAACACCCTCCGCGCGCATCTGGAGCAGTAGCTCCTTCACCGTTGCCCCAGCCCACGACGGCACCAACACCTCCGGGTGTTTTTCCAGCGTCTCGCGCAGATAGGGGCGAAAATCGGTCGTTTCGTAGGGGGCAAAAATATCACCTACAATCTCACCCCCATGTTTGGCAATAGTTCGCCACCAGGCTGCACGGCTCTGCTGGCCCCAGATGTAATCCTGCGAGAGGAAGCAGAAGTTGCGGCCCAAGTTTTGCACCGCGTATAGACCTCCGGCTGCGGCATCCTGTGCGGTGGTGGAAGCGGTGCGGAAGATATAGGGGTTGAACCACTCGGCGGTGAGCACGTCCGTGGCGGCCACGGCAACCATGAAGAGCCGCTCCCGCTCCTGCGCCAGCCGCGAGATTTTGATAGCGGCCTGGCTTGAAGTGCAGCCTTGTAGCAGCTCCGCCCCGGCTACATCCAGCAAGTGTTCGGCTTTCTGAGCAGCCAGGTGTTCGTCGCCCTGGTCGTCTTCGATCAACAGGCGAATTGCGCGCCCGGCCACCTTGCCCGAACCGCCCGTCGCGTAGTTGATGCCCAAATCGAAGCCCTGTAGCGCCGTACAGCCATAATCGGCCATCGGGCCAGAGGTACACGCCAACACGCCGATTTTGATCTCGGCCTGGGGACGTAACCGCTTGAAACGCGCGAAAATACCCATCACCCAATCCGCTGGTAAAGCCGCGTGTTCGGATGCGTGAAATCTGCCGGACGCGCTTCACCGGGATTGTTGAGCGCCATGGTGAGCGTGTCGCCCTCGATGGCGTACAGCCCCTCGAATTTGCCCAGCAGCCCCAGCGTGTGCTCGGTCTGATCCATGTCGAGCTGGCCGGCGGCGGCGGTGTACGTCCCGCCGGAGGTGATGCCCATGGATTCCAGCTCCGCCCGGAACGTCCCATCCGCCCTGAACTCGAACCACAGCCCCGCGAAGGGCTGCCCCGCCGGTTGTTCCCATTTGCCGAGAAGATCGTTCATGGTTCCTCCATACAAATACCGGAAGTAGGGAAGTAGAAAGTAAGGGAGTAGGGCTTCCCCTCCAAAATCCAAAATCGGCTAAATCCCTAGCCGCCGCACCTCTTCCCGCAACTGCGGGCGAAAATCGGGGTGGGCGATGCCGATGAGCGCGGCGACGCGATCCTTGAGGCAGCGTCCGCGCAGCTCAGCAACGCCGAACTCGGTCACGATGGTGTCCACGTCCTGGCAAGGCACGGTCACTTCCGCGCCCACGCTGAGCTGTGGCACGATGGTGGAGAGCGTGCCATTTTTCGCCGTCGAGCGCAGCGCGATGATGCCCCGTCCGCCGGGCGACATCTGCGCGCCGCGATGGGTATCCAGCTGCCCGCCCGTCCCGCTGAAGTGCCGGCTGCCGATGCTCTGCGAGCAGACCTGCCCCAGCACATCCACTTGCAGCGCGGTATTGATGCTCACCATCTTATAGTTGCGCCCCATCACATATGGGTCGTTGGTCACTTTGCCCTGCTGGAACTCCACGGCGACGTTGTTATGGATGAAATCGTAGAGCTTCTGCGTGCCGAGCGCAAACGCGCCCACGAGCTTGTTGGGCCACAGCGTCTTCTTCCGCCCGGTGACAACGCCCGCCTCGAACAAATCCACCATGCCATCTGTGAACATCTCCGTGTGGATGCCCAAATCGTGCTTCTCGTAGAGGCTCTGGGCGATGGCGTTGGGAATCCCGCCGATGCCCAGCTGGATCGTCGCGCCATCCTCGATGAGATCAGCGATATAGTGGCCGATGGTCGCTTCCACGTCCGCCGGCGCGATGGAGGGCAGCGTCACCAGCGGCGTCTCGTGTTCTACGACGTAGTCCACATCCCGCAGGCTGATTTGCGTATCGCCGAGCGTCCACGGCAGATTGGGGTTGATCTCCAGGATGACCAAATCCGCCGCATCGAGCAGCTGCCGCTCGAACACGAGCGAGGTCGAAAGCGACATAATGCCCCGGTCGTTGGGCGGCGTGGCCGTGCCGAAGAAGACGTTGAGGCCACCCGCGTGGATGCGGTCGCTGCCTGCGCGGTGCAGGTTGTTGGGGACGTAGGAGACCATGCCCAGCGGGTGTGCCTTGCGGTCAGGTACGCCGTAGAACCAGTTTTCGAGGAAGAAATGCCCGGCCATCTCCGGCTTCGTGTAGAAACCGTACTGGCGCATCGGCAGGCACATGAAGACGTGGACATCCTCCAGCCGGTCGGCGTGATGCTCCAGCTCGCTGAGCAAGCCCACCGGCTCCGAGGCGCACATCGCCGCGACCACCCGCTGCCCGGAGCGCAACATCCCGATGGCTTCGGGGATGGAAATGCGTTTTTCAGCGTACATTGTTTTGAAATTCATAAGTATACCCCGCTCTATATTGCGTATTTCGTATTGCGTATTTTTTAGATACGAAATACGCAATACGGAATATTACGGCATCACAAACGCCGCACCCGCCTGGTTGTACCCCACGCCGGAGCCGATGAAGAGCACCAAATCGCCCGACTTGACCTTGCCCTGCTTGCGCGCATCGTCGAAGGCCATCGGCAGGCAGGCGGAGCCGGTGTAGCCCCACTTGTCCATAATCCAGTGTGCCTTCTCCAGCGGCAGGCCCAACTCGTTCATCACCAGCTCAATGCTGTTGTAGCGCACCTGCGTGAAGATGATCATATCCACATCTTCGAGCGCGAAGCCGCCATTGGCGACCAGCTCGCGCACGCGCTGCGGCCAGCCCTCGTTATTGACCGTCGGCGGGAAGGGTTGGATGAAGCGCACCTGCGTGCGGCCCGCCGCGACGCTTTCGGGCGTGGCAGGCTCGAAGGTGCCGCCGGAGTAGATGCCCCAGTGCTTGTGATACGAGCCATCCGCAAAGAACGTAGAGGTCACGAAGCCGGGTTTGTCAGCAGCGGTCAGCACGGCAGCGCCCGCGCCATCGCCATAGAAGAAGGCCATCACGTCGTGCTGCCAGTCGGCGAGCTTGTGCATCATATACGCGCCGACGACGAGGACATATTTGATATGCGGATTGGTCGCCAGCAGCCCGGCGGCGATATTCAGCCCGGTGGGGAACGACGCACAGGCGCAGCCCACATCGAAGGTGCCGGCTTTGGTCGCGCCGAGCTTGTGCTGCACCACCACCGAGGTCGCCGGGGTGATGTAATCCGGGCTATCCGTGCCCAGGATGATCATATCGAGGTCTTCGGGCGCGATGCCCGCATCGCTGAGCGCATCCTTTGCCGCCGCCACCGCCAGATCGGACGTGGCCCAATCCTCGGGGGCATACCAGCGCGTCTTGATATTGCTGCTTTCCTCGAACTTGCCCACGACCTCCGCCAGCTTGGGGTTCACTTGCCCCATGAGCTCAGCGAATTGCGCGTTGGACATCTCATTTTCTGGGACATAGCGCCCGGTGCCGATGATCGTTGCGTATCGGGTCATAATGTTTGCTCCTGTGAGGTATTTACTATTGCGGAAGTAGGGAGTAGGAAGTAAGGGAGTACTTTTTACTTCCCTACTTCCTACTCCCTTACTCCCTAAGTACCAATCACAATCCCGCCGTCCACGCTAATCGTCGCGCCGTGGACGAAGGACGCCTCGTCGCTGGCGAGCCAGACGAAGGTGTTGGCGATATCCTCCGGCTTGCCCAGGCGGCCCAGCGGGGTCTTGGCTTTCATGTCATCCAGGATTTTTTCCGGCATCTTCTGCACCATCTCAGTGGCGATGAAGCCGGGCGCAATGGCGTTGACGCGAATCCCGGAGCGGCCCAGCTCGCGCGCCCACACCTTGGTCAGCCCGATGACGCCCGCTTTGGTGGCGACGTAGTTGGTCTGCCCGAAGTTGCCATACAGCCCCACCACCGAGGAGACGTTGAGGATCACGCCGCCGCCCTGCTTGATCATGTAGGGGGCCACAGCCTGCGCGCAGTTGAAGACACCCTTGAGGTTGATGTCCACCACCAGATCGAAGGCGGCCTCTTCCATCTGCTTGACCAGCTCGCCGTCCTTCACCTTGACGAACAGCCCATCGCGGGTGATACCAGCGTTGTTGATGAGCACATCCACGCGCCCGTAGCGCGCGATGACATCATCCACCCACGCCTGCACCGCCTGCCGGTCGGCCACGTTCACCTTGTAGAACGCGGCGTCGCTGCCCAGCGCGGCGACCAGCGTCCGCCCGGCCTCCTCGTTCACATCGCAAATCACGACCTTTGCGCCCTCGCGGGCGAACGTCTCGGCGGCGGCCTTGCCGATCCCCGACGCCCCGCCGGTAATGAGAGTGACTTTGTCTTTCAAGCGCATCTGTTGCCTCCTCTATGATGATGAGTGTAGGAAGGGGGAGTATGAAGTAGGGGGTAAGTAGTAAATGTTGTATCTACTGCCTTACTTCGCTACTCCCTTACTTCCTACTTCCTCTCTATCATACCAAAAAGGAGTTACCAGGGAGTTACACAACCGCGATGCTGTGGGCGAGTTAAGCGTTGGTGTAGTGTCTAACAATCAAAAACCAGCAAGCCTCAGTAGACTTGCCGGTTTAGTGCGTCAATGGCCGATGTGTATCACGAATATAGATTGGGATTGTCGCTCAAAAGCCCTTCAGCTTGCGCCGCTACAAGCAAGCGCTCATCGGCAGACAGAAAGGTCAATGGAGATAAAGCAAGTGGTTGTATCGCAGCTTGTGCCAATACAGCCGAGGCTAATTGCACAGCATCGTAGACGCGTAAAGGATAGTGTTCCAAAATGTGTTTGGTGCGCGCCATGACTTCTGGTATCATTTCAATAAACTGATACTCTTGCAAACATACCATCTCAAAATCGCTTACGAGGTCATAGTAATCATGAGGAGCAATACTGGCTTCGCGGCGTCTGCGGTTTAGTGCGCTGTAAACCTCCGCCATGCTTAGGCGCG
>DAOTXC010000041.1:0-12168 GCA_034435555.1 Anaerolineae bacterium
TTCCGCTGGTGTAATCGCACCGTCATGCTGGTGGTGCTGGGGCTGGTGATCGTGCTCTCGCTGGCAGGATTTATCGGCGGCTTCACACTCACGTTGGAGACCAAGTACGTTGACGGCACGCTCGTCGCAGCAGGGACAGTTGAGTTTATCGGCGGCTTCACGCTCACCCTGGAGACCAAGACCGTCACGGACTGGGTGCGGCTGGTTCCCAACAATGCGCTCTCCCCAGGCTGGGCGCGCCTGCTCCCCCGCCTCACCGCCGTGCTCTCCACCCTCGCCTTCATCGTTATCGGGATTCTCTTTTGGCAACGGCTCGATTGGAAGTGGCTGGCGCTGGGGGCGATCCTCATGTTCATCGTCAGCGCGGCGGTCCATGGGGATTACGGCCTCATCTTCACCAACTTGGGCGAGATCATCTTTATGCTGAGCCTGATCTGGACCGATGCGCGCGTCAACCAGGTGGTGGTGATCTGAGAGGAACCGCACCAACGAGGATGAAAATGTAGGACAGGTTGGCAACCTGTCCTACGCTACGGCTATTTTCTAGGAAGGGACAAAGATGAAAAAACATCGTTCAATTGCAAGTGTGATCGTCTTGCTCATGGCGGTGACGCTGGCCTGCCTGGGCAGCGACGCCGTCACACCAGACCCCACCCAACCGCCAACCGAGGCCAGCCCCACCCCACGCCCCACCGCCACCGCTGAACCCACGGCCCGCCTGGCTTCGCTGGAGGTGATCAACGCATCCGGGGTAGACATCTGGTATCTCTACGTCGCCCCCAGCGAGGATAATACCTGGGGCGATGATCGGCTGGGCCGGGACATCCTCTTCGATGGGGACGCCTATCTCATCTCCAATCTTCCAGATGGACTCTATGATGTGCGGGCGGAAGATCGTAACGGCAATCTGATCGGAGAGGCCTGGGAGCTGGCGCTCCGGGGCGATGTGACCTGGACCGTCGAATATGCCGCCCGATTGGAGATCTACAACACCACCGACGACGCGATCCACGCGCTCTACATCGTCTCGCCGGACGCCCCTAGCTGGGGAGATGATTGGCTGGGCGGAGAGATCATCTATCCCGGAGATACCTACACCGTCATGGGACTGTCGCCCGGCTTTTACGATGTCAAGGCCGCCAACGTAGATGGCAGAACTGTCGAAGCCGTCTACGTGCTGGATGTGACCGCCCCCTACTACTGGACAGTCATCGGCAAAACCGATCTGCCATCCAATGCCGTGTTGCGCTTCAAGGACGACTTCAGCGACAACCGCAATAACTGGGGCCGGTTGGGCGAGGGGGAAAACGTCAACTATATCCCCCCCACCGATGGCGAGTACTGCATCACGATCAAGACGGACTACTTGATCGCCTGGGAATGGTACGAGCCTTTCCGCACCGATGAATTTGTCGCGGAGGTGGGGTGCGATCTCGAAGAGACATCCGATGCCAGCTGTGGGATGGGCTTCGGCCCCGATGGCGACAATCTCTTCTGGTTCGAGGTCTCACCCTCAGAACAAAGCTTCGCGCTCCTTCTGCTCCAGGATGATGCGTGGCAGCCCCGACTGATTGATTGGACCGTCTCCAAGAACATCTACCCCGATGGTTGGAACTACCTGAGCATGGAGCGAGTCGGTGGGGTGCTCTCGGTCTACATCAACGCGGTGCTGGCCGGGGAGGTGGAGACCGATCTCTTCCCAGAAGGGCGCATCGGCATCGGCGGCGCGACCAACGAAGATATCAATGTCACAATCTGCCTGGACGACCTTAAAGTCTGGCGACTGGAATAGCCGTTCGCGCGTGTTGGCCCCTCGTCTCACGGACGAGGGGCTTTTTTGTGGAGCGTGACCTGCGCATCGGCGACCGCCACCCAATCGCCGGTGCGGATCTCTGCGATGGGGAGCTGATCCACCATCGGAATCTCGCTGATAATCGCGCCTACTGCTACAATCGGTTCGCTCTCGGCGTTGAGGATCGCGGCGGGGGCCAGCCCATTCACGGCGAGCTGGTACAACACGTAAGAACCAACCGTGCTCCCCTTGCCGGTGGGGAAGACGAGCACCTTGCCTGCCACGCATTGCCCCTCCAGCGGATGGCCCCTCTCCGTGACCAGGCCCGTCTCCGCATCCACGCCACCGAGGAAGCTGATAGGTTCAGACGAGACGAGCGCCTCGCCCTCGGCAGCGCCGGATTTGATAATGCGGCCGGTGAACACTTCAGGCGTCATTTGCAGGCAGAAAGGCATCGAGATCAAGATTGCCGCTGTTGAACTCCACGAGGCGAGGCCAATCAATCTCATAATCCGTGGTGCAGAAACGCTCGATAAATTGCCCGGTCAAGCGATTGACGGCTTTTCTCTTCTCTTGCTCAAAACGTTCATTATGTTCTTTAGCACGATAGCCAATCGGTTCAATGATTTCCGTGTAAAGATCAGGGTTCTCGCTGATAAAATACCAAAAATTCTGACCAACTACCTTCAAGTAACCTCGAAGATAGCTGGTTCTGGTTTTCCCGTAGCAAATGCCCAAGACAGCTTGTACATTGGGACTACGTTTTGCCTGCTTGAGGCGAGCAACCGCATTCTTAAGGTCCTGCTCTAGTTTTTTGTGCTGCGAACTATTGCCCCAGTTGGTCCCGGATTTGATCGAAACCACATAGTGCGTGCCCTGATTGAAAAACTCAAGATCGACCCCAGACGCAGTAGACTTATGTCCAGCACAAGTTAGTTCAGCAACAAAAACGGCCAGTCCTTCCAAAAAGTCGCCGAAGAGTTTTTCTTCCGATGAGGATAGAAAGGCTTCAAGCAATCCATTGATTAATTCCGGCGCCGTGTGAATGTCTTTAGCCCTGAACAAATAGGGGTTCTTGCGGAGCAATTTGTCAAGATTCAGGGTTTCAATGGATTGCAACCGACGCTGATGAAAATCGGTGATGTTTTCGTTGACGTATTCACAAACACGATCCAGGTCCAGAGGTTTCATTTCGTGCATTCCTCCTGGTTATCTTCGGGCAATTCGTATTCCAGGCCCGATTCTGCTACAATTGGTAGGGACATTTGCGCACCAGCGACGCGCTCACGCGAAAGAGCCACGTAGTCCGCGTTGAGATCAATCCCGATATAATGCCGACCCAACTCAACGGCTGCAAGCGCCGTCGTACCAGAGCCAACGAACGGATCCAGAACTGTGTCACCACGTATAGTAAACAACTTAATAAACCACGCAGGAAGGTCTAACGGAAAAGCCGCGCTATGGTTACGATTCGAGCATTCAGTCGCCAAATGAATAACATTGTTGGGATAGACCATGTCGCGCCCAACCCAATTAGAGATATTCTTTCCAAAGCCGCTGCCCACACTGGACTCATCGCGAATGCGGTCGGTTTCGCTCAGATTAGCCAGCCGTGTCTTTGCCCAATCACCCACAGGAACCATAACAGCCTCCTGGTACATGTGAAACTTCCGCTCTTTGTTGAATTGAATCAAGCGCTCCCAATTATCCCGAAAGCGATTGGGCCATTTGCCAGGATATGAATTTTTCTTGTGCCAGATAAATTCTTCTGTCCACAACCAACCCTCTCGGCGCATTGCTAGAATCAATTCCATAACATAAGTATGCCGTTCACCGTTGACAACGCGCTCTTTGATGTTTAGTACAAAAGTTCCTGTGGATTTAAGGACACGGTAAAACTGTCGCGCTTTGGGCAAGAACCAATCCACATAGGCATCGGGACGCACGCCACCGTAGGTATTTTTGCGCTGATCGGCATACGGCGGCGAAGTGAAAATCAAATCCACGCAGTTATCAGGCAATTGCGCCAGCACTTCCTCGCAATCGCCATGTAAAATTTGATCAAGATACTCCATCATTCATCCTCTTGTAACAACCCTGGTCAAGCGTTCTATGCCCATTATAGCATATCACCCCGCGCCGCCCTCTCCACACACGCCTCCAACGTTCCGAAACGAGTCGCCACGCCCGCGAGATTGCGCAAGTAGTGCGCGCCCTTAGCCGAGGAGGTCATCACGGCGGCGAAGCCCAGCTCGCGCACGGGCGCGATGGCTAGACAGGCATCGGCGTAGAGGCGACCGCCAGCCACCTCAATCTCGGCGGCGAGACCTTGCGCGATGGCGGCCTCTTTCACCGGACGCGCGCAGGTGATCCACAGCGGCAGCCGCAGCCGCTTGCCGCGCACCAGCGCCGCAACCAGGGCAATTTCCGCCAGTGAGGCGTGCGGGCAGCCGATCCACACCAGCGCAGGCCGCGTGGCGACATCGCTGAGCGACGCATAGCCCGGCGCGAGGTCATCCACCACCAACGTCTCATGCTCCGGCGCGAGCACCGGCCCGGCACAGGCCTCCGGCGTCACCCCGGCGACGTGGAACAGCCCCACCGCCCCCGTCGCCGCAAGCGCCGCGCCCAGCGCCTTGAGCTTCTCCGCCCACAGCGCCGCGCCGCGTTCGAGCGGCAGCCCCTCGAAGTACGGCACACGCTGCCCGGCAATCTTCCCCACCACTGCACCCAACGCGCTGTAATCGCTGATCGTGTGCAGCGTCGCCCGCACCGTCACCCGCAGCGTGGCGCGGCGATTTTCGTCCAGATGCAGGCCGTAGGCCCCCGTGCGCCCCACGAGCGCGGCAGCAATCGCGCCGGGGCCGCCCTCGCGGTTGGTGCGCGCGCCGAGCACGCTGTTGGCGTAGGCCACAGCGGAGGATTCGGCCCAGGCGATGTGCTCGCCCAGGCGGGGGACGTTGCCCACGAGATAGGGGGTGCAGGTGGGGATGGGATTGCCCTCGCCTACCCCCATCCGCGCGAAGGCGGCGATGACGGCTTGCTGTTGCGCGGCGAAGGCGGAATCGAAGCCCTGCTCATCCCAGGCCTCCAGGTCCATCGCGGCGGGGTTGAGCGTCGTGGGGACGCGCACGCGCGCGCCCTCATCAGCCCACCGGCGGAGGAAATCCAGTCCCGCCGGGCCGATGTTGCGATAGGAGACGCCGGAGATCTGCACGCTCGCCACAGGGATGAGGCGTTCCGCGCCGTAGATCTGCGCTAGCGCCGCCACAATCTCCATGGCACGACGCATTGCAGGGCCGGCGTCGCCGACGAGCCAGGCCTGTTCTTGGGCGGTGAGGTGCATGGTCGAGATGGCTACGAGTTTCGCGCCGCCATCTGCCCGGCGAGCCAATCGCCCACCCAGAGGTAGCGGAAGGAGCGGCCCTCATAAACTTGATACGCGCCGTACAGGCCGTAGATCAGCCCGCCCAATCCAAGAATCACGCCGATGCCAAAGGTGATAAACATGAGCGGCACCGCGACCAGCGCGCCAAAGCCGAGCGTCACGAAGCTAAAGATGAAGCCCACAATCCAGGTCCCGCCCACAAAGATGATGAGGATGACGGACAGTATCCCCTGAAAGACGAGGGATTGCAGCGCATGGAAAGCGACAGCGGCAGAGCGCTCTTTGTACATCAGCCAGATAACGAGCGCCCCGATCAATCCGCCGAATCCGGTGACGAGATCGAGCAGCACGCTCGCATGGGCCAGCGCGGCCCAGGTCCGCTCGTCCTCTGGGCGTAAAGGTTGCGGAGGGACTTGCGGGGGTACATTCGGTGTATTGGGTGTCTCTGTGGTCATGGGTGACTCCTTGCTTGTTACTGCGATTTGTCTAGGGGAGTTACGCGGTCGTCTTCTCTACCCCGTATTTACGCCCCTACTATACACCACTTCCGCTCTGGCGAAATCTCACTTTGGAGCGAGTTTTCGATAGATCCTTCATAAAAAAGCCGGGCCGAGCTTATCATCTCGGCCCGGCGCTGGCATCAAAAATCTAGACCGATAAAGGAACGTAGATCTGGGGCTGGTGAACTTGGAAATCCAAAGTTTGCGTCAATAAACGAGCAAAAACGACCGGCTTATCTACCACAGAATGCCGCGCCAACAGATCAAGATTGTACCGGCTGAGCTCGGGATCATCATCCGGCAGTAGGATCAACCTGAAATCATCCGGCAGATGCTCCAAAATCTCAGGATGCGACATGATGAAATGCAGGATAGCGGAAACCAAGTCCATATTGCGTTCTGCAATTGAAACACTCACTGCAACCACCTCCGAAAGCGCTCACAATAATAACGAAAATTCGACCGCAAATCATCCTGTGCGTATGTCAACGCCGCGTTGAGATCCTGTACATGCAACCGAAGTTTTTCCTGACTCCCATCGGGTTTTAGAACGTCGCAATGCGCATATCCGTGGGCTGTATCATACCGAATGATGGGATACCATCGAGACTCGATCCAGTATTCCAATTGAACCACAAAGGCGATAATGACGCCTCGTTGACGACTGAAGCGGATCCGCAAGGCAACATCCCGATCCAGCAAAACCTCAAACGACGTTTCTTTAATTGCCATTGTCCCTTACCCGATGCACTTCCATTATACCATAAGCCGCCTTCACGCGGACGGAATTTGCTCCCACGCCGCCACGACCTGCGCGCGCGTCGCCGCTTTCGTCCCCCCGGTATGGATGACGACATCGGCGCGGGCGAGCTTTTCCGCCTGCGGCGGCTGGGCGTGGATGCGCCGTAACGCCTCGGCGCGGGAGAGACCCCGGCTATGCATCAGGCGCGTCACCTGCTCCTCCTCGGCGCAAGTTGTAACCCAGATGGCGTCGTAGGTCTCGGCCATGCCGCTCTCCAGCAGTTTGATCGCTTCCACAACGACCACGGGAGCGCGGCTGGCCTGGATACGCCGCTCAACTTCGGCGATGGTGGGGGGATGGACCAGCTGTTCCAGCTGCCGGAGCGCCTCTGGATCGTTGAAGACGATGGCGCCGAGCGCGCGGCGCTCAATGCTCCCATCGGACGCGAGGATCTCGTCACCAAAATGGGCGACCACAGCGCGATACGCTGCCCCGCCAGGGGCCATCACCTCGTGGGCGACCTTGTCGGCGTCAATGAAGTCCGCCCCCAACGCCTGGAGGCACTGCCCGACGTTGGATTTCCCCGTGGCAATGTTGCCGGTCAGCCCAATGCGGTAGGGAATGTTTCCGTTCTGCCTGTGGTTCATCGCGTCCCTGCTACGCATCCCCAACCGGGGTTTGCGCAACTTGCGCCCATTCTTCCAGCAGCGCGTTGAGTTGCCCTTCCACTGTCCGGTATTCGACGCCGAGATGGGTCACGCGGGTGACATCCTGTGCCCGCCCGGCCAAATCCAACGCGGTGGTGAGCTCTCGCAAGCGCGCCTCTAGCGCCTCGATCTGGGATTCGAGCGTGGCGAGCTGTTGCTCTTGCTGGGCCAACGCTCGCTGGCGCGCGCGGTCGGCGCGGCGCTGCGCTTCACGTTGCCGGCGTGCAGCCTCTTCAGCCTGCTGCGCCGCGGGCGATCCCTCCCGCCGGGCCTGATGCCAGTCCGCATAGGCCGCGTAGCCCTCAAAGCAATGCAGCTCACCCCTGGCGATGGCCCAGACATGCGTGGCAATGGCCTGGATCAGATAGCGGTCGTGGCTGACCATGAGGATGGTGCCGTTGAAGCTGCGTAGCACCTCCTGCAGCGTCTCCTGCGAGGTGAGATCGAGATGGTTGGTCGGCTCGTCGAGCAGCAGGAAGTTGGCCCGTTGCAGCGCCAGAATCGCCAGGGCGACACGGGCGCGCTCACCGCCGGAGAGGACACCCACGCGCTTGAAGACGGCGTCGCCACGGAAGTTGTAGCGTGCCAGGAACGACCGCGTCTCGGAGATTGTGTGCATCCCGGCTTCGAGCAGCGCGTCCACGACGGTCTGTTCAGGATCGAGGTGGGCCTGCACCTGGGCGAAATAGCCCACCCGCACTGCCGACCCCAACCGCATCCGCCCCCCCAGCGGCGGAATTTGTTTGAGGATGGTCTTCAGCAGCGTGGTCTTGCCGCTGCCATTCGGCCCGACCAGCGCGACGCACTGCCCCCGGCGAATCTCGGCTTCGGGCACGGTGACGAGCGGTGGGTCTGGGGCGTAGCCCGCCTGCAGCTCGTAAAATCCCAGCACCAGGCTACCGCTGCGGAGCGTTGTCTGCAAGTTGAGGCTAAGCCGCTGGTGCTCCTGGGGGCGGGCGATCAGCGCCTCTTCTTTTTCGCGCTCCAACCGCTTGAGGCGCCCCTTGGCCTGGGCGGTGCGCTGCCCCACCATGTAGCGGCGGATGTAATCCTCAGTCTTGGCGAAGTGCTGCTGCTGCGCCTCGTAGGCGGCGAGCTGTTGGGCACGGCGCGCGGCGCGCTGCTCTAGATAGGCGGTGTAATTGCCGCGATAGCTCTCCAGCCGCCGAAAATCGAGCTCCCACACGCGGGAGGCCACTGCATCCAGAAAGGCGCGGTCGTGGGCGACGATAATCAGCGCGCCCCGCCACCCCTTGAGCTGTTCCTCCAACCATTCGATGCCCTCCAGGTCGAGGTGGTTGGTCGGCTCGTCGAGCAGCAACAGCTCCGGCTCCTCCAACAGGAGACGCGCCAACAGCGCGCGGGTCTTTTCGCCGCCGCTAAGGTACGATACCGGCGTGCTGAACTCCCCCTCGGCGAAGCCCAGACCGCCGAGCACCTGCTTGATGCGGGCCTCATAGGTGAAGCCGCCGGCCATCTCGAAGGACTCCAGCATCACGCCGTATTTGTCCATCGCGGCCTCGCGCACGGCGAGGTCCGAAGAAGCCATCTCCTGCTCCAACACGCGGAGTTGCGCGGCCTGCGTTTGCAGATGCGCGAAGACGGCGAGCATCGCCTCCCAGAGGGTCGCTTCGCTGGAAAAATCCGGCGTTTGCGGCAGATAGCCCAGCTGCACGTCACGGGCGCGATAGACGTTACCCGCGTCGGCCTCCAGGTGCCCGGCCAGGATTTCCAGCAGCGTGCTCTTCCCGCATCCATTCGGCCCCACCAGGGCGATGCGTTCATCATGATGCACGGCGATGGAAATCTCGCTAAAAATCTCATCCGGGCCGTAGTATTTGCTCAGATTCGTTGCTGATAGGATTGCCATGTGGTGAATTATACCAGAGTTCTCCGATGCGACGATGGCGTACTTGCAAACACTGGCTTTGTCATTTGATCCCGCTCTTGCCTCTCGTTTTTTCGAGGGTATAATGTATCTAACATTTGGGGCTTCACGCAGGCGCATGCTAGCTGCGTGGTGAACGGTTGATAATCCATAGTGTGAAATGAGGTGAGACATGGAACTGCCACCCGGATTGCTACATGTGATTGGTCAAACCCATCTCTTCACGGATGGCGTAGACTACGTGATTTTGAGTATTCCCGCAACGCAGATCCAGGAAGTGCTCCGGCTGTTAGATAAGGTACCAGGCCCCTTCACGGCCTGGCTATGGGACAAGGACGAGCTCACGCTGGTCTTGCCCGTCGCCACCTGGGAACTGTCACGCCCCACCCTCGAGATCGCAGAGGAATCGCCCCTGTACCGTCTGATCACCTTCGATCTGCCCCTGGAATTGGGGCTGACCGGCTACGTGGCGACGCTGATCGGCAAAATCGCCGAGCAGGGCGTAAGCGTCTTCCTGCTCTCCGCCTTCGCGCGGGATCACGTCCTGGTGCCCGTCGAGGATTTCGACCGGGCCTGGGAGGCGCTGCGGAGCTTCATCCGTGACTGTCGGGCGCAGGAGATTCTGAGCGATTAGCACAACCCTTTCAGCACAACGGAGCCGACTTTGAGCAGCGTCCTCTTTCTCGTGGATAAGACCCTGGGCAAGTACCGGGTCTTGGAGCATTTGGGCCACGGCGGCATGGCCGAGGTCTACAAGGCGCAACAGGTCAACCTGGATCGCATGGTGGCGCTCAAGGTGCTCCATCCCTTCCTGGCTGAAGAGGAGGGCTTCGTCGAGCGTTTCCAACGCGAGGCGCGTATCGTGGCGACGCTGCGCCACTCCAACATCGTGCAGGTCTTCGACTTCGACCACAACGAGGAGCTCGATGTCTACTACATGGTCATGGAGTACATTGACGGCCTCACGCTCAAAGACCGGCTCAAGGATGCGCCGCTGCCGCCGGACACCGCGGTGCGGATCGCCATCGGCATCGCGGAGGCGCTGAACTACGCTCACCTGCGCGGGATGGTCCACCGCGATATCAAACCGGCCAATATCATGTTCATTGATAACGATGTGCCGGTGCTGACCGATTTTGGCATCGCGCGGATGTTGAGCCTGAAGGGCTTGACCGCCAGCGGCGCGATGGTCGGCACGCCGGCCTACATGGCGCCGGAGGTGGGATTGGGACAGCCCGGCGAGGGGCCTTCGGACATCTACTCGCTGGGGGTGGTCCTCTATCAGCTGCTCACCGCGCAATTACCCTTCGATTCCGAAGTACCAATGGGCCTGGTGATGAAGCACATCAACGATCCCGTGCCCTCACCGCTCAAAATCATCCCCACCCTGCCGCCGGCCCTCGAGCCGATCCTGATGAAGATGCTCGCCAAAAGGCCGGAGCAGCGTTACAAGAGCGGGGCGGAGCTGGCAAATGCGTTGCGCACCGTCATTGGGATCTCCTCCCCGGCTGCGCCCGACACGCCCCCTCCCACCACACGCACTCGGTCAGGGGGCGTTATCGAGGAAGAAGAGCCGCTGTTGCGCACCTGGCCCGCGTTGCGGATGCAGCCCCAATCGCTATTGGAGCCGCCGCCCCCGGTCGCGCCCAAGACACCCGTTCAGCCAACGCCCAAGCCGGCCCTGCTGCCCCGCGTCCTCAAGCTGTTGGGGGTGACGCTGCTGGCGATCCTGGCAGGCACACTGGGCTGGGCGGCGCTCAATGACCGCTTGCCCATCGCGCTCCTGGCCTCGCCCGTGCCGCCGCCCACAGCGGCGATCATCGCCACGGCAACCGCCACACCATTGCCGCCCACACCCACCGCCACGATGACGGCGACGGCGGCGGTGGAGACCGTTGTCCCCATCACGCCAACAATGATAGCAAGCGTCTGCACCATCCGCGCCGACGTGGGACGGCTGTACCGGCTCCCCTCCAACGAAGTCGTCCCGCCCGCCACCCCGCTGCTGCTATACATCCCGCTGCGCAATCGCGCCAGCTGCGATTGGCCGGAAGGGATGACGCTCCGGCTGATCTCCGGTGACGCCCTGGGCGCGCCGAACAGCCTGCACATCGCGCCGGTGCCGGCAGGCGGCGAGGCGCAGATCGTGCTGCCGTTGCAATCCCCCCAGGAAGCCGGGCAGTACACCAGCGTTTGGGAGATCCACACACCCACGGGCCAGCGGGTCTCCAACCCCATCCGCGTGACCGTGGAGGTGGCGGACTTACCGGCGCTCACCCCCACGCCGGCGCTGCTCGCCGTGGCGACGCCCACCGCAACCATCCCCCTGACGCTGGAGCCGCCCATCCTGCTGACCTGGGAGGACGATCCCGCGCAAGGACTCTGGCATGGGCAGGTGCAGTTCCAGGCCAGCGGGGGGAGCGGAACCTATCGCTACTACCGCGAATACGTCACAGCGGCGACCGAATTGCCCCACGGGATACTCGAATTCAGCTGGCGGGCCTGCGAAGACGCACCGCTTAAGCTGTGGGTGCTCTCTGGGGCCGAAGCGCTGCCCTGGGAGGAGGACATCCCCTACCCCGCGCCGGAGCGTTGCACCCCCTGAGCGCCCTCTTCCGTGCCTGATTCGCTCGCCCGCTTTGCCTTCGCTGCGCGCTCTTGTTGGCATCAAGCGCAATTTTGGAGTATCTACTCAGGCTCTAGCCGGATCGCCAGATCCGACATGGAGGCCCAAGCAAATTCCAGGCTGCTATACAATGTAGTCCTAGATAATTTTGACTTGACGAGGATCTGACGATCCCCTCGGAGCCAGGGTGAGTAGTTACATTTTGGAGCAATTTCCAAAACAAAACGGTTTGCTTTCTTCTCAGAAGTGGCAAAACCTTATTAGATGTGTTATAATTGGTATACAAGTCAACCATCCACCCACGCTACATCGTGTGACCAGATCAAAAGCCAAGGAGATGCGATGCAAGCGATGCTCGATAGTTAATCCCCTAATGTATCTGTTTTTCACTCAATCTCAACATATATTTCATGGAGGAGGCTTGAATACCATGAACCGCAGAGTAATCGCTTCGATAATGGTTGTCGCCCTCGTGGCGGGATTGTTCTCACCGCTGGCCCCTGCGCCGCTGGCTCCGCAGCCGGT
>DAOTXC010000042.1:0-14755 GCA_034435555.1 Anaerolineae bacterium
ACAAGGCATCTTTCGACAAGCGTGGGTTCGTTCGTTGCGGACAAAGACCGTGGAGAGGCGGCGTCTGCGCCGCCGGCATCGCCGGCGCCATTGCCGACCGTTCGCAATGGAGAACACGCCGAAAGCGGGGCCTGGGGCGCAAAAAAAAGGCGCGCCGCTACACCAAGCGCCGCGCCACGAAACGCCAGCCCTGAACCCACGGCCCAGCGGGGCCAGCAGGAACCCACGACCCGCCCCAGCCGGACGGCAACGCAGAGCGCCCGACCCCACAGAGGAACACGACCACCGGCAGGCCCAGGCCAGCAGCGAAGGCGAGCGTGGCCCAAGTACCCGACCCAAAGCCACCGAAACAGCGCGAGGAGGAGACAGAGGGCAAGAGCGGCTTACCGGAGCGCGGATGCACCGGGCAAGAAGACGAAACGAAACCGACCACCGCGCCCCCGGACGCTTCCACCGCGCGGACCATAGCGGCAGAACGGTGAGCCAGCGAGCCAGCACAGCGCCGCCCGCCAAAGAGAACCGGGACAAAGACGAGCGGCTGCACCCCGCACTGCCCCGCGCGGAAACGGACGAGCGCGTCCGCCCCGCGAGCATCCCCGACCGCGACACCGCGACCCGACGCGACCACGGACTGCACCACGGACCCGACCAGCGGCGACCAGCGACCCGACAAGTCACGCGGGCCGGTGAACCCCACCAACGGGGCCTCACGACCCACACCACCCAAGAACCACAGCGACCGGCTAGCCACGACACACCCCCTGACCCGCCAACCAGCGGACACAAGACGCCACGACCGAAGCGTGACACGGCAGCGGAGCACACCAGCACCCCAGAACGAGCGACTGCCCCGCCGCCACCTGCCGCGCCAACCCGACCAGCGCGACCCAACCCGGAGACGACTGCCCGGCCAACCCCGGCCGCACGACCGACGACCACAACCACGACCGGTAACGCGCGATAACCACCGCCCGCGAGCCATCACGCCCCACACGGAACGGATTACCCAGCGGCGACGCCTGCCACCCACAACAGGCACGGCCAACGTACACCACGGACGGGTCGCCAGCCACCAACCCCCGCACCGACACCACAGACACGACACCAACAGCACACACGGGACACCTCCCCACAGAAAGTACTACAGCGGGGCCGGAGCCAGCGCCCCACCCCGCCGCGCAAGGACGCCACAGCGCGCGCCAGCAAGGCCGCGAAGCCCGGAGCGCAGGGGATCACCACGCCCCGCCAGCGGCCCGCGCTCTCCTAATCCTCAAAGCGGGCCACGGCGGGGCGGTTCGTACTGCGCGAGGGGCGCCCGCGCCTGCCAGACGGGACGGGACACAGGGATGATGTAACGGCGGCCTCTGTCGAGCGCTTTTGGGACGAAGGAGGCTTAAATCAAAAGTTAGGCCCTTAGACCGCGCAATCACCCTCGCAGCAAAGAAGCGAGCAGGTGGCCGCCGTCTCTTACTGGTGGCCTCGGCCCGGCTGAGCAGGTTGCCTTGCCAGCGCGCTAAAATGGCGGACGCGGCGGGGGGGGGCTTATGGCAACCAGGCATTGTCGTGGGCGGACGGCCATCGCTACAAACTGACGTAGCAACAAGGCATTACACACCTTCGGGCCGAGGATGGAGGTGTTGAGCGGGTGGCCTTCTGTGGGCGCGAAGCCAGTAGCCCGCCACTGCGCCGGGGTCTTTGGCGCGGTGGCGGGCGCGGCTGAGCGCTGTTCCATCCAACACGGCACGGCAGCGGTGTAGCCCTGAGCAACACGATGACGTCATCTAGTGTGAGGCCGTCCCGACTGCGTCTGCGCAGTGGGGCGTGCGCAAAAAAAAGTGAGCGGCTCCGCCAAAGCGGGCCGCCCATGGGGTATTTTGGCTAGTGGTTGAGATTTGGGTGACGAGTTCTTCCTCCGGTGCAGCTACGGTGCAATTACGGTGCTTCCAGGAAGGAGATCGGACGTTTGATAGCGGGGTATATGCAAATAATTATGCGCGGGGGTGGCCCGTAGCGGTGAAGCGGCGGGGGATGCCACTCGTTTGTGATGCGCGGGCCAGGCTTGGGGGAATGCGGCGGATGATGCGTAGCGTTGGGGCTCGCGTCCGCCAAAAAGAAAAGAGGGAGAAATCTTAAAAAAATCTCAAAGGTCTTGACAGGGGATTGAATTGCGGTTATCATTGAACGTAACGGTAACGTAACCGAGGAGGTGAGTATGCCGCGACGTAATTGGAGGACGGTCGAGCTCGCTGAGGTGGCTGGAGTGAGCTCTGCATACATCCGAAGATTGCTAATCGAGGGAAAATTACCTGGTGCAAAACGTGGCCCCGATTGGTTTATCGAGGATGAAGATGCACGGGAATGGCTGGCTGCTCGGGGGATCGAGTTGCCGGAGGAAGAAGAAGCATCATAATTAAACGCAAATGGAGCCGCGCGCCCTGGAAAGCAGTACGGCCCCATTTGGTATGCACCTTACCAGGCACATAAACGGATTGCAATAATCCATTACGGAGGTTTTAGTCTCCCCCGAATGGGTCGTACAGGATTCGAACCTGTGGCCCTGGGCTTAAAAGGCCCCTGCTCTGCCGGACTGAGCTAACGACCCGTGTGCCATGTAGTATAGCATGGGCAGGCAAGATGTCAAATATCCCCTCGCCCAAATTACGATTGACAACCCTCGCTTTGCGCCTATACTCACACGCGGAGCGCAAACGCTCCGCGTTCGGGGAAGGGGCGTTCCTCTCAAAGCCAGCTGCTTGGAGCGAATCGCCAGACCCGCGACTGACGTAGGCGGTGGAGTATTTTCATCCCTCCGCCTTCATAATTTTGAAAGCCGCACTATCCACAAGTGCGCCCCCCTCAAAACAAGAGGCTTCAAGTGATTTTTAGATTTGCAGATTTTAGGAGGAGAATATGACACAAACAGAACCAACCCAACTTTACGCTAATGCTCTGCGCATCCTCGCCATGGATGGCGTCCAAAAGGCCAACTCTGGCCATCCCGGAATGCCGATGGGCATGGCCGATGTCGCCTACACCCTGTGGACGCGCCACCTGCGCTACGACCCCGCCGCCCCCACCTGGCCCAACCGCGACCGCTTCATCCTCTCCGCCGGGCACGGCTCCATGCTGCTCTACAGCCTGCTCTACCTCACCGGCTTCCCCCTCCCTCTGGAGGAGCTGCAACAGTTCCGTCAATGGGGCAGCCACACGCCCGGCCATCCCGAATACGAGCCGCACCTGGGCATCGAGACCACCACCGGCCCGCTCGGTCAGGGCTTCGCCAACGGCGTCGGCATGGCGATCGCCGCCAAACACCTGGCCGCGCGCTTCAACCGGCCCGGCTATCCGCTCTTCGATCACACCATCTACGCTATCGTCTCCGACGGCGAGATGATGGAGGGCGCCAGCCACGAGGCCGCCTCCATCGCCGGGCATCTGGGGCTGGATAATCTCATCTACCTCTACGATGACAACGAGATCACCATCGAGGGCAGCACCGAGATCACCTTCACGGAGGATGTGGCCGCCCGCTTCCGCGCCTACGGCTGGCACGTGCAGGAGATTGACGGCCACGACTTCGCCGCCATTGATGCGGCGCTCCACACCGCGCGCACGACGCCCGGCAAACCGCACCTCATCATCTGCCGGACCCACATCGCCTACGGCAGCCCCAACAAGCAGGATACCGCTGAGGCGCACGGCGCGCCCCTGGGCGCGGACGAGGTACAACGCACCCGCGAGAACCTCGGCTGGCCGCTCGCGGAACCCTTCGCCCTCCCGCCCACTGTGCTGGAGCACTACCGCGAGGCCGGGCGGAACGCGGCGCAGGCCCACACCGCCTGGGAGGAGTTGTTCGCGGACTACACCGCCGCCCATCCCACCGAGGCCGCCGAACTGCGCCGCCTCATGGCAGACGCGCTCCCCGACGGATGGGAGGCCGCGCTACCCGCCTTCACCGCCGCCGACAAGCCCATCGCAACCCGCGCCGCTTCCGGCAAAGTGCTCAACGCGCTCGCACCCGCCATCCCGGAGCTGCTAGGCGGCTCTGCCGATCTCGATCCCTCCAACAAGACCTTCCTCAAGGGCTACCCCGAATTCCAGCGCGAGACGCCGGAAGGGCGCAACTTCCGCTTCGGCGTGCGCGAGCTGGCGATGGCGGGGCTGCTCAACGGGCTGGCGACCTACCCCGGCCTGCAACCCTACGGGGGTACCTTCCTGATCTTCTCCGATTTCATGCGCCCGGCGGTGCGCCTCGCCGCGCTGATGCGGCTCCCCGTCATCTACGTCTGGACGCACGACTCCATCTACGTCGGCGAGGACGGCCCCACCCACGAGCCAGTAGAACAGCTCATGGCGCTCCGGCTCATCCCTGGGATGACCGTGCTGCGCCCGGCGGACGCCAACGAGACCGCCGCCGCCTGGAAGGTCGCGCTGGAAAAGCGCGACGGCCCGGTCGCCCTGGCGCTCACGCGGCAGAATCTCCCCATCATCACCACGCCGGAGGTCGCGCTGGAGGGCGTCGCGCGCGGCGGCTACATCCTCCGCGACACGCCCACCGGCGCGCTCGACCTGCTGCTCATCGCCACCGGGTCGGAAGTCGCCGACGCCCTGGCCGCGCAGGCGCTCCTGGCGGCAGAGAAGATCGGCGCGCGGGTCGTCAGCCTGCCCTCGTGGGAGCTCTTCGCCGCGCAGCCCGCCGACTACCGGGAGCAGGTGCTCCCCGGCTACGTCGCCAAGCGCCTTTCAATCGAAGCGGGCGTCACCGCCGGGTGGGAGCGCTTCGTCGGCAGCGAGGGGGCCAGCATGGGCGTCAACCGCTTCGGCGCTTCCGCGCCCTACAAGGTGCTCCAGGCGCAGTACGGCCTGACGCCTGAGGACATCGCGCAACAGGCGCGCGCGCTGTTGGGGAAATAATGTAGGACAGGTTGCCAACCTGTCTTACGCTCAGGCTATTTTCTAGGGAGACACCGGTGCTGGCGCACACCATCCAGCACGAAAATGCTTATCAGCAGATTGGGCGGATTTAGCAGATTTTTGTTTGGCTATTCGCCATTCACCATTCGCAGATTCACTATTTTTGAAGGAGGTGTCCCTTGCAACACAAATACATTGCAGTCGCCATTGCATTTCTTTTGTTGCTATTGCTGGCTTGCCAGCTCGCTCCCGACGCCGAACCCACCGACGTGCCCACCGAGGCGCTGACCGACGCCCCGACCGAAGCGCCCACCACGGAGGCTCCGACCACCGAAGCGCCAACCGCCCTCCCCACCGAGCCGCCGACGGACGCGCCAACCGATGCGCCAACGCAAGCGCCCACAGAGGTCCCCACCGCTATACCGTCCCCGACACCCCCCACCGCGCCCGTCATCCTCTCCTTCACCGCTGAGCCAATGGCGATCACCGAGCGAGACACCGTCACCCTGCGCTGGCGGGGGGAAGGCGCGACCGAGGCCGCCATCTGGTGGTACGACCGGCGCGCGCTGCCCGCTCCGCCTGTCGAATACGTGGGCACGCCCAACGAGGGCGTCGCCACCATCAACCCCGATAACAGTCCCATCCACTTGACCCTGCGCAATGCCCACGGCGAAACGAACGCAGAGATCACGCTCGTCATCAATTGCGCGCACGCCTGGGCGCCGGAGATGGCCGCCAACCCACCGGGCCGCTGCCCTGAGGAATTGCACACGACCTGGGCCGCGCAGCAGCCCTTCGAGAACGGCGTGATGATCTGGTTCGAGCACACCCAACGCATCTACGTCTTCTACAACACGGGGCGCTGGTATAGCTACGCCGATAACTTCCGCGAGGGCGACCCGGAGAGCGATCCCGGCATCACACCGCCCGCCGGTTTGTACCAACCCGTCCGTGGCTTCGGGCTGATATGGCGCAGCTACCCCGAAGTCCGCAACGGGCTGGGCTGGGCCACCGCGCAGGAGAGCGGCTTCGACAGCTGGATGCAGAACTACACCTGGACGGGGATGCACAACGTGAGCACCTATCTCCGCGACATCAACCAGCGCATCTACCACCTCGACAATTTCGGCTCGAGCTGGCGCATTCACAATCCCTGACTTTGTCTATTCCCGGCTTTGTGCTACACTTTGTGTAACGACTCAGGCTGAGTAGTTACCACTTTGAGCCGAAACATATTTGCAACGGGGGTCATCATAAACTATGAAACCAGCTGAATACGCACGTCAACATCAGGATGATTTTCTGGCAGAACTGCAAGAATTTCTCCGCATCCCCAGCGTGAGCACCCAGGCCGAGCATCGAGACGACGTCGCCCACGCTGCCGATTGGCTCAAGGCTCGCCTGCTAGAGGCCGGCTTCCCGCACGCGGAGGTCATGGCGACCCCCGGACATCCCATCGTCTACGCGGAATGGCTCGCCGCCGGGCCAGACGCTCCCACGGTGCTCATCTACGGGCACTACGACGTCCAGCCGGCGGAGCCGCTCGAGCTCTGGAAGACCCCGCCCTTCGAGCCGACCCTCGCGGGCGACGATCTCTTCGCGCGCGGCGCTTCGGATGACAAGGGCCAGCTCTACGTCCACGTCAAGGCGGCGGAAGCGTTCCACAAAAACTCCGGGCGCCCGCCCGTCAACCTCAAGTGCCTCTTCGAAGGTGAGGAGGAAATCGGCAGCCCCAACCTCGCGCCCTTCATCCGCCAAAACGCGGCGCTCCTGGCCGCCGATGTGGCCCTCATCTCCGATTCGCACATCCTGGGGCCGGATGCGCCCGCCATCGTCTACGCGCTGCGGGGGATGTGCTACGTCCAGGTCGAAGTGACCGGCCCCGCGCAGGACCTCCACTCCGGCTCCTACGGGGGCGCGGTCAACAATCCCATCAACGCGCTCACCCGGATGCTCGCCCAACTCCAGAACGAGTCAGGCGAGATCACCATCCCCGGCTTTCACGACCGGGTGCGTCCACTGACGGAGGACGAGCGCGCGAAGATGGCCCGCCTTCCCTTCGAGCGCGAGCAATGGCTCAAGGAGGCGCACGTCACCACCGATTGGGGCGAGCAGGCGTACACCATTATCGAGCGGCTGAGCGCCCGCCCCACGCTGGATATCAACGGCATCTGGGGCGGCTACACAGAACCGGGCGTCAAGACGGTGCTGCCCAGCAAGGCTTACGCCAAGATCTCCATGCGGCTCGTGCCCGACCAGGAGCCAGACGAGATCGCCCAACTGATCACCGACTACCTGACCGCCATCGCGCCGCCCGGCATCAGCGTGAAGGTTGATTACCTGCAAGGCGGATACGGCGCGATGGTGCGCCGCGACAGCCCGGCGATGCGGGCCGCCGTCAGCGCCTACGAGGCGGGCTACGGCGTGACGCCCTTCTTCATGCGCGAGGGCGGCTCGATTCCCGTTGTTGCCACCTTCCAAAAGGTGTTGGGCATCGAGACGATCCTGATGGGCTTCGGCCTGCCCGACGACAATCTCCACGCTCCCAACGAGAAGGTCCATCTGCCCAATCTCTATCAAGGCGTGCAGACCGCGATCCGCTTCATGGAGCTGTTGCCATCGGTCTGATACGCCCAAGCGATGGAACAGATCCCCGACCTGTTGATGTAGGCCGGGGATTTTTTATGGGTGATTGGTAAAGTTTGGAAAAAGGACTATGCTTAAGCCTGAAGGAAACGGGTGACGAGTGATGGGTAATGGGAATGGACTTTCCCCTAACCCATATTCCATCACTGCTTACCATTTTTGAGAGGAAAAGCGCGTGACCGAAAAGATATTGGTGGTGGAAGACGAGCTCGTTTTGCGCGAGACCCTGGAATACAATCTCAAGAAACAGGGCTACGAGGTCTGCACCGCAGCCGACGGCCACACCGCGCTCGCCCTGGTGCGTGAGGAGCAGCCCGACCTGATCCTGCTCGACATCATGCTGCCCGGCATGGATGGTATCGAGGTCTGCCGCGTCGTGCGCCAGGAGCACAACCTTCCCATTCTGATGCTCACCGCGCGCGACGACGAGATTGACAAGATCGTGGGGTTGGAAGTAGGCGCGGACGATTACATCACCAAGCCCTTCAGTATGCGCGAGCTGCTCGCCCGCATCAAGGCGCACCTGCGCCGGGTGCGCCTGCTGCGTGAGGAGAGCGCCCCACCGCCCGCCGCCCACTCCGAGGAGCAACGGCGCTTCGGCGATTTACAGATTGACTTGAGCCGGCGCGAGGTCTACCGCGACGGTGAGTTGCTCCACCTCAAGCCCAAGGAGTACGAGCTGTTGGCCTACTTCGCCGACCATCGCGGGCGCGTCCTCTCTCGCGAGCAACTGCTGGAAGATGTCTGGGGCTGGGACTTCAGCGGCGGCAGCCGCACGGTTGATGTCCACATCCGTTGGCTGCGCGAGAAAATCGAACCTGATCCTGCCAATCCGACCCGCATCATCACAGCGCGGGGGATTGGCTACCGTTTTGAGGGGTGAACCATGTTTCGTTCCATTCGTTGGCGCATTTTAATTCCCTTTGCAGCGATTAGCGTATTAGCCACACTTGGTCTGACGCTCTACATCTCCAAACATGCGCGGCGGGCCTATTATGACACGCTAGAGACCCATCTCATCTCACAAGCGCAGCTGATGGCAAACACGATTGCCCCCGCGCTCCAGACCCAGGCGGACTCGCCCGAGGCGCTGGATGCACTGGCACAGCGTTGGGCCGCCGTGCTCGACCAGCGCATCACCATCATCGCGCCAGATGGCACGGTCTGGGGCGAATCGCACACCGACCGGCAAGAAATGGAGAACCATCTCTACCGCCCTGAGGTGCAACGCGCGCTACACCAGGGCTACGGCAGCGACATCCGCTACAGCCGTACCCTCGGTTACGACTTGATGTACACCGCGGCCAGCATCCACAGCGGCGAGGAGCTCCTGGGTATCGTGCGGCTCTCCCTCTCGCTCGCTGAGATCGAGGCAAACGTCAGCCAATTGCGCCGGACGATCCTGGCCTCCGGGCTGTTGACCGCGCTCCTCGCCGTGCTGCTGGCGCTCTACATTGCGCAGCGCACCACCGCCCCCATCCTCCACCTCACGCGGACGGTGCAGGAGATGGCCGCCGGCAACCTGAGCGCGCGCGTACTCCCCACCACCCAGGACGAGGTCGGCCAGCTCAACCGCGCCTTCAACCAGATGGCCGAACATCTCGAGGAGAAGATGGACATCCTGGCGCAGGAGCAACAGCAGCTCGCCGTGGTGTTGACCACAATGGCCGATGGGGTCATCATCACCGATGAAGCGGGCAAGGTGCTCCTCTGCAATCCCGCCGCCCTGCGCATCCTGGGCATCCGGCAGGCCAACGTGACGGGCCGCACCTTCGCGCAGGCGGTCTACAACCACCAGCTCATTGATCTGTGGCAGCGCTGCCGCCAGACAGGGACGGAGCAGCGTCAAACCATCGAGGTCGGGCTGCCGGACATCTTCCTACAAGCGATCATCACCCCGCTCACGGCGCAAGGGCCGCCGCGCATCCTCGTCATCGTGCAGGACCTCACCCAGGTGCGGCGGCTGGAGACCGTGCGGCGCGACTTCATCAGCAACATCTCCCACGAGCTGCGCACGCCGCTGGCCTCGCTTAAGATCGTGGTGGAGACGCTGCAAGATGGCGCGATTGACGATCCGCCCGCCGCAAGGCGCTTCCTCGGCCACATGGAGCAGGAGCTCGAAACGATCACGCAGATGGTGCAGGAGCTGCTGGAGCTCTCGCGCATCGAATCGGGCAAAGTGCCACTCAACATCACCCCCATCTCCGTGCAAGAGATCATCGCGCCGCCACTGGCGCAGCTCCGCCCCCAGGCGGCACGCACGCAGGTGACGCTCAACGTCGCGCTGCCGGACACGCCCCTGATGGTGCTGGCAGATGCCGACCGCATCCGCCAGGTAGTCGCCAACCTGGTGCATAACGCGATCAAATTCACGCCGACGGAGGGTGTGGTCACAGTGACCGCCACGGCCCAAGACGATTTTGTGGAGATCAGCGTCGCCGATACCGGCGTCGGCATCCCCGCTGCCGACCTGCCGCGCATCTTCGAGCGCTTCTACAAGGCGGATCGCGCCCGTTCGGGCGGCGGCACGGGGCTGGGCCTGGCGATTGCCAAGCACCTCGTCCAGGCCCACGACGGCAAAATCTGGGCCGAGAGCATCGAAGGCGCGGGGAGCACCTTCACTTTCACCCTACCGCTTGCGCCGCAAGAGACGTAAACAACAAGCCACACGCAAAAACCGCGCGGGGGTAGGAAAAATCCTACCCCCGCGACTTTATCTCCCCTCACGAGCCTCCTCCGGCTACGCAAGCCATCCTTGAACACCTCCCATTCCTGGCACACTCTGCGAAAAATTAACGCTTTTCCAACCTTAACCAATTGTTAACATCCCCTTGAAGTAGCGTTAATACAGCCGTGTTAGGATAGAAAGTGTGGAAACACACTTCTAAACTAAAGGATATGGAGGAGAAGATAACATGCGTCGTTTATGGATTATCAGTTTACTGTTGGTCGCTCTGCTGGCGACCGCTTGTGGGCCAGCGCCCACTGAGGCGCCGGCAACCCAGGATCAGGCCACGGGTATCTTCATCGCAACAGGCGATAGCCTGCTGCCCGAAGTGAATCCGTTGGACGTGCGCGGCGACATCATCACCGCCGGGAGTTCCACCGTGTACCCGCTCTCCGAGCGCATAGCAGAACGGTTCCGCGATGAGGGCTACGGCGGCAATATCACCATTGACATGATCGGCTCCGGCGCGGGCTACGAGCGCTTCTGTGTCGCCGGCGAGAGTGACATCGCCAATGCCAGCCGCCCCATCAAGGAGTCCGAGATCGAATCCTGCCGCGCTATCGGGCGCGAACCCATCGAGTTCCGCGTAGGCACGGATGCCCTGGCGGTCGTGGTGAACAAGGACAACACCTTCATCACCAATGCCAGCATGGACGAACTCGCCGCGATCTTCACCGCCGAGCGCTGGTCGGACGTCAATCCCGATTGGCCCAACGAAGCCATCTTGCGCTTCATCCCCGGCACGGATAGCGGCACCTTCGATTACTTCGTGGAGGAAGTCTTCGATAAGGATATGGCCCCCCTGCTCAACGCCAGCAACCTGCAACTGAGCGAGGACGACAATATCCTGGTGCGCGGCATCACCGGCAGCCCCTACGCCATCGGCTTCTTCGGCTACGCCTACTATGAGGAAAACACCGATGTGCTCAACATCCTCTCAATTGATGACGTCACCCCCAGCGCCGCTACTGTGGATGACAACTCCTACCCCCTCGCCCGCCCGCTCTTCATCTACTCCGATGCTACGATCATGCGCGAGAAGCCGCAGGTCGCCGCCTTCATCAACTTCTACCTCACCTTCGTCAACGAAGAGATCGTCGCCGCCGGGTACTTCCCCGCCAGCGAAGTCGCGCTCGAAGCGGCAATGCAGGCGTGGCTCGATGCAGTGGAGTAGAAGCTGACAACAGACGGGCGACAACTTACAACAAACAAAAAGACGGCGGACGACAGATCTTCCTGGTCTGTGGTCCGTCGTCTATGGTCAACAGGAGTAGATGACCAATGACACTAACAACTGATCACGCTCCCGCGCTGAGCAACGCGCGGCCTGCAACGCAAGCCGCCACCAGATTACAGAAACGCCTGCGCCTGAGCGAAACCCTGATTCAGGGATTTTTGTTTCTCTGTGGCGCGATTTCTATCATCACCACCATTGGCATCGTCTATGTGCTGGGGCGCGAGTCCATGCTGTTCTTTGCCAGTCCTGAAGTAACGCTGGTGGAGTTCTTTGGCACGACCCGCTGGCAACCGGCGATTTTACAATTCGGCATCTGGCCGTTGATGAACGCAACCTTTATGACCAGCGCCATCGCGCTGCTGGTGGCGTTGCCGTTGGGCCTGAGCGCGGCCATCTATCTGAGTGAGTATGCCACACCGCGCACGCGCAGCGTGCTTAAGCCGATTCTCGAAGTGCTCGCAGGTGTTCCCACTGTGGTCTACGGCTATTTTGCGCTAAGCTTTATGACCCCGCTGCTGCGGACAATCTTCGGCGCTAACACGGTGGAAATCTACAATACGGCCTCCGCCGGGCTGGTGATGGGGATTCTCATCCTGCCGCTGGTGACTTCGATGAGCGAGGACGCGCTGAGCGCGGTGCCGCGCAGCCTGCGCGAAGCCGCCTACGCGCTGGGTGCGACCCGGCTGGAAACGGCGGTCAAGGTAGTGCTGCCGGCGGCGCTTTCCGGCATCACGGCGGCGTTCATTATTGCCGCTTCCCGCGCCATCGGCGAGACAATGATTGTTGCCGTCGCTGCTGGTGCCGGGCCGAATTTCACCTTCAACCCCTTCAAAGCCGCCGAGACCATGACCGGGCACATCGTCCGCATCAGCGGCGGAGACCTCAGCTACGATTCCATTGACTATAACAGCATCTTCGCCATCGGGCTGATGCTGTTCTTTATGACGCTGACCCTGAACTTGGTCAGCAATGAGGTGGTGCGGCGCTTCCGGGAGGTGTACGAATGACGCAGACAGGCCCATTTAATCCGCAAACTGCGCGCCGCCATCGCGTGGGACGTGTGTGGAGCGCGCTCTTCCTGGGCGCGATTATCATTGCCATCATTGCGCTGGGCGCGCTGCTTTACAACATCATTGACGAATCCTTCGGGTTAGCGGCTATCGAAAACCGCGTGGATCCGGACAGCCTCGCTATCGAGGGAGTGCCGCTGGAAGACCTGAGCAAGGAGCAGTTGACAGAGATTTTAGCCGCCCATGTCTCCGCAGGATTGCTGCGCCGCTTCGAGAACGACCAGCCGTTCGCAGAGCGCGACCGCGCGAGCGTCTACGCACTGGTGTTGGAGCGCGTGGTCGAACCACAGATCCAGGCCACCTGGTCGCTTACCGATTCGCTGTTCCGCCGCGAGCAAGTCCTCACCGAAGCCGCCGAAAAATACCCGCAGGCCAAAGTAGAGTTTCGCTCGTGGCTGACACCCACGTTTCTGCGAATGCCACAATCGAGCAAGCCGGAGCTGGCCGGGGTGCGTACCGCTGTGCTGGGGTCGCTGTGGACGATCTTCATCACGATTGCTTTTGCCTTCCCCATCGGCGTGGGTGCGGCCATCTATCTCGAAGAATATGCCGCCGATAATCTCGTGAATCGCATCATCCAGACCAACATCAACAATCTCGCGGGCGTGCCTTCGATCATCTACGGCATGTTGGGGCTGGCGATTTTCGTGCGTGGGCTAGAGCCGCTCACCAGCGGAGCGATGTTGGGCGTGGTGGATGCCACCACCGCCAACGGGCGCACAGTGCTTTCCGCCGGGCTGACGCTGGCGCTGCTCATTCTGCCACTGCTGATTATCAACGCGCAAGAGGCGATCAAGGCCGTGTCGAACTCACTGCGCGAGGCGAGCTATGGCCTGGGCGCGACGCGCTGGCAGACGATCTGGTATCATGTGCTGCCGAATGCGCTGCCGGGCATCCTCACCGGCACGATTCTGGCGATCTCCCGCGCTATCGGCGAGACCGCGCCACTGGTAGTGGTGGGCGCGTCGGCCTTCGTCGCGCTCGATCCCAGCGGGCCGTTCTCCAAGTTCACCACGCTGCCCATCCAGATTTACCAGTGGACCACCCGCCCGCAAGATCAGTACCGCAGCCTGGCTGCCGCTGCCATTCTGGTATTGCTGGTTTTGTTGTTGAGCCTCAACGCAACGGCGGTGCTGTTGCGCAATCGTTATAGCAGGAGCGTATAACATGGGAATTTCATTATCACACACCTTTCAGCCGGCCACTGAGCATAACGGCTGCGCCGTCGAAGCGCGGGGGTTGGAAGTGCATTATGGCCCTTTCCGCGCCGTCAAAGACACTTCAATCAAAGTAGAAGCCCGCAAAATCACCGCCTTCATCGGGCCTTCGGGCTGCGGCAAAAGCACCGTGCTGCGGGTTTTCAATCGCATGAACGATCTGATTCCCACCGCGCGAGTCACAGGTGAGGTGTTGTTCGAAGGGCAAAACATCTACGCGCCCGATGTGGACGCGGTAGAGGTGCGCCGCCGTGTGGGCATGGTCTTTCAGAAGCCCAATCCCTTCCCCAAGAGCATCTACGAGAATGTGGCCTGGGGTGCGCGCATCAACGGCTTCCGCGGCAACATGGATGAGCTCGTAGAGCAGACGTTGCGCCACGCGGCGCTCTGGGATGAGGTGAAGGACAAGTTGCAGCAAAACGCGCTGGCGCTCTCCGGCGGGCAGCAGCAACGGCTGTGCATCGCCCGCGCCATCGCCATCCAGCCCGACATCGTGCTGATGGACGAACCGGCCTCCGCGCTCGATCCCATCGCCACGCTGCGCATCGAAGAGCTCATGCGCACGTTGGCCGAGGAGTACACAATTATCGTAGTGACGCACAACATGCAGCAGGCGGCCCGCGTCTCGGATTACACCGCGTTCTTTATGGTGGATGAAGAGCGCGCTGGCTACCTGGTGGAATACGGCGCGACCCGCGAGATCTTCACGAATCCGAAGGATAAGCGGACGGAAGATTATATTACGGGGCGGTTTGGGTAAAAGTAATTCGTAATGCGTACTGCGTAACATTATGCGCAGGCTCTTTACGCATTACGTATTACGCAGTACGCATCCATAGGAGCAACCATGAACAACAAACCACGAGTATTGTTTCTCTGCACCGGCAACACGGCGCGGAGCCAGATGGCGGAGACGTTCTTGCGCCATTACGCGGGCAACCGC
>DAOTXC010000043.1:0-27481 GCA_034435555.1 Anaerolineae bacterium
CCCGATCATGCCCCAGTAGGCCACCTCGATGTTGTGCAGCGCCAGCGCCAGGTAGCCCATCCCGATCACCAGCGCGAAGACCACCAACGGATGGACTCTCACGATCAGCCAGCCGCCCCCTAACGCGGCAAGCATCCCCAGCAACAACAGCGGGACCAGCGCCAGCCAGCGGTAGCGCGAAAAAAAGAGCCGCTGCCAGGGCCCGAGCTCCAACATATCCTGTATCGTCACACGCCATTCACTCATCATCACTCCACGCCGGATTATACCCGCGAGAGCCGCAGCGTCAAGGGCAGGGCGGCGTGGGTCAAGCGGTCACGTTGCGGATGATGGTTCTGGTTGCCAGCCACGAATGTAGCACGGCGTAATTTAAAAGTTACGCTCAATGTCGGGGGAGTAAAGGCGTCAGGTCTGTAACTGGTGAGCGGTAGTTGTATTGCTGTAACACGTTAAGCCAGTGATTGGCTTGCTCTAATGTGAGAATTTTCCGCTCGACAGCCATGACCAGGCAGCCTATTGAACCGGAAACCTGTATGCTCATTCGGGCAGCCTGTTTGCGTGCCGCCAGGTCATCGGTCAGCAGAATCCATCCGCGCTGTTTGGCAATCGCCAGGCAGGAAGCTTCGCCGCTGTGCAGCCGCTGTGGCAAGCGTACCTGCAATTGCAATTCCTGTTCGCCGGTCACGCTGGTCAAGTGAATCCAACCGGTTGCTGCCAGGGGGTAGATGTGAGCTTCGATGCCAGCATAGAAACGATACCCTTCATTGAGTCCCGCCTGAATCTCGGCGTACACCTCGGTGGAGATGTAGAGCATTGTGTAGAGCCGCTCAAGCAATTCCAGTTGTCCTATCGCGGCGAAGTTGGAGAGGACGGTGGTGTTGCTGATGATAGTCATGGCTGCGTCTCAAAGTACTTGCGCAATACAGCGACTTCTTCTTGAGCCTCATCGAAGGTTTCCGGCCCCAGACGTGGCTGGATGCCGTTTTCCACCAGAATTTCGTGCATTTGCGCCCAACTCACACCGGCGAGGCTGGCAGCTTTTGCCAGAGACAGCGCTTCAGTCTGGTAACGATGGATTGCCAGTTGCACGCGCAAATCAGGGCGCGCGCGCAGGAGGTGCCGCAGCGCGTCCTGGATCACGGCTTCTTCATCGCTATACAACCGCGAGGCTACGAAATCGCGTACTTCGAGCATAGGTTTTCCTCCTTTCATGCTATGCTACTATTGTAACACAGCAGCAAGCCGTAAGCAACAGGCCGTAGCCACAAGTCACAAGCAACAAGCATCAAGCCACAAGTTTGAACGCGCCGCGCTTGCCGCCCTCGAATAGTTCACGAATACACGAATACAACGACCCGCCATTCGTGGATTCGTGTGACATTCGTGGACGGCCCGGCTGATACACGAAATACGTTGGGAACGCTTTCGATTATTCACGCAACCAGCTTCCAGCCGATTGGGTGGTGCATTTGATTTCTTTGCGTGAGGTCTCTCCTACTCCCCCAACGCCGCCTTGACCGCCGCCTCAGCATTGATCAGCCCGTAGCCGTAGACATTGTTGGGCGTGCCGGTGACATCGCCGCAGCCGCAGATGGGCGTGTTTTCGGACAGCCCCAGCGGATCGGTCTGCGTGGCCTGTTCGGAGGTGCAGATGGTATTCAGCGGCTTGGGAGTAGCGGTCTGGCGGATGAGCGCCTCGGTCGCATCAATATCGCCGATGAGCGCGGGGTCGGCTGACCAGAGCAGCGCGACGAGGCCCGCGACGTGCGGCGTCGCCATCGAGGTGCCTGATGCCGTGCCGTAGCCATCGCCGGGGATGCTAGAGCGCACCTCGTAGCCCGGCGCAACGATGTCGGGCTTGAGGAGGTCGCCTATCGGCCCACGGCTGCTGAAGCTGGTGATGCGGTTATCGCCGTAGCTATAGACCGCCCCCACCACAAAAGAGGTCGCATAGTTGGAAGGCGGCGTGCTGGCGGTTTCGCAGGCGGGACCATCATTGCCCGCCGCAACGACGCTCATAATCCCTGCTGCGCGCAGCGCCGCCACGCCAGCCTCGAGCGTATCGGGCTGGCAGCCTTCGATCTGCGGGCAGCCCCACGAGTTGGTGGTGAGGTGCGGCGCGTAGTACACATCGCCATCGCGGAACGGGTCGCCGCCGGGCGGATAGGGCGCGAGGAAGAACTCCATGCACTCGGCATAGGCACCGGGATTGCCCAGGCCGCGCCGCATGTTGCGGCAGCCGATCCACTGCGCATCCGGCGCGACGCCGGTGCGGTTGCGGTTGCCATCATCGCCCAACACCGTGCCCATCGTGTGCGTGCCGTGGCCGTCCGCATCGGTGGGGATGTCGAAATCGCTCCAGGCATCGTGCCAGTTGTAGGCGTGGCTCACGGTCGCGCCATCCCAACCGCGATACTGGCGAATTAACGCGGGATGATCCCACTCGTAGCCGGTATCCTGCCCGGCGACGACGATGCCCGCGCCCGTGACATCGAGCGCCCACGCGCCCGCGACGTTGATGGCCGCCAGATTCTCCTGCAATCCTGCGGGCGGCGTGGGAAGCGTGGTATATCCAGGAAACGGGACGGGATAGCGATAGATGCGCACGTTGGGATTGCGGATCACTTCCGCCACACCGGGCAGCCGCTCGAAGCGCCGCACGGAGAGCAACGGGCCATCCACCCGGATCATGTTGATCAGATAGTAGGGCCGATAGGTGCGCCCGCGCCGGTCGAGCTCGGCGCGCACCGGGGACTGCGTGCGCTCGGCGGACTCCACGAGCGTGTCGTAGACGTATTGCAGGCGCGCCTCCCGGTCGGGGATGCTGTACGCGGCGCTGAGGTCGGCCTGCTCCTCCATGATGATGAGATAGCTATCGTTGGTGAAGCCGGGCGCGCCCAACACGAAATAGCCGAGCAGCCAGGCCAGTGCCAGGAATGCCGCCGCGCTGCCGCTCAATCCCAGGCGCAGCCCGCGCGAGAACGTTTTATCACGCAAAATCTGGCGCAGCAGCCACAGCAAGGGGCCGAGCGGAACCAGCGCAAACCAGATCGCCAGGTGGCTGTAGAGATGTTGCAATTCAGGGAGACCTTGCAGCTCGAAGACACGCGGATCAACGAAGAGGCGCGGCGTGAGGCGATAGGCGATGAGCAACAACAGGACGGGCCACACGCTGCGCCCACGCGCGCGCAGCTCGGTGAGGAGCAGGCCCAGCGGCAGCAAGACGCCCGCGTTGAAGAGCGCGCCCCAATCGCCGGTGGGCGCGACGCCGGCGGCGAGCATCAGGCTGAAGAGGAAAATCACGGTCAGGCCAGAGAGCCAGGTCGCAGCGAAGGTCGCGTTCAGCAGCACAAAGGCGCACCCCCACAGGAGCAGCACGAGCGGCAGATTCTCCGCGAGGGCCTGGAGGATCAGCCCCAGGCTCACGAAGGTATCGCCCAGCGCGCCGGTGATGGGCCAGGGCAGAGTGAGCAGCGCGGCGAGCGCAAGGGCGAGCAGCAACACGGGCAGGTCGGCGCGGCCCAGGCCGAGCATCTCGGTGAAGCGGCGCGGGCCAAGTCCCGCCAGGCGCGGCGCAAGCCAGCCCGCGAGGAGCGTGTAGGGCAAGCCGAGCAGCAGCAGCGCGAGCGCGTACCCGTTGGGACGATCCTGGAAGAGCGTGCGTAAGAGTCCGCTCAGGAGGAGGTACCCGGCGAGGAGCAACAACACAGTGGCGAGTGCCGCCAGGGGACGCCATCCAGCGCGGCGGCGCGTGAGCAGCACAACAAGCGCGTAGATGGGCAAGAGCAGCACACCCTGGATCGCGGTCACAACCAGGCCCTTGAGCAGGGGTGCGGCATCTTCGAGGGCGACCGCCACACTGCCCATCGCCGTCACAGGGACGAAGGCAAACAGGCCTAGCAAGAGCAACGCAATCAAGATGATGATACAGCCGCGCGCATCGTTATTGGCGCGCGCAGGATGCGCCCCAGAGGGCGAGGGATGTTCTATCATAAGTTCCTCCGAGCGGTGGGGGTTAGGGCAACACCTCCAGGAAATATCCGGCTGTGCGGCCCCACACCTCTGAGAAATAGGCTTCGGTCGCCGTTGCAGGCAACACGCCATACGCGCCTGGAGTCACGGCGCGGAGCTGATAGCGCACCTGGTAAGTCCCCGGCGGCAGATCTCGGGCCAGGAAGCGCGCGCGATCCGCCAACAAGTCACGCGATTCAAAGGGGTCCCAGGTCGAACTCGGCCCCGTCACGCTGGAGGGCAGCGGCTCCAGCCCCGCCGGATAGGGGTCCTCCAACGCGAGATAATGGCGCAGCTCCGGCAGGATCAGCGTCAAACGCACTTCCACCAAATCGCCAACCTCCACCTGCGTGACCGGCGCGCAGGGGGCCAAAATCCCCATATCGGATGTAGAGTCGGGCAGACAGTAGGCGCGCCGGAGAATCACGCCCCGGCTATCGGAGGGCAATCCCGCCAGCGGCGAGTGCGTGGACGCGAAATCCAGCCCGTAATAGAGCAAGCCGGGGCCGGCATCGCGGGTCAGTTCCAGCACGTTGACCTGGCCCGCCAACAGTTCCGTGGCCGTGATTTGCACCACAGCGGGGCCGAGCGCGAGCGTCTGCGTCACCCCGGAGATGGCCAGGAGCTCCCCATTGAGCTGCCCCTCCCAAGTGAAGCGTGGGGCGACGTCGGTCGTCAAGGCCAGGTACTCCGTGAGCGCATAGAGCGCCCAGGCGGTCTCCTGCCTGGTGGCCCAACCGCCTCCCGTGCGCGTCGTCAGCAGCCAGCGCACAGCCTCCGGCAACAAAGGGTCTTCCGGCGCAAGTTGGGCCAGTAATGTAACCAACATCGCGGTCGCCCGCGTCTCCGAGGCCCAGGTCGCGGGGGCGCTATCATTCCAATGCACCCCCAGCGACGACGTGACCGCCTCCGCACGCAGATCGTCCAAAATCACCTGGATGCGCGTGTCGTCGGGATCGGACTCCTGCAGCGTCAACGCCAGACAAGCCTGCCCCGTCACCCCTAACTGCGTGCGGTTGGTGTAGAGAATCGAAAACGCGCCGCCGGGCCAGGGTTGTCCGGCTCGCGCCAGCGCGTAGAGGGCCAGCGCGTGACTCTGCGTGTAGCGCACCCCGCCCCCGCCGAAGTCCAAACGCCGCGCCAGAAAATCAAATCCGCGCGCCAGCACCGACGGGGACACTCCCAAACCGGCCTCTTGCGCTTCCACGAGACTGAGCATGGCATAAGCCGTGACCTGCAAATCGCTCGTCCCCGCCCCCCACCCCCAGCCGCCGTCGGGGCACTGCGCAGCGTAGAGCTGCGTCAGCGCCGTCGTGATCCGTGCGGGCAAGGCCGCCATCACCTCCGGCGCGTCCGCCCCCGATTCCACCAAGGCCGTGTAAGTCCGCACATCCAGCAGAATCTGGCTGATCACCGCCTCGGTATCAAAGGCCGGCAACGCCTCGGCGTGCGCCCAGCCACCAAGAATGACATCCGTCAGCGAAGGCTCCACGCGCAAGGTCAACACGCCGGACTCCGTCGGCGCAAAGAAAGGCACCAGGCGAGTATCCGCCTCCGCCAGGATGCCCCCCGTCGCCCACAGGTCAGGGGAGGTGTAGTATAAAATGGGCGTCGTCACGTGATAGATCGGCGCCGCCAACTGCGCCTCACCCGGCTGGCCCGCTGCTGGTGTGGAGGTTGCCCCCGGCAACACGCTAAAGCGCAACTGCGCGGCAGCGGCCCCCGATTGCGGCACACGCAACGACCAGACCGCCCGCGTCCAGCCGCCGGCGGGGAGCGTCACAGTCTGCACCGCCTGGCTGGCAATCTCCGCACCGGAGGCCGCCAAGGCCACCACCACATTGGGGAGTGGCTGATCGGTATGATTGTAGACCCGCGCCGCCACCATGGGGTAATCCCCCGCGACGAAAAAGTGCGGTGTAACCGGGCGCACCTGCAGGGGCGCAGCGACGGCTAGCTCCGTCGTCGCCCGCCCCACCTGCATCGCAGCGGTGAGGGCAGCAACCTCCACCACCCAATCGGTAAGCACATCCGGCAAGGTGAAACTCACCTGCGCGAGGCCGGTCTCATCCGTGAGCAACGCGCCGTTCCAATAGGCGGTCATCGCGGCGGAAGCCGCATCATCCGCCCCAACAGGCGCGCGTGCGGAGGCGGTCGTCAGCAACGAGGGCAACGTCGCCGCCCCGGTCTGTTCAAAGCGCGCGATAGCCCGCTCAAAGAGATACAAGAGCGTATTGCCCGTCAGCACACGCGAAGGCTGTTGTCCGTAAAAGCGCGCGGCAAGGGAATCCTCGGCCATCCCCAGGCGCGCGCCCGGCGTCGCCTCCCCCACGGCCAGCGTCACCTCTGCGGCGACGGGTTGGCCGGTCGCGTCGCTGGTGCGCACCGTCACCGTCACCACATCGCCCGGTCGGTACGTGGCACGATCCAGGCTCAGGGCAACGTCCAGCTGCTGCTCCGGGGCCACAACCGGCAGATTCACCGCGCCCAGGCGCACCTCAGGCACGGGCAGCCCTTCAGCAACGCCCTTGATGACCACAAAGGAGACGTAGACGTTGGGGACATAGCCCTCACTGATCGGCAACGTGACCACCGGGTTGGCGGTCTCGAAGCGCAGCCGCTCAACGTGCAGAATGCCGTCCTGCTCCACCGTCATCAACGCCTGGAAGGGCGGCTCAAAGGGCAAAGGAAGCAGAATCCGCGCCGTATCGCCCGGCTGATAGCGCACCACGTCGGCGATCGGTGTAAAAGCGCCAGGCTCCGTGCGCCAGGCGGCGGCCTCCGGGCCGCTCACCCAGAGCTGGCTTTCGGCGCGGAGCAGACCGCCCGCACCATCCTCCGCCGTCGCCACCAGGAGGTAGTGGCCGCTTTGGGGCGGCGTCAACGCAAGCTCCCCCACCCCCGCGCCCGTGGTCGTAGCCATCCCGCTGGCGACCGGGGTGTCAGTGTAGGCCCATGTCGCCCCGCCGATGCCGCCGCCCTCCTCCTCGTACCAGACGCGGCGCACCAGTTCCACAGCGACCTCGACATCTGTCACCGGCTGCCCGGCCCAATCCACCGCCTGCACCTCCACCACCACGCGGTCATTCGCCGCGACAACCTGCGCCTGCGGGCGCACGCCCAGGTAGAAATCGGCGGGATGGAGGCGCACGGTCGTCTGTTGCGTCACGCCGGCAATCTGCGCCTCGATGCGCCACAGTTGCGCGACGGCGGTCGCTGGCGTGGGAATCTCCAACAGGAAGAGACCGTCGGCGGTGGAGGTAAGCATCTCCCCGGAGGCGATACTCTCACCTGCCGACAACGCCTCAACCGCGAGGCCGCTCCACGCCCAGCCATCAGCCTCCAACGGAGCGAAATCATCCGCAACCGCGCGCGCCGTCCAGCGGAGGGCCGCATCTGCCAGCGGCAACCCTTGATGCGAAGCCGCCGTCACCGCCACGCGCAGGGTCTCACCCGCCGCCAGTTCGGTGGTTTCGGGGCGGAGCGTCAGCTCGAAGGCGGGCGGCTCATACGCCGTGACCGTCAAAGCACGCTGCCAGGGAAGCGTCCTGTTGGGCAAGAAAAGCTCCAAACGATAGTCGCCCACCCCGGCGCGCTCAGGGAGCACCATCGCGCCCTGGAAGGTCCCGTTCGGCGAGAGCGCCAGCGTCCGGGTATAGACATCCGCAGCGGAGGGGCCGCGCAACCGCACCTGCACCGAGGTGATGCGCTCCGGTACGGCGTAGCTCCCGCCATTTTGACGGCGGACGACGCCGTGAAACTGCACCGCCTGCCCCGGATGGTAAGCTGTGCGATCCGTTTGCAGATAGACCTGATAGGGCGTGAATGGCCCCTGATCTTCGGGGAGGCCCCACTGCGCGGCGCTGGCCCCCTGCGACCAATCGCTGGCGGCGACGCCGAAGCCTGCCGCGCCCGGCGTCCCCACGACGGCGAGAACCCGTTGCCGCAGTGTAGTCAGCGGGCCGATGCGAATCCGCGCCACACCATCCCGATCCGTGGTGCCAGCGGCCATCAAGAGGCCCTCGTGGTCAACCAGACGCACCTCGGTGCGCGTGATGGGCGCGCCGCTGCGCAGATCCGTCACCCAGACCAGCGCCTCTTCTGCGGTGAGCTTCAACGTGAGGTTGCGATCCACCACCGCGAGCTGCAGATGCGTCGGTGCGCCGGGCGAGGTCGCCGGCGTCCAGGCAAGATCGTAATAACCGGTGGAAAGAGCGGCGGAGCGCACCGTCAACGCCACCGCATCCAGGGCGTAGGTATTGGCGACTTCGCTCAACGCGGCGCTCCACTGGCGCTCCGGCTCGCCGGTTCCGCGCCCCTGGGCGAAGGTTGCCTCATCCAGCTGGGTCAGCGTCAGCTCAAGCGAGTCCACGTTACGCGAGACGAAGTAGAGCTCCGGCGGCGCGCTCGCGTCCAGGGTGACAGCGGTCGCATCGGTCGCCGGAGCCACGAACGGCGACCAATCGCCCGTGGTGAAACAGCCTCCCAACGACGCCTCGGAGGTGTTCCCGTACCAGTCAGGGATGCCAGGGCGCACGGCGACGCAATAGGTTGTGCGTGGGGCCTTCTCCCAGTCCAGGGTCAAGGTGTTGTCATCCCAGTGGCGGAAGAGCGCCTCTGCCGGGACGGTGGGCGTGATGATCACAAAATCCGCAATCGCCTCAGGCGTCAACGCGCCGGCAAAGGTGATGCGCACCGGTTCGGCAACCGGGACCCCTTCCGCATCAGGAGCCGGTAGCAGAGCAAGCGGCGCGGGCGTAGCTGCCGTGGTGAAATCCCACTGTTGCGGATTGACGAGCGGGGCGCTGGTCAACGCCCGCGAACGCTCCCCGATCCGCACGGTGTAGCGTGTATCGAGCGCCAACAGCTCCGTGGGGGTAAAGACCAACGTCGCGCCATTATCCTCCCACAGCAAAGTTCCCGGCACGGGATCGCCCGTTTCGGAGAGCATCACAAAGGCGCTGGCCGTCGCTTCGGTGTCCATCGGCGTGTTGAACAGCACGCGCACCGCGCTCTCGAGCGGATGTCCCGCCACATCGGGAGCTGGGGAGAGGGAGAGCACGCGCGGGATTGCCGTGGTGAAGCTCCAGCTCACGGCCCCCTCAAGCGTGGCCCCCATGATGCTCTCGACGCCCGAGGCCAGGCGCACCGTGTAGAGCTGTCCCGCCGCCCAGCCGGGATGCGGATCAAAGCGATAGACCGAGGGACTGACCCATATCCCGCGCCCCATGACGCTTGGAGAGAAAGAGAGGGACAGGTCGGGACATCCGCTGCGCCCGGCAACGACGCCGCTGCAATTGAGCGGCACAATCGGGCGGTTGAAGGCCACGAGCACGGGCGCATCCACCCGCGCGTCGGTCGAGTTCTGCGCAGGACTGAAGCGCGTCACCTGCAAGGCGCCCCTGGCGCGGAAGGTGAGCTGCAACGGCGTCTGAAGAGCCGCGCCCGTGGCGGCGCGTGCGCCCGCATCCAGGATAACTTGATAGCGCGTCCCGGCGGTCAACGCCTGGGGGCGAAAGATCAACGTGCGGTCATCCTGCCACGAAAAAGCCCCTTCGAGCGGCGGCGTGAAATCCAACGCAGCCACGACGCTGGCCCGGTCCATCGGCTGATCGAAGCGCCACGAGAGGAGCGCGGCATCCGGCGCCAGCTCCTCACCCACCTGCGGCGCGAAATCCACCACCGCGGGCGGCGTCACCAACGCGGCTGTCGGCGTCAACTCTGGATCAGGCTCCGACGAAAACCAGGGCAACTGAGCGCAGCCCAACAACCCGATAGCCAATAGTATCAACAGCGCAACAAGGCCCGCGCGCCCCCGAAATCTCTTCATCGCTTTGCCTCTATGTAGGTGAATTGGGTGTGTTTTAGACATTATGCCGATTTACTTGACGATGCACCGTCAAACTATTCCTCCAAGAATGTATCTTACGCAAGGCGAAATGTTGCTTCGCCTCACATGCTACATTGCCCCCACGACTACGGCAATGATAGCATGGGGTCATGGGAATGCAAGAGCGGCGCGGCTAGTCGTGATCAACTCGCTATTGACAAATCCGCCAAAGTCCCTATGATGGGTACGTATCCTCAAAGCCTAGAGCTTAACTAAACAGAAGGAGGAAAAACATGAGGAAACAACTACTAGTTGTGGTAAGTTTGGTCGTTTTGGTTGCGATGGTGCTCACAGCATGTGGGCCGAGAGAAGCCGAACTAGGTACCGAAGAGAACCCCATCATCTGGTCCTTCGTCCCCTCGCAGGATACTGAAGAGGTGCTTTCGGGCGCTCAGCAGGTCGCGGATCTGGTCACGGACCGGACCGGGCTGGTCATTCGGACGAACATCGCTACCGAGTATGCCGGCGTGATCGAAGCCATGTGCAACAATGAGGCGCACATGGGCGCGTTGAACACCTTCGGCTACATCCTGGGCAACGAGCGCGGCTGCGCTGACGTCGCCATCGCTTCGGTGCGTTACGGCACCACCTTCTACACCGGGCAGATCATCGTTGGCGCCAATACCGGCATCAACAGCCTGGAGGACCTGGCGGGAAAGACCTTCTGTCGGCCTGACCCCCTCTCCACCAGCGGGTGGATTATCCCCAGCATCGTGATGCAAGCGGCTGGGATCAATCCCGCGACCGATCTGGCTCAAGTTGTAGATGCTGGTGGTCACGATAGTGTCGTCACTGCCGTCTACAACGGCGACTGTGACGCGGGCGCGACCTTCGTTGACGCCCGTGGCAACGTGGAAGATACCCTCACCGATGTCAAGGACCTCGTCCTGGTTCTCGATGTCTCCCCGCCTATCCCCAACGACACCATCTCCTTCGCAACCAACTTCCCGCCGGAGCTCCGCGAGCAGATCGTCAACGCGCTGCTGGCTATCGCCGCCGATGAAGCGCATCTGGAGACACTGCGCAGCACCTACTCCTGGACCGGCTTGGAGGCCGTGGACGATAGCTTCTACGACCCCTTCCGCCAGACGTTGGATGCCGCCCAGGTGGACATCCAAGGCTTCATGGACTAAAGGCCTTGCGCCGTTCAAGAGGGGGGAGCGTCAAATCTCCCCCCTCTTGTTAGAAAGGCGTACTGTATCAAGCAGGGAAGGTAAAGTGAACCGTAAGCAATGGGCAGTAAGGATGCCCGATACTACTCACTGCTTACCGCTCTCTCATCACTACCTCACAAGGAGTGCAATAGACAGATGCTAATTGTAGAAAACCTGACGAAAATCTACGCTGATGGCACAGAAGCCGTCAAGGATGCCAGCTTCCAGGTGGAAGATGGGGAATTTCTGGTAGTGATCGGCCTCAGCGGCTCCGGTAAATCCACCTTGCTGCGCTGCATCAATCGCCTTATTGATCCCACCGCCGGGCGCATCATCTGGAATGACAAAGATGTCACCCAGGCCGAGGGCACGGCGCTGCGCCACATCCGCCGCGAGATCGGCATGATCTTCCAGCACTTCAATCTTGTCAGACGTATGTCGGTTAAAAAGAATGTGCTGAGCGGGCGGCTGGGGTACACCAACCCCTGGCACTCGCTTTTCAACCGTTTCTCCCCCCAGGATTTGCAAAAGGCGCAGCGGGCTATGGAACGCATGGGCATCACCGAGCTGGCCCACAAACGCGCCGATGAGCTCAGCGGGGGACAACAGCAGCGGGTGGGCATCGCCCGCGCGTTGATGCAGGACCCGAAGATGATCCTGGCCGATGAGCCAGTCTCGGCACTCGATCCGGTGCTGGCCCACAACATCCTCGGGCATCTGGAGAAGCTGAACCAAGACGGGATGACCGTCGTTTGTAGTCTGCACTACCTCGATCTGGTGCAACGCTACGCCACCCGCGTCATCGGGATGCGCGACGGGCGCATCGTCTATCGCGGCACCCGCGAGCAGATCCGCGCGATGTCCGACGAGGAGTTCCAAGACATCTACGGCGAAGAGGCCATCCGCATCGAAACCGGGCGGAGCGTGGGCCTGGAAGGAGCGGCTTAAATGGCACAGCGCACTGTTATCAGAAAAGAAATCGAGTTACGCAACATCCCCGCGCCGTTGGCCGGCCTGCTCTCGCTGCTCGTGCCTGGGTTGGGTCAAATTGCCCTGGGGCTGTGGAAACGCGGGCTTTCGTATCTGCTCAGCATCGCCTCCCTCGCCGGACTGATCTTCTGGCGTATCCGCGTCACCGCCTATCGCCAGGCAACCTGGGCCGAACGCTTTCCGGTCGCCTTTCGGCGCCAACCCATTCTCATCGCCATTATCGTTGTGCTGGCAATTTTGTGGCTGTTGGTCGCCTGGGATGCCCTGCGCCTGGCCTCTCGCAAGGGCAAGGCCGAACTCGCCATCTATCTGTTGATAGGGGTGCTCTTCTTTACCCTCGGCTGGCAGATCGTCGAGATCAATCTGTACAAGCTCGCCACCCAATTGCCCGATGCCATCCCAGTGATGCGCCGGATCGCCTGGCCCTGGCCTAAAGCCATCATACGCGAGCTGGATATCAACCAGGGGCAGGAGTACATCTACACCAGCTGCGATCCAGAGGACGACACCCTACCAGCCATGCCCCGCGTCCCCGGCGAACCCTACCTGGAGGTGACGCCGCGCTGCGGGGAGCTCTCCGACTACGGCGTGGAAGGGACACGCCTGTTGGTTCATGGCTACGACTTCCGGCCTGACGAAGAAATCGTCATCTGGTGGATTGATCCCATCGGCAAGGAGTTCCGCGTGCGCTATATGGGGGGGTTCATAACCGCCATCGTTGACGAAGATGGGCAATTCACGCTGGAATTCCCGATGCCCAACATTCTCATCCCGCCCAGCGCCAGCGAGGGCGTCCAGACCCATCATCTGCAAGCGCGGCAGACCAATGTGGTCGGGCCACCACGACCCAGCGAGGAGCTGCTGCTCGCCATCGAAAAAATGGTGGAGACGATTTTCCTGGGCATGATGGCGACGCTGTTCGGCATCGTCTTTGCCATTCCCATCAGCTTCCTGGCGGCGCGCAACTTGATGGGCGTCAACCCGATCACGCTGGGCCTCTACTATGCGGTACGCTTCATCCTCAACATCGTGCGCTCGATTGAGCCGCTGATCTGGGCCATCGTCGCCATCCTCTGGGTGGGCCTCGGCCCCTTCGCCGGCATCATCGCGCTGACCGTGCATACCATCGCCGCGCTCGGCAAGCTCTACTCCGAATCCATCGAATCCATTGATCCTGGCCCCATCGAGGCCATCCAGGCCACCGGAGCGAACTGGCTCCAGGTCATCATGTACGCGGTGGTGCCGCAGATCATCCCGCCCTTCGTCTCGTTCACCATCTACCGCTGGGATATCAACATCCGCATGTCCACCATCATCGGCGCGGTGGGCGGCGGCGGCATCGGCTTCCTGCTCATCCAGTGGATCCGCCTGACGGATTACCGGGCAGCGGGCATCGCCGTGTGGTTCATCGCCATCACCGTCTCGATTCTGGACTTCGTCAGCGCCAACATCCGCGAGCGTTACATCTGAAGCCACCCTCATCGAGCGCCTCCCGTGGGCCTTGCCAGCGGGAGGCGCTCGCGTTGTAGCCAAATCCCAAAAATGCGTTAAGATAGGGAACATGGAGACCAAAACCAGGCACACAGCACAACCACAGCGCGTGATCCTCAAGCCGGGACGCGAAGCGGCGCTGCAACGGCAACACCCCTGGCTCTTTTCTGGGGGCATTGCGCGCGTGCAGGGAGACCCGGAGCTGGGCGCTGCGGTTCCCGTCTACAGCGCCGACGGGGATTTTCTGGCGTGGGGCCATTACAGCCCCCACTCGCAGATTCGCGCGCGCCTCTTTTCCTGGGACGCCGACGCCGCCATTGACACACCGGAGTTCTGGCGGCAACGCCTGCAACGCGCCCTCGCCGCGCGGGCGACGCTACTCGCCGCCGGGCGGACCAACGCCTGCCGGCTCGTCTACGCCGAGTCGGATGGGATTCCCGGTCTCATCGTTGACCGCTATGCCGACGCCGTTGTGGTGCAGTTCCTCACCGCCGGGATGACGGCCCGCCGCGAGCTCTTCACGGAGCTGTTGTGGGAGCTCTTGGCACCGCGCACGCTCTACGAACGCAGCGACGCCGATGTGCTGCAAAAGGAGGGCCTCAGCTCGCGCACCGGCCTGCTGCGCGGCGCGCCCCTCGCGGGGCCAATCGAGATTCTGGAGAATGGGTTGCGCTTCTTTGTGGATTTGGAAAGCGGCCACAAGACCGGCTTCTATCTGGATCAGCGCCCGAACCGCCAACGGCTGGCGGATACAGCGGCAGCCTCTGCGCAGAGCGGCCACGCCCCCAGCCTGCTCAACGTCTTTGCCTACACCGGCAGCTTTGGCGTCTATGGGATGGCGCATGGGGCCGAAACGCTCGTCAACATTGATACCTCCACCGAGGCGCTGGCGCTGGGACGCGAGAACCTCGCCGCCAACGGGCTGGAAGGCGCGGTCGAGGACATCGCCGACAACGCCTTCGGCGTGCTGCGCGCCCTCCGCGAAGAAGGACGGCGCTTCGACATCATCGTGCTCGATCCGCCCAAATTCGCCTTCAGCCAAAAGGATGTGCATAAGGCCAGCCGGGGTTACAAGGACATCAACCTGCAGGCGCTCCACCTGCTCAATCCCGGTGGGGTGCTCTTCACCTTCTCCTGCTCCGGTGCGATCTCCTCGGAGCTCTTCCAAAAGATTGTCTTTGGCGCAGCCCTGGATACGGGACGGCACACGCAAATTATCGGCTGGCTCAACCAGGGATGCGACCACCCCGTCGCACTCACCTTCCCCGAAAGCGCCTACCTCAAGGGGCTGATCTGTCGGGTAGCCGATCATCGAGGGCAACTATGAAGCGATATGCACGTCTGGCCCTACTGACACTACTCCTGCTATTGGGATTGACGCTGACCGGCCACAGCCGCGCGCAGACGCACACGCCCCAGGTAGAGGTGCGCCTTGCCTGGCAGGGCATCACCCGCTACCCCGGCTGGACCGAGGTGCAGATCACGTTGACGAACGAAGCGCAGGACTGGCAAGGGGAGCTGCAGATCAACGACGCAGAAACGGTGACGCGCTACCGGCTCCCCCTCACCTTGCCGGCGCAGTCGCAGAAGACCTATCGCCTGCCGCTCTATCTAAGCAACCGTAGCCGCCCGCAGCTGCGCCTCGTGGACACCGCCGGAGCGCCGGTCTTCGAACACCCCCTCGCCCAGTTGCGCCAGAGCGCGCAACAACGGCGCGTCTGCGTGCAGCTGAGCGCCACGCCGCTGGAGACGGTGGACAGCTGCCAACAGCTCGCCCTGCTGAGCTCAACGGCGGAGCTGCCGGAGACCGCGATGGCGTGGGATACGATTTCGGTGTTGATCCTCAACGGGGTGGACACCTCGACGCTGACGCCCGCGCAACAGGAGGCGCTCCTGGCCTGGGTGGGCGGCGGCGGGCAATTACTTCTCGGCGGCGGGCAAACGCTGGCGATGACCCTGACGGGGTTGCCCGATGCGCTGCGCATCGCTGCCCCCGGCAGCCCGGCGGTGCTGAGCAACGGCCTGCCCATCAGCCCGCCCCGCGCCACAGAGGTGGTTGCCGTGGCGTTGGAACTGCGCCCGCAAGCCACAGTTCACCTCCGCGACGGCGCGACGATCCTGGCCGCGACCGCACAAGTGGGCCTGGGAACGGTAGATGTCATCGGCTGGGACCTGGGACAACCCGGCTCCCTGAGCTGGGCCAGTTCGCGCTGGGAGAACGCCCCTATTCCGGCCATCGGACATCTGGAGTTGGCAGACAGCCCCTCCAATGCCGCCATTCCCTACCCTCGCGCCGCGTTGCAACTACCCCAAGAGCTTGCTCCCAATCTGTGGTCGGGTCTTATCATCCTGCCGCTCTACATCCTGTTGATGGGGCCGCTCACCCTGTTCATCGTGCGCCGCCTGCGACGCCCGGTGCTGGCGTGGGTGCTGTGGCCCGCGTGGATTCTACTGATGGTGGCGATTCTGGCGATCTTCCTCAGCGGGGCCTTCGCCCAGACCTTCCCCCTGGCTCACGAGCTCGGCGTGCTGATCGTACCCGGTGAGGGCCTGCCCGCGCGCGCTGTGCAAGTGACCGCGATCTTTGCGCCGCGCACCACTCATCCCACCTGGAGCGCATCCGGCGCGCCGCGCCCCATCATTGAAAACCAGGACTATTACTACGGCGCCCCCGCCACTACACCGCAGCTCACCGAGATCACCTGGCGCGAAGGTGGGGATGATGAGATGACGCGGGTGCGCGCCCTGGGGCCATTCATGTGGGGAACCGAAGGGATCGTCACCGCGCCGGAGATCACCTTTGCCCTCCGCACCCCCCTTACCGAAGGTGCGTCCCACATCCAGGCCGAAATCTCAAGCGCAGTTCCGCTCAGCGCCGCCAAGTTGCTGCTCGAAGATGGCGCCTATTGGATTCCACTGGCCGACAGCATCAGCGCCAATACCCCCGTCACGCTCGACCTGGATATGCAATTGCGTTCCAATCGCAGCCTATCTTACTACAATCAAGAACCTATCTGCGCCCCCCTGTCCGACATGAGCTATTATTATTGGGGGCCTACCCGTCCAACGGCCCCACGCATCAAACGCGGGGCCTGTTACCTGGTGGGCGTGATCCAACAAGCGCCCTTCCCTACGCACGGCCTCAATGGATTGACAGCAGCTGAAACGTGTCTCTATCAAGTTGTGCCCTGCCCCACACAGGGGCTGCGCACCTTGACGCTCTCCGACGCCTTCATCAGCGACTTTGAAAACGGCTGGAACGATGAGTTCGGCACCATCTACATCAACGCTCCGCAGACCAGGCTCACGTACCAGCTGCCCGGCTTCATCAGTTATGACACTCTTGACACCATTAATATTGTGGTGACGGCACAATCGGACATATATTTCCTGCCATCGGTGACGGCCCCACCGCCCTATGTCAATCTTGAGCTATGGAATTGGGAGAACCTTGAATGGCTTCCGGCACAGCTACAAGTGGATGCCAGCGGCACCGGACGTCTCCAGCTGACAGGCGAGGCAGCGCAGCAGCTCGTAAATGTGGAGGGGGAACTGCGGTTGCGCCTCGCGCCCACCGATCCGCAGAATATGCCCTCTCTGCCCGTCAATCTGACGATTACACTCACAGCACCTTAGGAAAAGAACTATGCCTGCATTTCGCATGATGTTACTGGCGCTCAAACGACTTTACGAGGAGCTCTTCCATCTCCTGTTGATGGGCCTGCTGACGATCCTGGGCTACCTACTCCTCTCGATCCCGGCGGTATGGCTGCTGCTCAGCCTGCAAGCGCCGTGGCCGCTCATCGCGCTGGCGGGCCTGCTGCTGAGCCTGCCGGGCGCCATCGCCAACGCGGGGCTGTGGGGCGTGGCACAAGCCATCGTCAAAGAGACCACCAGCATCAGCTGGCCCTTCTACTGGAAGGCGATCAAATCCCAGTGGAAATTGAGCGTGTCGAGCTACGTGCTCATCCTGGCCGGCTATCTGTTGATATTGAGCAACCTGCTGTTCTACAACACCACCCTCTCCCCACTCCCGCCCCATCTGAACCCCTGGGCCATCGGTATCTGGGCAGGGCTAGGCGTCCTGTGGAGCGGGATCGCCTTCTACCTGCTGGCCTTCCAGATGGAGCTGGAGAAGCCGAAACTGCTGCTGGCGCTGCGCAACAGCTTCCTCATGGTGCTGTTGCACCCCATCGAAGTCTTCATCTGGCTCGTCACCTTTGCGGTTTGCAGCGTGCTGATGGTTTTCCTGCCCCTGCTGATCGCCCTCATCCCGCCGCTGGCAGCCATCTTGAGCTTCGGCGCGCTCCAGGTCTTCCTGGAGCCTATCCGCGAAAAACAACAATCGGCCACAGATAAGGAGTGACCATGGAACTAGGGATTATCGGACTGCCGGCAAGCGGCAAAACCACCATCTTCAACGCGCTGACGAAAGCGAACCGCCCCACCACCCCCGCGCTCAGCGGCAAGCTGGAGCTCCACAACGCCATCGTGGATGTGCCCGATCCGCGCGTGGATCGGCTCAGCGCGCTCTACAAGCCGCGCAAGACCACCTACGCCAAGGTCAACTACATTGACATCGCCGGGCTGGATCGGGAGATGGGGAAGAGCGGTTTGAGCGGCCAGCTCCGCAACCGCATCGCCCCGATGGATGCCTTCGTCCATGTGGTGCGCGCATTTGAGGACGACCAGCTCCCCCACCCTGCCGGCAGCGTTGATCCGCAACGCGATCTGGAGGCGCTGGATACCGAATTTCTGCTGGCCGATCTGATCACAGTTGAGAATCGCCTGCAACGCATCGCCGAAGGGCTGCAAAAAGGGGCGCGCAGCGAGGAGCGGCAGCTCCTCCAGGCCGACCAGGAGCTCTTCACCCAGCTCCACGCGGCGTTGGAAGGAGGCGCGCACCTACGCGATGTGGAGCTGGAGGCCGAGAGCGTCGCCCACCTGCGCGGCTACGGCCTGCTCACCCTCAAACCGACCCTGGTGGTGCTCAACACCGGCGAGACGCCACGCTCGCCAGCGGAGCTGGGCATCCATTACGATCACCGCCACAGCATCCTCATCAGCCTGCAAGGGAAGTTGGAAATGGAAATCGCCCAGCTGCCGGAGGACGAAGCCGCGCTCTTCATGGAGGAATTTGGCCTGGAAGAGCCGGGACTCAACCGCGTCATCCGCGCCTCCTATGAACTGCTGGGCCTGCGCTCATTCTTCACCGTGGGCGAGGATGAGGTGCGCGCCTGGAACATTCGCGCCGGCGACACCGCCCTCGACGCCGCCGCGACCGTCCATACCGACCTGGCCCGGGGCTTCATCCGCGCCGAGGTCATCAACTTCCCGGAGCTCATCGCCGCCGGGAGCATGGCTGCCGGACGCAAAGCCGGACACCTCCGGTTGGAAGGCAAAGAATATCGGGTGCAAGACGGCGATATTGTGCATATCCGCTTCTCGATCTGAGAAAATGGTATATAGTAGAGCTGAATCTCCAAACTATGGGATAAAATAGAATGCAACGAAGTGAAATAGGCGAAATCACCGAAGCAGCGACACGCTCCATCGAACAGAAGACCTTGGAACATGGGATGAGCGAATCCGAGTTCAAGATCGAATGGTTGTTCAGTAACCTGAGATGGTTCTTCTTGATTGCCACCGCCTCGGTCACAGGGCTTACCGCCGCCCTGACCGATACCCCCTTCTCACAAAATCTCATCGTTCTGCTGAGCATCGGCGCAGTCGCCAATTTCATCATCATGCTGATGCTGATGCTCAATGCGTTTCGCCGCCCGATCCCCATGTTCACCCTCACCCTGGATATCATCCTGGCTTTGGGCCTGATCGCTGACTCAGGTGGCGGCAATAGCCCCCTACTCTTCGTCTCGCTCATCCCCATCATCACCACCGCGCTGCGCTTCTCCTGGATCGCCAGCCTCTCCCTGGCGATTATCATCGTGAGCCTCTACTGGCTACAAGTGTGGAACAGCCTCAACTTAAGCACCGATATGGACTCACGCCTGTTACTGGCGAACCTGCTGCCCTATCTCATATCCGGGCTGGTGCTGCTGCTGGCAGGAAGCGCCATCAGCTATATCGGCTCGCGCATCAAAGAGACGCTCATCATGGAGCGCGACAGCCGGGAGAATCAGGTACAGGTGGCGCTCGATGCGGCCCACCAGCGCGTCCGGCTGATCTTTGAGCTAGCGAGCACGCTCAGCGCCACGCTCAATTACGAGCGGGTCCTGGAGGCGGCGCTCGATGTCAGCAAGGTCGGGTTACGCGAATTCATCGAGCGCGAAATCGAACAAGTTGGCATCATCCTGCTCTTCGGAATGGATCAAACGCTCTACGTCGCCAGCGCCCAAGGATTGCCCCATCAGGACACTCGTAAACGCTTCCCCGCGCAACAAGGCGTGCTCGAAAAGGCGCTGCAAGGCGAACCGGTCGTCACCAACGCCCCCGGAAGCGACCCGGAGCTCTCCCAGCTGATCTCCATGCACCACTGTCGGCAAGCCGCCATCGTGCCGCTGCTGGCAGGCTTTGAAAGCTACGGCTTATTGGTGCTCGGCAGCCCTGAGGAGAACACCTACTCGCCGGACTTCCTCGATCTGCTGGTAGCCGTGTGCAACCAGGCAGTCATGGCTTTGCAAAACGCGCGGCTGTACCAGGAGCTCCTGGACGAGAAGGAACGCCTCGTGGATGTCGAGGAAAATGCCCGCAAGAAGCTCGCCCGCGACCTGCATGACGGTCCGACACAGACCATCGCCGCCATTGCCATGCGGCTGAATTACATCCGCCTGTTAGTGGATAAGGAGCCGCCCAAAGCCATCACCGAGCTGGAACAATTGGAAACACTGGCCCGCCGCACTACCAAAGAGATCCGGCAGATGCTCTTCACCCTGCGCCCGCTCATCCTGGAAACCCAGGGACTCGTTCCCGCGCTGGAACAATACTTCCAGAAGCTCGCCGAGACGCTGCCCATGCCGGTGCATCTCGAAGCCGAGCCAGACGTGCAAAAACTGCTGGATAAGGAAGCGCAGGGCGCGATCTTCTACATTGTCGAAGAGGCGATCACCAATGCGCGCAAACACGCGGAAGCCAAGCAGATTTGGGTGCGCATCTACAAACATGGCACCAACGTCGTGGCCGAGATCGAGGATGACGGCAAGGGATTCAACGTCGCCGCTGTGGAGAAGCGCTACGCCGAGCGCGGCAGCCTGGGGATGCTCAACCTGCACGAGCGCGCCTCGCTGGCCCAGGGGAAGACCGTCATCCAATCCAAGCCGGGGCGCGGCACCAAGATCACCGTCACGGTTCCCGCGCGCAGAGAGGCAGCACATCACCTTGGCGCCAACTGAAAGCCTGCTCATTAGCGAACGCTGGCTCTGGCTAAGCGGTTCCCTGCTGGGTGGCCTACTGGTCGCGTGGAGTTATTGGCTCGCCACGCGCAACGACGATCCGCCGCGCTGGCTCCAGGACAGCTTCTTGATCCACAGCGCACGCCTGCTCTACGCCATCGCAATACCAGCGGCGGCCCTGCTCTGGCGCGGCGTCCTCAGCAGTCGCTTGCTCGGCCTGAAACGGCTACTATTGAGCAATTCCCCCACGCCCCTGGAAATCCAGGCCCATTGGAACGATTGGGCCAGTGATTTCGGCTGGCTGGCCCTGCTCCTCGCCGGCGTGCTGATGATCTACCAGCTGGCGCGATGGCAAACGCGCGCCGGAACCCCCATCCAACGCCGTCGCCTGCAAGGAGACACATTGCTGAGCGCCCTCCGCGAGGCGCTCTACCATCAGGCGCACTGGGCCTTCTATCGAGAGCCGTGGGTGCTGCTCTGGGGGGCGGGCCTGGGGACCTGGGCCGGGCTGGGTCTCGTTGGCATCCAGGCGGCGCTCAATCCGTGGCGCTGGCGCGACCTGCGCCAAGCGCAAACGCGCGCCCGGCTATTGGCGCGCCTGGCTATCGCGCTGAGCAGCGCCCTGCTCTACCTGCAAACACAGAACCTCTGGCTGGCTATCGCGCTCGATGCTGCGCTCGGCTGGCTGTTGGAACAACCCCACACACACCATAAAAGAGCGGGCGCGCCCTAAAGCGCCACCCGCTCATAACCTTCATCCAAGAGCCACCCGCCCTCATGGGGCTAAGGCGGCAATCACCACAATCCGATGGGTGTTGACCCTGTAAGGATAGCAGGAGATGAGCGTCAGCACCGGGCTGCTCGTTGGGGCCATGACGCTGATCTCCGTCGGTTCGACGACGCGCGTCTGCTGCACCACATAGCGATAGGTCTGTGTTTGCGTCTGCACCAGAATCTCATCCCCCAGTGATAAATCCGGCAGGTCGCGGAAGATCTCGCCGTAGATGTCGTTGTGGGCGGAGATGACGCAGTTACCGCGCTCCCCAGGGTTCGCGCTACCGATGTGATGTCCCGCGCCCTTCTTCAACGACTCCCAATCGTCCCCCTCGACCACAGGGGCATCCACCCCCAGCACCGGGATGATGATCCGCTGCGCCTGTTCCGGCCCGGGTGTGGGCGCTGGCAGGGGCGTCACCTCCGCCACCAATCCACGGAGGTGCGTGGGAATCGGCGCGGGTTCCGCGCGGCCCTGCGCATCGGGCGGCGTGTGCCCGCCGGGCAACATGACCAGTCCAATCACGGGCGTGGGTGTGGGCGTGGGGGCCTGTTGCACAGCGCGGCTCTCTTGATTGAGCTCCCGCACGGTGCTGAACATCTGCACGATGACCAGCACCAGCCCCAACAGCGCCAGCACCTCGATGAAGAGCAAGAAGCGATCCCAAATCCAGCCCCACTGGATAGGTCGCCGGGTGCGCGTCTTGGTCTCGATGGTCGCGCTGTAGCGCGGGCCGGGCACTGGCCCGGTCACGTTGGGGCGCGCTGCCGCGCGCGGCGTCGGCGGGACGGTCTCCAGCGGGTCCAAAGATGCGCCGGGGGCCGCCTCTCGCTTCTCCCGCAACCGATCCAGACGTGCCTCCCGCTTCCGCAGGTGGAGCAGCGTCTCCAGCTCCTCAATCGAGAGCTCATCCACGTAACGCCGATCTTTCACTTCTCGCCCACCGCAAAGACCTCGCGCTCGAAAAACCACGCGAATGGAGGTAAGTCAAACAGCACCCGCCGCGCCATGCGGAAGAGCCAATTCTCCTGCCGACGTTGCGGCGGCGTGCTGAGCCAACCCTGCACATGGATAAATCCGGCCCGGCGCAGATTCCGCCGTAGCCCCAGCAGCGATTGCTCGTTGACGTGGACTTTCAGATTGGCGGGGATAAGCGCGCGGGGGTTTTGGGGATAGCGCGCCCCCTGCCCCATGCACCGCCGCACGAAGCGCACGACCGGGTAGGCATAGCGATCATACCACACATTGGGCGCAGTATGCACCACCAACCGCCCGCCGTTGCGCAACACGCGCCGCGCCTCGCGCAACGCAACATCCAGCTCCGCCGGATAGAGATGCTCGACGATGTCCAACATCAACACGCGATCGAACGACGCCTCTGGGAAGGGTAAGTATTTGGCATCGGACTGATAGACGCCCACGAAGCGACCTTCGCGCGCCTCAATATCGCCGAGCTGCCGCGAGAGGCGCGTGGCGACCGAGGCATAGTCAACGCCGTAGGCCCGCGCACCCAGCCGCGCTGTGTGGCGCAAAATCTCGCCGCGCCCACACCCCACATCCAACACGCGCATCCCCGGCGCGATGCCCGCCACCGCCAGCGCCTCCGATAGCCGCTGCGAGAGATAATCCCCCTCGCTGGAGAGGAACTCCTGATAGCCCTCGCAGACACTCAGAAAATATTGCTCGTCGTATAAGAGGGATGACACGCCCGATTCTATTTGTTGTCCCAACCCCTTCACTCCCCAAAAATCGCACGCCTGGATCAGTAAGCGTTAGGCGAGCGGAAAAACTGTAAAATTGTGCGAATGATAATCTTGAAATCCAACAGCAATGACCAGTTCTCAATATACCACAGATCGTACTTGGTGCGCTCCACAATCGAGGTGTCCCCGCGCAGCCCGTTGACCTGCGCCCAGCCCGTCATCCCCGCCTTTTCACGGTGACGATCCATGTAGCGGGGGATGCTACGGCGGAATTGTTCCACGTAAACAGGGCGCTCCGGGCGCGGCCCCACCATGCTCATATCTCCCAGCAGCACATTGATGAATTGCGGAAACTCATCCAGATTGGTCTTGCGCAGGAAGGTCCCCACGTGCGTGCGGCGCGGATCGTCAGCGGTGGTCCATCCCGGTCCCTGCCGCTCGGCGTCCTGCCGCATCGAGCGAAACTTGAGGATGTAGAAGGGGCGCGCATCCAGCCCCATCCGCTCCTGCAAATAGAAGACCGGCCCCGGCGATTCGAGCTTGATCAGCAAGGCAATCAGCCACATCAAGGGCGCGAGCAGCACCAGCATCACCGCCGCCCCCACGATGTCCACAGCGCGCTTCGCTACGCGCCACCAGCCCGTCAGGGCGATGTCTTGCACGGTCAACATGGGGATGCCGCCCAACGCAGCGATGCTCACCGGCCCGGCGATGATCTGGAAGAGGTCGGGGTAGACGCGGATGATGACGCGCCCCCGCTCACATTCGGAGATCAGCCAGAGGATATCCGAATGGGGCGTCTCCTCAGGCAGGGCGATGATCACCTCATCTGCTGCGTGCTCGGTGATGAGCGCGGCCAACTGCGTCACGTCGCCCCGCACCGGAATGCCCGACAGCGAACGCCCCTCCTCATCGTGTGCGGCAACGATTCCCACGACATCGTAGCCCAGCTCCGGACTCCAGAGAATCTTCTGCAGGATCATCCGCGCGATTTCGCCCGTCCCCACCAGCAGAGCGCGGCGTCGCCCCCAGCCATAGCGCACCAATTTGCGACGCACCCAGCTGTTGATGACACGTCCCAGCGTCGCCAGGCCGATGAAGAGCGCCCAGGCGTAGAAGATCATCGCCCGCGAGTAGTCAGGGCCGACGGTGAAATCACGCAGCAAGAGCGAGGCCAACGCGATGCTCACCAGCGAGCCAATCGTCCCCGCGACGAGGATGCTGTAGAACTCGTCCACGCGCGAGATGCGCGAGAGATTATAAAGTCGGGCGAAGAAGAAGGTCACGAGCATCGCTACGATGTAGATGAAGAGCATCGGCAGGTAGTCGAGCGGGCCGGGCATCGTCTGCGCGGGGTCAGGGAACGGGATGAGTAAGCGCAGCAAATACGCCCACACAAAAGCCAGCGCCGCGACTGCCACGTCGGTCAACAGCAGGAACAAGGTAAAGAGCCGTTGCGCGCGCGCCGCCTTCATTTGCGCCACCTCGCTTGACAGGCACTCACCCACCGCGAGAGACGCACCGCGCCCACTACCAGATAGTGCAGCGGGCGCGGCGTCTCGGCGGCGTAATGTTTGCGGTAGAAAATTTCCATCGCGCGCCAGAATTCCACGCGCGCGCGGGGATTTTGCCGGCTAGACGCCCGCTTGACGTGCAATACCGTCACCTCAGGGTAATAATAGACCTTCCAGCCGGCCTGTTTGAGACGATAGGCCCAATCCAGATCCTCGCCGTACATGAAAAAAGTCTCATCCAACAGCCCTACCTGAAGCAGGGCCGCCGTCCGCACCAGCATGAAGGCCCCCACCACCGAATCAACTTCTACGGTCTCATCAGGATCGAGATAAGTAAGATTATACTGCCCGAAGCGGCGACTGCGTGGGAAGAGCCGCGAAAGCCCCGTCATGTGATAGAAGGAAATCTTGACGGTGGGGAAGGAACGGCGGCAGGCCAGATCAAGCGAGCCATCGAGGCGCTCTAGCTTCGGCCCCACCACCCCCGCCTCAGGATGCGACGCCATAAACGCAACCACCTTCGCCAGCGCATCCGGCGGAAGCTCCGTATCGGGGTTCAGCAGCAAGGCGAACCGGGGCGGCGCATCCGCCTGGGGCGTAAAGCCGAGCGCCCGCAAGCCCTGATTGTTGGCCGTGGGATAGCCCAAGTTCTCAGCGTTGGCAATCAACACTACCTGTGGGAACTCCGCCGCGACCATGTCCGCGCTCCCGTCGGCTGAGGCGTTATCCACCACGCAAACCCGCGCAGTCACGCCGACGCTGGCGAACACTGTCTGCAAACAGCGTCGCAACAGCTCGCAAGTGTTGTAATTGACAATCACAATGCCCAGGTCCATCAACGCTATTCTAACACAGAGAACAACAGGAGCAAGCACCTACAGGGTAAATCTTCCTTAATCGCCAGTGTAAAACCTCAGTTGACTTTCAGCCCCACGTCCCCTACAATGGTAGTATCAGCAATGAAACAAGCGATAGGTAGACCCCTGAAGAGAGAAGGGACGCTCCTGAAGGCCCTTGAGATGCGGCTTGGCATGTACCCAGCCGCGTTAAAGCTTGCTATAACCTGCAGCGTGCGGGTTCATTTTTATCTATCACCCATCCAATTTTAAGGAGGCTAAGTAATGACAGTACACGCAACTTCACCTGATGGCCCAGTGCATTGGGAACGCATGTTGGCAAAACGCACCCAAAACATGAAGAGCTCTGCCATCCGCGAGCTCCTCAAGATCACCCAGCTGCCCGATGTCATCTCCTTTGCCGGCGGCCTGCCCGCAGCGGAACTCTTCCCCGTGCGCGAGATCGAGGAAGCCTGCCATTATCTCTTGCGCGAAGAGCCTAAACGTGCACTCCAGTACAGCACCACCGAGGGGCATCCGCCCCTGCGCGAGTTCCTGGCCGAATCTATGTCCAAATACGGGATCCAACACACGCCACACAACATCCTCATCACCACCGGATCCCAGCAGGCGCTCGATCTGATCGGCAAGATCTTCATTGACCCCGACACGCCGGTGCTGACCGGACGCCCCACCTATCTGGGCGCGATCCAGGCGTGGCGAGCCTACGAAACGCGCTTCATCACCGTGCCGCTTGATGATGAGGGCATGATCGTTGACGAGGTCGAGCCACTGGTGGAGAAAGAACACCCACGTTTCATCTACGTGCTGCCCAACTTCCACAATCCCGCCGGCACCACCCTGCCAGAGGAACGCCGCCGCCGCCTGGTGGAGATCGCCCGCAAACACGATCTCATCATCGTGGAAGACGATCCCTACGGCGCGCTCCGCTACGAAGGAGAAGACCTCACCCCCATCGCGGCGATGGCTCCGGAGCGGACGCTCTACCTGGGGACCTTCTCCAAGACGCTCACACCGGGGCTGCGCATCGGCTGGATCGTCGCTCCGGCGGAGATCATCGCCCGTCTGGTGCAGGCCAAGCAGGGCGCAGACCTGCACAGCAGCACCTTCGACCAGATGATCGCCAACGATGTGGCGCAACGCGGCATTCTCAAAGCACACATTAGACGCATCCGCCAGGTCTACAAGGAGCGCCGCGATACGATGCTCGATGCCCTATCCGAATTCTGGCCGAGCGAGTGCTCGTGGACGCGGCCCCAGGGCGGCCTCTTCCTCTGGGCGCGCGTGCCTGAGCAGGTCAACACCCAGGATTTCATGCAGAAGGCATTGGCAAAGAAGGTGGCCTACGTCCCCGGCAACAACTTCTTCCCCCTCAACGATGGTGGCTTCGACGCGATGCGGCTCAACTTCTCCAACGCCCAACCCGAATTGATCGTGGAGGGTGTGCGCCGCCTGGGATTGGCGCTGAAGGAAGAGCTCGCCTGAGCGGTTGTCCTTAGATACCATCCTGCCGCCCTCCAACTCGCGAAGGCGGCAATTGCATGTCGAGAAAATAGCCTGAACGTAGGATAGGTTGGCACCTGTCCTACATTTTAGTGCTGGCATGGTGCGCGCCGGCACCGGTGTCTCCCTAGAAAATAGTGAATCTGCGAATGGTGAATGGCGAATAGCCAAACAAAAATCTGCTAAATCCGCTCAATCTGCTGATAAGCATTTTCGTGCTGGATGGTGTGCGCCAGCACCGGTG
>DAOTXC010000044.1:0-4559 GCA_034435555.1 Anaerolineae bacterium
TACCTGGAGAGTCAGGGGGTGCTGAAGGCATTGCGGAAGGCCGGCGTGGAGGATGGCGACACCGTTCACATCGGTGATTATGAGCTCGAATGGCAAGAGGGGTGACAGTGTTGAGGAATCACTGAACGCGCACAAACTTTACTGGCTACGTTTTGATACCTTTGCTCTGCAATCACAGGGGCGAGACTTTATGGTCTCGCCCCTGTGAGCTTTTGGGGATAGAGAGTCTGTCTGATTGATACGCAATTGCAACTTGATATTTATTGTCATATTGGGTGAATTGGTTTATGCTATAGGTATATTTCTTACTTTTAGAACTGAAACGACCGTCAGAATTACAAATTTGAGGAGAGAACGCGATGGCAAAGATAATTTCTGTTCACTCTTTCCGTGGCGGCACGGGAAAATCCAATACAACAGCCAATCTTGCGGCGCTCTACGCGGCGCAAGGTTTGTGTGTGGGGGTTGTTGATACCGATATTCAATCCCCAGGGATTCACGTGCTGTTTGGTTTGCATGAAGAGGACATGGTGCATTCGCTCAACGATTATCTGTGGGGCAAATGCCGCATCGAGGAAACTGCACACGATGTGACCGCCAATTTGAAAGTTCCCATTGAGGGCAAAGTGCTGCTTATCCCCTCCAGTATCAAGGCGGGGGAGATCGCGCGGGTGTTGCGCGAGGGATACGATGTGACCCTGCTCAACGATGGTTTCGATGAGCTGTTGAGAACGCTAGATTTGGACATCTTATTGATCGACACGCATCCAGGGTTGAATGAGGAGACCTTGCTTTCTATTGCGATCTCCGACGCGCTGGCGATCATCATGCGTCCGGATCAGCAGGACTACCAGGGGACGGGCGTCACGGTCGAGGTGGCCCGCAAGCTAGAGGTTCCCCGGCTGGTATTGATCATCAATAAGGTGCCGGCCGTCTTCGATACGGCGGATGTGAAGCAGCGTGCGGAAGAGGCTTATCGCTGCGAGGTCGCCGGTGTCATTCCGCACTCAGATGATATGATGGCGCTGGCGAGCTCCGGAATCTTCTCGTTGCACTATCCAGATCACGAGGTCGCGCGCATCTACCGGCAGATCGCCGACCGCTTGTTAGCTTAACCTGTCTCTTCCAGCCAGCGCACCACGGTCTCTGGGCCGGGCATGGCAGCGATCTCCTGTTGGAGGCGGCGGGCGTTGGCGCGATAGGTTGGCTCCGTGAGCAGGCGGGAGACGGCCTCTTTGAAAGCTGTTGGGGTTGCAGCTTGCGGTTCGAGGGTGATAGCGACGCCCAGCACCGTCGAACGTTCAGCGTAGTAGGGATGATCGTCTGAGATGGGGATGATGAGCAGCGGCACTCCGAAGCTCAGCGCCGCCATCAGGGTGTTATACCCCCCGTGGCAGATGACCAGATCGCAGTGGGGCAGGAGCAGGGTCTGGGGAATGTACCGTTCGATGTGTACCTGGGGCGGTTGCAGCCCGAAGTCTTGCGGGTCCAGATCATGACTCACGGTGAGGATCAGATTGAGGGCTTCGGTTTGGAGGTCCAGCAGGGCCTCACTAAAGATCGGTATCGATTTGTTGAAAACTGTGCCCAGTGTGGCGTAGACGGTAGGCTGTGCGGGCAGAGTTGTGAACCAGGCGGGCAGTGTTTGTCCCTCGGCCTGATCGAAGATGAGGGGGCGCGCGGCGCGCGCGTTGGGCAAGACCTCACGCAGCGGTTGGTAGCTGGTGGGGAAGAAGTGCAGGTAGCGGTGACGGAAGAGCGTCTCCAGGTTGGGATCAGAGGGGAGCGCCAGCTGTTGTCGCAGGACATTCATTTGTGGGCCGATGAGGCGGATCATGCTCGACATCGGGATGAAGCGCCCGATGCCCGCCGTCACATGCGGAATGGCGAGCTTCTCGCCCACCAAGTAGCCGGCGAATTCCCAGTAGTCGCGCACGATAAGATCGGGCTGCCATTCACGAGCGATTGTCAGCAAGTCGGGAACCATCGCGCTGGCAACAATGTCGGCGAAGGCCACGGAGAGGAACCAGTCCCCCTGATCAATGAGCGGAATCTGGTGCAACTCCGGGAAATGTTTTTCCGCTTCCGACTCAAGCCAATCCAGCCCACCGGGGAAACACTCAAAGCCCAGTCGGGTGATGATAGGGCAGAAAGATGCTGAGGAGACGAAGGCGACCTGATGCTCAGCCTTCACGAAAGATTGCGCCAAGGGGATGAGCGGATGCAGGTGTCCAAAGGCTGGTTGGCAAGTAAACAGTATTTTCATTAGATTGCCTCCTTCATCAATAAGCACGGATAACTATAGCATGGTTTGACGATTTTGCTTCTTGAATGTGATACTGAATATCGAGGCGTCTGTAAAATATACGGAGGGAATCCATGACGGATCTCAAGAAATTGCTACGCATTTACCCCGGTGAATGGCGGCTGGTGTTGGTGATGGGCTTTGTCCTGTTAGCCAACGCTGCTGCTGAGCAGATCGCCAAAGTCGTATCGGTAAGCGGCTTCCTCAGTGCGGGGGGGGTCAACCAGGTGTTGATTATCTGGGCGGTTGACATGGCGCTGATTTTGTTCATTGCGATCTTGCAATCGCTCATCATTGACCGTTTCGAACGTGTCACCTTGATGCAGGGGATGATCTTTGGGTTGGCGTTGCTCTACATCGTGCTGCGGTTGCTCTTCACCTTTCATGTAAATGAGCGTATCATCTATGCCGTCATGCTGATCCTGGTGGATCAACAGTGGATGTTCTTCCCCCTCATCTTTTGGATCCTGGCGAATGACATCTTCGACATGGCGCAGGCCAAGCGTATTTTTCCTTTGATCACGATTGGCGCGCTGTTGGGCCGTATTCTGGGGCTGGGCTTCTCCTTCTTTTCGCCTGTCTGGTTTGCACGCCTGGGAATCAATCCCGAAGAGGTGTTGAACTTTAACGTCCTGATCTATCTGTTGACCTATATCTTGCTGACGTGGGGCTTGCGCAACGTCAAAATCCGGCAGACGCAGGTCAAGCCGGCGACGGCGCGGGAGACGCTCGCCGAGGGGTGGGGCTTCGTGCGCGATGTGCCGGCCTTCCGCTATCTGACCATCGTGACCATCGCGGTCTGCGTCACGTTGGCGATCAACCGCTTCCGCTTTATGGTCGTGACCAATGACACCTACGCCACCCGCGACGCCTACCAACGCTTCTACAGCCTCTACCAGCTCATCTTCATCCTGATTTCGTTCGCCGTGCAGAGCCTGCTCACGAGCCGCATCATCGAAAAAGGCGGGCTGAAGAACACCTTCCTCATTCAACCGTTGATCGCTTTCGCTTCCACCGTGTGGATGATTGTCCAACATGGGATTGTGGGGACGGTGGGCGGTCTCTTCATCGCCGATCTGGGCATGTCAACGGTGGACGACTCGGCGCGCAAGGCCTTCATGTCCATCGTGCCGGAAGAGCGGCGCGGACGGGTGAGCATCTTCCTGAGCAGCTATCTGCCCGCTGCGGCCACCATCTTGGGCTGTTTGCTGACAGGGATTGCGATTCTGCTCGCGCCCTTATTGGAAGGAGTCGGCGATTTCTACATCTACCTGGGCATCTCGCTGGTCTTCGCGCTCGTGACCGTGTGGGCCTCTTTCCGGGTGCGCGCGGTCTACGATACGAGTCTCTTCAACTGGCGGCTCAAGCGCCGCCAGCGCGTCTCCAGCGTGATGGATAAACTGGATTTCTAGGAGCTGGTGATGGTGGCCTTGGATCTCCCGCCTGATGCGGGGGTGGTGATTCACGAACTGACCGGCGGCAATGTCGCCCACCTGGAGCCATTTCTGGAGCTCTTCGTGGAGACCTTCCCGCAGTATGCTTTTCGTGTGCCCCGGCTGCGCCGCAATGCGGAGCGTCCGGCGATGCAGGGTCTCTTCATCGAGCATCAATGGTTGGTGGAGCTGGAGGGCGAACCCGCAGCGATGACGACCTTCAAGTATGCGCCGCAGCGCAACCTGGGGCTGGGCATCCATCTGGCTGTGCATCCGCGCTACCGCCAGCGACGGGCCGGGCCATATCCTCGTCTCTCGGCGCTGATCGTCGCCGGGACGCGGGCGCAGGTCGCCGCCGATGCGCGCGCCGTCGGCAATCCCCTCCCGTTGGGCTACCTGGCAGAGGTCGAGCATCACCAGTTGGTGGCGCGTTACCAGGAGTATGGCTTTGTCGAGTTGCCCATTGACTATCATGAACCCAGTCTGCCGCCGGGCAGCCCTGAATCTGCGGCGCGCAATCTGGATAATTTGCAATTTCAACGTATGTATCTGGGGATCTTCCCCCTGGCCGGGCCGGAAGCGGCGCTCTTCGATGCGGCGTTCTTGCACACAGCGACGCTCGCATTTTTAGTGGATTATCATCAGTTACCCGAAGCACATTGGGCTGTGCAGCGGGCACTTCATTCAATACCAGAGTTAAGAGGAGAAATGACTTCACTGAAAAAACTAGGGAATCTCACGCCAAGGCGCAAAGACGCTAAGAATTTTAAGTTGCTAATAAATTTTGATTATGAAAAACATTAACATTATTTAAGGTAAAT
>DAOTXC010000045.1:0-13265 GCA_034435555.1 Anaerolineae bacterium
GCCTGGTCGAGCCTCTTTGCTCGGCTCACCGCTGTGGTGACGGAGCTGGGCGGCGTGATCTCCCACGCGGCCATCGTCGCCCGCGAGAATGGCCTGCCCGCCGTCGTCGGCGCGGCGGATGTGACCCGCTGGGTGCGCAACGGGCAGCGCGTCCGCGTGGATGGCGCGACCGGCGTAGTGGAGATTTTGGAGTAGGCCATGCTTGCAAGTCCGCCGCCCTTTACCGATTATCGCCATCTGCTGAGCGCCGAGGAGCACGAAACGCTCTTTTTCGCCTTCACGGCGGCGGATGGGCAGACCTTCGGCCTATTGCGGCTGATGTTCGGCGGCGGCGAGGTGGCATAAACGGTGACGATAGCGCAAGCGGGGCAACAGTGGGCGCGACAACATCGCGGCCTGTGGCCCCCGGCGCAGGAACTCGGCCCGGATGCATCGGGGCTGCACATCCGCCTGCGGTGCATCGCTCCCTGGCAGCGGTGGCAGCTCGGTTTCACGGGGTTGCTCGCAGCCTTGACCGATCCCCAGATGACGGTAAACGCCGCGCTCACCTTCACCTTCCAGGCGACGCAACCGGTCGCCAGCTATCCCCTGGGCGCGTATGAGCAGGCGCAGCAGGAGGGGCGCTTCACGGGCGAACTGACGTTGGGCGCTGAGACGCTGGCAGTGGATTGGAGCGGCTACCGCGACCACAGCTGGGGCGTCCGTCCCACGGGCGCGCCCACGAGCCGCTGGACGGTGGCGACGTTGCCGGGGCAGCTCTACGCGACGATGGGCGAGCGCGACGGTGCGCCGGTCTTCTTTGGCCGTGTGTGGTCATCTGCGGGCGAATGGGTTCCGCTCATCTCTGTCGAGATGGCGCAAGTGGAAGGTGGCTGGCAGTTGGCTTTGCCGAAGCAGGCGCTCTCCTGGACCGTGGCGCGGACGGCAACGCCCTTCCGCACCTATCTGGGCGCGCACGGCCAGGAGGCGTTGCGCGCGACGGCCCGCGCCGGCGATTGGGCCTGGGATGATTTCGGCCCGGCGCGTTTCACCGCCGCCGATGGCGCGACGGCTATCGGCTTTTTGGAACAAGGGCAGGTATTGATCTTATGACAGAATGGCTTTTAAGTGGACATAACACCCAGGAGTCGCTGGCGTTGGCCCGACCCTTGACGGCAACCGCAGTGGAGGCGAACCTCAACATCGCGGTGAGCTGGACGATTGAGCGGCTCGCGGGGGATACGGCGGATTTCGACCCGACCCTGTTCCCCTCGGCGGTGGTGCAGGGATGGGTCTACATCAACATTGACTACGCCAGCCGCAACATGGCGCGCGTCCTGCCTTTCGATGCGGCCTCGGTCGGCGTCCCATCGGAGCTGGTGCCCTCGCCGGAGCCGGTGGTCAAGCGGCGCTTGTTGCGCCTGCCGTTTCGCTATCGCGAGCTCTACAAGTGGACGAAGGCGTTCTACCAGGAGCAATTGCCCGCGCAGACCGAGGATACCTTGCGCCGCTATTGGGCCTTGCACGACGATCCCGATCTGCCGCTGGCAGAGGTGTGGCCGCTCTTCGAGCCGGACTTCGTCGAGCGGCTGATCGTGGATGCGCAGGCGCACGGCGTGGTCTCGATCACCGTGGCGGTGCTGGATGCGATCCTGCGCGAGCGCGCCCCGCAGCTGCTGAACCTCTTCGCGGGGCAGGCGACGGCCACCTCGCTGATCGGACAGCGTATCTGGGAACTCTCGCGCGTCGCCGCCGCGTGCGGGGAGGAGGTCGCGTCGCTGCTGACCTCTGGTGTCACCGACCTGGCCGCTTACGAGGCGCTCCCGGCTGCGGCCCCGTTGCTGGAAGGCTTGCGGCGCTTCTTGCGCGATTACGGCCATCGTGGCTTCCGCTACGAGCTCGATTTTGGGGCCGAGCGCTTCGTGGACCGCCCGGAGCAGGTGTTGGTGGCGGTGGCAGGCCAGCTCCAGGAGGGCCGTCCGCCTGAGGTGCGCGCGCAGGAGATGCAGGCCGCCAGCCGCGAAGCCTTGCAGCGCATGAACCCGGTGGCGCGGGCGCTATGGCGGCGGGTGCTCGATTGGGCGCAACAGTTGATCGCCTGGCGCGAGGCTTCGAAGAGCTACACCTCATTGCATCACGCGCTCTATGGCGCGGTAGCGAGGCGGCTCTCGCGGGAGTTCTATCCCCAAGAGACTGAGCCGTTGCTCATGTTCTACACCTTCGAAGAATTTCTCGCCTTTGGGCGCAGCCAGGGCGAGGCGCGGGTGGCGCTGGAGACGTTGGAGCGGCGGCGGGCGGAGTTCGTGTTACGGGATGGGCAGCCCACGCCCCCGGAGCTGCTTCGCTACAACCCGGAGACGCAGCACTGGCGACCGGTGCTTTCCGAGGATGTGGCCTCAGAAGAGGCGGCCCCTCGGCAGTTTCAGGGCATTGCTGCGTGTGGGGGGGCTGCGCCGGTCGAGGGCATTGCGCTCGTCACCAACGATCCGGTCGAGGCCGGGCGGCGCTTGCTCGAGATAGAGGGGCCGGTGATTCTGGTCACGCGCCTCACCGATCCGGCCTGGTCGAGCCTCTTTGGGCGACTTTCGGCGGTGGTGACGGAGTTGGGTGGGTTGATTTCGCACGCGACGATTGTGGCGCGTGAGAACGGGCTGCCGGCGGTGGTCGGCGTGCCGGAGATCACGCACTGGATACGGAATGGACAGCGCCTGCGGGTGGATGGCACGCGCGGCGTGGTAGAAATCTTATCATCAACGACTTAGGGGAGTGAATAGATGGCACGAAATATAGCGGACCGTTTCTTGTTCGAGCCGCTGGAACCTGGTTCCGGTGAACAGAATATCCCTGGGGTGATGTCTGTGGGGGGAAAGGGATATGGCCTTTACTGGCTGGCAGCCTATGGTTTCCCCTCGCCGCCGACCTGGGTTCTCGATACGGGGCTGTTTGATCAGTCGGTCAAGCGCGCCAAACTGGAGCGCGATATCGCGGACATCTGGCGCAGCATCCTGGAGGTCGAGAAGGATTGGCAGGCGATTCAGCGGATGCTCGATTCATTCGAACCGCAGCGTCAGAAGATCGTGGCGGAGCTGGAACAGGTGGAGGCGTTCGGGCGGATTTCGCTGGCGCTGGCGCGGCTCCCATTGGAGCCGAAGTACTGGGCGGTGCGCTCATCGGCCACGGTGGAGGATAACCCCCATCACAGCTTCGCCGGGCAATTCCGCTCCTATCTCTCCGTGCCCGCCGGGCCGGATGTGTGGGTCGCGGTGCGCAAGGTGTGGGCCTCGGCCTTCAGCCGCGAAGTCTTGATGTATTGCGCGCAGCACAACACCCCCTTGCCGCGCATGGCGGTGATTCTACAGGAGATGGCGCCGCTTTCCGCGCAGGATCGCTCCGGGGTGGCCTTCAGCCATTCGCCGGTGACTACCTTCCCCGGCGTCTTGATCCAGGCGACCTTTGGCGCGGGGCCGACGGTGGTGAGCGGGCGCGGCGGCGATCTCTACAGCGTGGAGGGGGACACCGTGAAGATGCAGCCGATGCCGCCCGATCAAATTGTGGTCTCAAACGTGGAGAACGGGTACATCGAGCCGCAGCCGGCGCCGAAGGGCACGCCCCTCATGGAGGAGGAGGCGCAATCGCTGGCGGCGTTGTTGCGCGAAGTTGCGGAGCGTTGGGGCGGCCCGGTGAATGTGGAGTTCGTCTGGCGCGCCGATGCCCCGGTGCAGGTGGTGCAGGTCCGCTCCGCCACCGAATCACTTCCCGCTTAAAGGGTGCTGATGGCAATCAAGGCGATCATCTTCGATTTCGGCGGCGTCCTGATCCGCGATGAGGACAGTAGCCGGCGAACGCTCTGGGAGCAGCGCCTGGGCCTGCCCGCCGGGCGACTTTCTGAGCTGATCTTCTTCTCGGAAATGTCGCAACAGGCGATGATGGGCGAGGTTCCGGTTTCGGCGTTGTGGGACTACGTCGTTGAGCAGGTCAACCTGCCTGTGGCAGAGCGTGAACAGCTCATGCGTGACTTCTGGTGGGGGGATCGGCTGAACACCGAACTGCTCGCCTTTTTGGAGGCGCTGCACGCCCGGTATCAGACCGCGATCTTGAGCAATGCCTGGTCGAACGCGCGCCAGCTCTTCACTGAGGAATTTGGATTCGCGCCGCTGGTGGAAGAGATGATCATCTCTGCCGAGGTGGGGCTGGCGAAGCCCGATCCGCGCATCTACGAGCTGGCCCTGGCGCGGCTGCGGGTCGCGCCGGAAGAGGCCATCTTCATTGACGATATGTTGGAAAACGTGGAAGCCGCGCGGGATTTGGGCATCCGGGCGGTACATTTCCAGGAGAACGCGGCGACGATTGCCGCAGTGCGGGCCTTGTTGGGGGACTGAGCGTAGGGATAAGCAAGATGGCGCGCGATCAAGTAGCCAAATTGTTGCAGGGCGGCATCGCGGCGGCGAAAGCGAAGCGTAAGGCGGAAGCGCGCACGACCTTCGAGCGCGTGTTGGTGCTCGATCCCCAAAACATCTCCGCGTGGTTGTGGCTCAGCGGGCTGGTCGAGGATGTCGAGGAGCAGGAACGCTGCCTGGAGCAGGTCGTGGCGCTGGACCCGAACCACGCTGCGGCGCGCAAGGGCCTCGCGGTGGTGCGCCCGCGCGTGACCGAGAGACTGCTTGAGCAGGGGATCACCGCAGCAGAGGCAGGACAGCGCCAGGCAGGGCGTGCGCTGTTGCTGAAGGTGCTGGAGCGCGACGAGGAATGCGTTGCAGCCTGGTGGCAGCTCGGCCAGATCGCCGATAACGCCGAAGAGCGGCATATCTGCCTGGATAATGTCTTGACGCTCGATCCTGAGCACGCCGGGGCGTTGCAAGAGCTCGCCGCGTTGCGCGCGGCGGATCTTGTGCCGGATGGCGGCTTCAATCCCTGGGCGCCCGGTGCAGATGATGCGGGCGCGCCCCAGTACGCATCGCTGGCGGGGGAGGTTTTGGGTGAAGAATTCATCGAGCAGCATAGCCAGGCATCGCCAGAGCCGGAGGTTGTTGAGACCGCGACGGTAAGCCGGTGGCAACGCTTCGATGATGTATATCTCTGCCCCTATTGCGCCGCTGCCACCGCCCCCGAAGATGAGCATTGCGCAGCCTGCCGGAATCCCTTGTGGGTCAAGGTGCGGCGGCGTGAGAGCCGCTCGATGACGTGGTGGATTTTGTTCGCCTTTCAGGGCCTCAACGTGATCGTCACCGGATTATTTCCGCTTTTCTTGACCTTGGGTGTGGCGCTGCGATTGGGGACGATGGATGTGGGGCAGGTCTTTCCCCTCTATTTCGGCCTGCCGAGCGATCTTCCCCCAGAGGCGGCGGCGCTGGCGCTGGAGATGTTGCCGCGTGGGGTCTTCGTATTGAGCTGGCTCCCGGCCTTGTTTTCCTCGGTGGTGTTGCTGGGGCTGTATTTCCGCTGGCCCTTTATCTTCTATCTGCTGCTGGGCAATGCCGGGCTAGGGGCGCTGCTCTCGGTGATCAATTTCTTTGCGCTGGTCGGTTCGCCGGGGGTGATCAGTGGTCTGCTCGGATTGTTTTTCTCGGCGGGCTATTTCTTCCTGATCTTTCAGCTGCGGGATGAGTTTGCCTTTGACAAGCACCGGCTGCTCTTCCGGTTGGATCGCGGCCTGCAGAGCGCGCAGGCGTACATGGTGCGGGGGCGTCAGTATGCCGCGCAGGGGATGTGGGCGTTGGCTGCGATTCACTTCCGCCGGGCGGCAGGCTCCTTCATCCACGATACGCAGGGGTACGTGGCGTTGGCCGTGGCCTGTCTCAAGATTCGCGAGTACGAGCTGGCCGAAGGGGCTTTGGATGCGGCGCAGGCCATCAATGCGCTGGATTCGCAGGTCGTTGAGTTGCGGGCGCTGCTGGAAGAACGGCGTGCAGGCGAAGTTTCTTGAAATGCCCTCCGGCGATTTGGGGTCGCATCCCCCTTTTTCGGTCGCAGCGTGTCGCCGGATCAACGTCGTGGGGACATCAGGATCGGGGAAGACGAGCCTTGCGGCGCAGCTGGCGCAGTTGTTGGACATCCCCCACGTGGAGCTGGATGCGCTTCATTGGGATGCGGATTGGACGCCCGTTCCGATTGAGCTTTTCCGCGCGCGTGACCGACGCCGTGGCCCAACCCGCCTGGGTGGTGGATGGCAATTATTCCAAGACGCGCGATCTGGTCTGGGCCAGTGTGGATGCGGTGGTGTGGTTGGATTATCCCCTGCCGGTAATTTTGGCCCAGCTGGTGCGTCGCACCTTCCGCCGGATGTGGACGGGCGAGCTGTTGTGGGGGAACAATCGTGAGGAGTGGTGCCTTCTGTTCTCACGGGATTCAATCTTCTTGTGGGCGTTGCAGACCTACCATCGCCGCCGCCGCATTTACACCCAGCTGCTGCGCGATCCGGCGCAGGCGCATCTGGCGGTGGTGCGGTTGCGCAATCCTCGCGAGCGGGCGCGCTGGTTGGAGGAAATCGCCAGCGAGATATAGGCGCTCTTGATAGACAAAAGAGAAGCGCCTCCTGTGCCATCACAGGAGGCGCTGATTTGTGTGGTTTATGTCCTAGAACAGATGGAAGGCCGCGATCACCGGCGCGAAGAGCGAGGAGACCAGCGACATCACGGTGATGAGGGTGTTGAGCGACGGCCCGGCGGTGTCCTTGAAGGGATCGCCGACCGTATCGCCCACGACGCCCGCCTTGTGCGATTCGGACCCCTTGCCGCCGAAGTACCCCGATTCGATGTACTTCTTGGCGTTGTCCCAGAGGCCGCCGGCGTTCGCCATGAAGAGGGCGAAGATGATGCCGGTGAAGATCGCGCCGCCGAGGAAGGCCCCCAGCGCCTCCGGCCCCAGCAGGAAGCCGATAATCAGGGGCAGCAGAATCGCCAGGAAGGCCGGCAGAATCAGCGAGGTGAGCGCGCCCTGCGCCGCCAGCGTGACGCAGGTCTCGTAGTCCGGCTCGACCGTCCCCGCGAGGATGCCCGGCTCCTTGCGGAACTGCTCGCGGATCTCCTCGATCATGTCGAAGGCATTGTGCGTCACCGAGAGCATGGTCAGCGCGCTGAAGAGGGGCGGCGTGGCCGCGCCCAGGAAGACGCCAGCGATGACCAGCGGGTTGAGCAGGCGCAGCTCGATGGGCGCGCCCGCTGCCGCCATCTCCGAGGCAAAGGCGGCGAAGAGCGCCAGCACGGTGAGCGCCGCCGCGCCGATGGCGAAGCCCTTGGTGATCGCCTTGGCGGTGTTGCCCGCTGCATCGAGCACGTCGGCGGTCTCGACGACCTTCTCGGACATGCCCGCCATCTCCGCGATGCCGCGCGCGTTGTCCACAATCGGCCCGTAGGCGTCGGCGGAGACGATCATCCCCGTGACCGCCAGCATCCCCACGGCGCTGATACCCACGCCGTAGACGCCCGGCAGCCCGCCGGCCTCGGCCAGATAGTAGGAGACCAGCGTCGCAATAACGATGCCGATCACCGAGGGGACGATGCTGATCAGCCCGTAGCTGAAGCCGGTGATGATGTTGATGGCCGCGCCGGAACTGGAGACCCTGGCTGTTTCGACTACGGGAGGACGGTCGTCGCCGGTGAAGAAATCGGAGGTGAAGCCGATGACCACGCCGGTGACCAATCCCGCCAGCGTCGCCCAGAGCACGCCTAGCTCGTAGTCGCCGAGTAGCACCAGCGCCGTCGCCAGCATCGCAAAGATGATGCAGGTGAAGATCGTCCCGTTGTTCAGGGCGGTGCCGGGCTTGCTGTCTTCTTTCACGCGCACCAGCTGGATGCCCAGCAGCGAGGCGATGAGGCCCAGCGTGCAGAGGATCAGCGGGAAGACGGTGTATTTGACGGCCAGTTCTGGCTGCGTGAAGGCGGCGCCCAGCAACATGACGGCGACCGCCGAAGCGACGTAGCTGTCGAAGATGTCGGCGCCCATGCCGGCGACATCGCCCACGTTGTCGCCCACGTTGTCGGCGATGACGGCGGGGTTGCGCGGGTCGTCCTCAGGGATGCCGACCTCGACTTTACCCACCAGGTCGGCGGCGATGTCGGCGGTCTTGGTGTAGATGCCGCCGCCAGCCTTCGCCAGCAGCGCCAGCATCGAAGCGCCGAAGCTGAAGCCCAGGACGAATTCCGGCTCGCTGGTGATAAGGTAGATGGCGCACATGCCCACCACGCCCACGCCCACCACTGCCAGACCCATCACCGTGCCGGCCTTGAAGGCCACGTTGAAGGCGGGGACCAGCCCCTTCTCGGCGGCGGTGGCGCTGCGCACATTCGCCTCGACCGCAATTGCCATCCCCATGTACCCGGCGATGGAGGAGAGCAGCGCGCCGGCGAGGAAGGTGAGCGCCATGGTGAAGCCATAGCCGGGATTATCGTGGGTGATGCCGAAGACGATGGCAATCAGTAGCGCCGTCACCAGCGCCAGCATCAGCAGGGCGCGGTAGAGCTTCTTCAGGTAGGAGATCGCGCCGCGCCGAATCCAGCTCGCAACCTTCTGCGCCTCGGGCGAGCCGGGGTCCTGCTTCTTCACCCATTGGAAGAGCCAGATCGCGATCCCAATGGAAATGAGACCACAGACAATACCGATGATAAGCCAAGTTGTTTCTGTCATTTTTGTCTCCTTGTTTTTTGTTGTTGGTCGCTAGAAGCTGGTTGCTAGAAGCTGGGCGCCTGCTGAAGCATTACCAGCAACCAGCAACCAGTAACCAGTTTACATGTTCGCCGAGCGCCACCAGCGATAGTGCTTGGCGCGCAACTCATCCCGGCTGGGCAGGGGGAAGAAGAGCAGCTTCTCGGTGTTGCCGATGAAGATGCCGCTTTGCAGGGTGCGGTAGGGGAACGAGGCCGGGCTGATGCGATCCACCATCTTGGTGTGTACGGTCTTGGTGCGCAGGTCTACCAGACATTGGCGCAGGTGGTCAATGTTCGCGTAAGGGAGATCGCCTACGCTGCCGTATTCGGGATTGTCGGCGAGTTCGCCCAGACGCAGCTCCGCGAAGCAGACGACGGGCAGCGTCAACAGGCTGGCCGGGTTTTTGACGATCAGGTTGTAAAACTCCTGGGGGCCGAGGTTGCTCACGACGAGGGGATGCACGGGGGCAATTTCCTGGTATAGATGCAATCCCTGGCTTTCTTCGGGCAGCTGCTCGCTGGGATCGAGTCCCAAGACGCGCCCGTCCTGCGTGACCAGATAGAGCTTGCGGATTGCATCCAGGGCGACGTGCTCCAGCGCGCGGTAGACGGAGATGTAGACGGAGCGTTTGGGGCTACCGTCTTCGTGGGGGATGCAGCGCTCGAAGCCCTTCTCGATGGGCAGGTCGTCGTGGCGGTAGTCCGGGTCAATCTCGAAGAACATCGCCTGCCCACGCGACTTTTTGACGCTGCCCACGGCGTAGTAGATGCCGAACTCCTCCGGCGTGAGCATGGAAGCGATCAATGCTTCAGGGATCACGGATAGGTACAGGTGAACATCGCTCATTTTATCCCTCCTTGATAGGATTTTCTAAAGGATATGATTTTTTGGCTGCGGCGCGTTTTCTGGGGGCGTCGCTCGCTGGGTCAAATTATAGCACACCTGATGCGCCTGCATAGTGATAAGGTAGCGCAATCAGTAGGGAAACGTGCCCCGGCTCACCGGCAAGCGTAGCTCGCGGGCCAGCTCGATGAAGTTGCGCAACACGCTTTCGTGGTTGAAGGTGAGCACGAGGGTTTGCTTCTCCTGTTCCGCATCCCAATAGGTCAACCGGGCGGCCCATTTCTCTTTCCAGCTGTAAACCTTGCCAGTTTCGACCATCACGGTGTTTTGTGGGGTGAACAACAGGCCCCAGTCGCTTTCGCGCGTGTTGATGGTGATGCCGTAGGTCTGGGTTTTGACAATGTGATGGATGTGGAGCAGCAGATAGGCTTCGGATTCGGGGACGATGATATTCGTGTTAGCATTGGTGAATTTTTGTTGGCGTTTGCCCCATTCCAGCGGTTGGAGGCTGTTGAGCTGTAGGAAGCGCCCCGTGGCGCGGACAGGCGGCGTGGACTTTTTGGGCGCGGGCGGCAGCGGCGCGGTCATATCCACCTGCGCTGGGCCAAAAACGATGCTGGGGAAGAAGAAGACTGCGGCGGCAAGCAGGGTTCCCACACTGCCCATCAGGAACAGGCTCGCGCTGGTCAGCAGGTCTGGCGGTGTCTGGTTCTCGCCGATGTAGAGCCGCACGTTGGTATCCAGGCCAGCGCGCCGTAGTTCGGGGAGGTCTTCTTCCATCAGATTGCGCAGATCGCTGCTGGTTGTGCGCGTCATGCCGACGAGCACGACGCTTTTGCCGGTGCGTTGTCGTACTTCGACGTAGAGCCGGTCGGACAGCACCAAGATTGCTTCTCCTGTGGCGCTATCCACAAGAAAGTAGTATTGCTTGGTGAGACGCCCATCCTCGGAGTATTCGTAGGCGGCCTGGTAGATGGGGTGCCCTTCGACGGAGACGTAGCGCCCGGCTTCTACCTCGCCGGCGACCAGCGCCGTGATTGTGACGGTTTGGGGCGTCCCATCGGGGTTTTTGAGCGCGGAGATGCCCGTCGCAAGACCGGCAATCAGCAAGCTGCCGGTTATCAAGATGGCAAGCACAGCGAGGGGCTTGAGCGCGCCGATGCGCCCCTTCCAGCGTAGTCCTGTATGATTCATGGCTTACCCCTTGTGATTGAGGTGTTAGAACAGCAGATACCAGTAGAGCGCCACCTCATCCAGGGGCGTGGGCAGCCCGCGATAGAGGTGGGTATTGAAGCCGCACAGGGTAAAGCCGTAGCGCGCGTAGAAGCGACAGGCTGGCACGTTGATGTCTTGCGTCTCCAGCATCAGGCCCGGCAGCGATTGTGCCCTGGCCCAGTTCACGGCCTGATCTATCAGCGCGCGCCCGATCCCCTGCCGTCGGAATTGCGTCTCCACGGCGAGGTCCTGGATATAGGCGTAGCCGTTCCAGTATTTGCGTAGCACGATCTGCCCCACGACCTGGTTATCCACGTAGGCCAGGAAAATGGCCTTGTCGGGATCGGTGAGGTAGGGCGTGTAATCCTCCACCTCTGGCGGGGTGTGCTTCTCGCGCGGTGGGGCGAGTGGCGTGACTTTGTAGTGGAGCTGTTCATCCTGCATGAAGAGGCTCAACCGGTTTTGGATGGTGAAGCTGTTGTCGCACTGATCCACGTCGCCTAACGTGTCGGCGGTGAGCGCCTGGATGCGAATGGGCGGCTGGCGTTGCCGCACGACGTCGTGGTATTTGACGATGGCGCGGTCATTGTCGCCGATTTGCCCATCGGACCAGTAGGCGTAGGTGTCCTCATCCAGCCGGGCGATGGTGATACTGCCGATATTGGAGGTGATCCCCCACATGAAGATGTAGAAATGCAGCGCCAGGAGCGTCGGCTCCTCGGCCACGGCGACGTGGATGGCGCCATCGTGCGAGTCGGGCGGATGTTGACAGACCCACACGGGGGCGATGCGTTCCAACAATTCCGCCAGTGTGTGCCGGTCTGCGGTTGCAAGATCGCGCTCTGTCAGCGCGGGCGCATCAGGCGAGAGCACTGGCAAATTCTTCAGCACCGTTTGCAGGTGGGGGCGCTGTTCATCAAATTCGGCATAGGGGCGCTTGCGCAAAGTGGCCCAGGCGGTTTGTGTTTCGTCCATCGACAGACCCTCGATATTCACATACTCGCGTATTTTCAAGCTGGCGTAAGTATACAATCGTTGAGGCGTCTGGCAAGCTGGCACACCGGCAAGTTTTTCGCGTGGATTGAAATCTACGCAATAGTGTCAAGTCTCGTAAAGTCATACCGGGCAAAGTTTCACAAAGTCGTACCGGTCAAGTCGCTGCATAACATCATCTCGCGCCAGGCTTCTGGCGTGAAAGGAAGCGCTAGTTGATACATCGGCAAGGTAACCATCGGGGCCAACTCCCCCATCAGGTTAGATTTGGTCAGCCCTTGGATGAGAAACCGCCTCTCCGCTTCTCCGTTCTCAGACCGGCAGACCAACTCGCGCGTCTGAGGATCAAACGTAATCTCCAGTTGCTGCTCAACGAAATCCTTTCCTGCAGTGTAGCGCTGGGCGCCGATGGAGAACTGCCCCTGCGAGCTGGTGCGCCGGAACCAACGTCCCCCAGCCAGGTAGTCGTAGACTCGCTCAAGATCGAGCATGACCTTTTCCCACTCTGGGCGGTAGGGCCTGCCCGAGTGGGTGGCTTCGGGGTAAGCCTCCAGGGGAGCACGGCCCTCCAGCGCCTCGGTGGGAAAGTCGTAATTGAGAAAATGACGGCGCTCAGTCAGACGCCTCTCAAGGGCGTCCCCCTCGGTGAACGTTTGCTCGGTAACGGCCTGTTGATACAGCGTCTGATGGGTGCGCTCAATGAGATTGTGCTCAGTGGGTGGGGGATCTTCAATGAAGCGAATATCAATGCCCAGGCCGATCAACCAGAGATGAAGCGTGGTGGGAAAGGGCGACGGGCTGGCGTTATCATAGAAAACGCTGTCGTGATCCAGGCTGATGCGCTCCGGCAAGCCATACTGCAGGAACGCGCGCCGGAGGACCAACTGGTAGTCCTGCGTGTTCGGATGCGAGGTGTCCCGACAGGGAAAACTCTCCACCTTGAGCCGACTGCGCACGTCGAGGATGTTAATGATGGAAACCTACCCGAGGGTCGCGACGTCAATCACGCCTTGAGCATCCATTTCCCATTCTTCATGCACCGCTTCTACGTCCTCCTTCTCGGGTTGCGGCAGCGCGGTGTGCCGTTCGTATGGTCGCGTGTAGCCTTCCTCCTTCAGAAACGCCGCGATTCGAGACCGACTCGGCCGTGGCAGGGCCTGACGGGTGGGAGCTGTGCTCCACTCGGCTCGGAGCGTGTCAGGACCCCAGCCCGGATGTGCCGCTCTCATGTCACGAATAGCCTGGCGAACCCGTTCCGGGAACCCTCCCAACGCGCCGGTCGCTGGTCGGCCCATATGCGAGGCCAATCCCGCGCGGCCTTCACACTGGTATTTCCGTCGCCACTTGCGGACGGTCCATTTCGAGCGGTCCATGGCTGCGGCAATTTCGCCATCTGTTTGGCCTGCTTCCCAGCGTTCACCAATTTCGATTCGTTCTTCCAGTGTGGTCGTGCGTCCCTGCTGTCTCATAGTCGCTCCCCTGACTTCACTGAAAAAACTAGGGAATCTCACGCCAAGGCGCAAAGACGCTAAGAATTTTAAGTTGCTAATAAATTTTGATTATGAAAAACATTAACATTATTTAAGGTAAAT
>DAOTXC010000046.1:0-28167 GCA_034435555.1 Anaerolineae bacterium
ATTTACCTTAAATAAGGTTAATGTTTTTCATAATCAAAATTTATTAGCAACTTAAAATTCTTAGCGTCTTTGCGCCTTGGCGTGAGATTCCCTAGTTTTTTCAGTGAAGTCATCCGTGAAATCCGTGAGCCATTTTTGGAGGAGCGAGAATTATGCCAAAAGCCACTTATCACTTCCCCCCGGATTTCCGTTGGGGCGTAGCGACTGCTGCGCACCAGGTCGAAGGTAACAACACCAACAACCAATGGTGGGCCTGGGAGCAGGAACCCGGACGCATCAAACAAGGCCATCGTTCTGAACTTGCCTGCAACTGGTGGGAGAACGCCGAAGCCGACTTCGATTTGGCGGCGCGCCTGGGACTCAACGCGCTGCGGCTCTCCATCGAGTGGAGCCGCGTTGAGCCGCAGCGGGGGTACCTCGATCCTGCCGCGCTTGAACGCTACGCCGAGCTGCTCCAGGCGCTTCGCGTGCGCGGCATCGAGCCGCTCGTTACCCTGCAACACTTTTCCAATCCGCTCTGGCTTGAGGAGATGGGCGGTTGGGAAAATATCGAGACGCCCCGGCTCTTCGCTCGCTATGTTGAGCATACCGTCAAGGCGCTGGGTGAGTATGCCGATTTCTGGTGTACCATCAACGAGCCGAATGTCTACACCTACATGGGCTACGTCGCCGGGGAATTTCCGCCGGGCAAACAGGACCTCAAGATCGCCCGCATTGTGCTGCGCAATCAACTCCAGGCCCACGCGCTCGCCTATCGCGCCATCCACCGGCTGCAACCTCAGGCCCGCGTCGGATTGGCGCACAACTTCCGCCACTTCGATCCTCAGAACCCCCGCCGCCCGCTCGACCGGCTGGCGGCCTGGGTGCAAGACCTTGCCTTCAACCGCACCACGCTCGATACACTGCGCACCGGCTGGTGGACACTGCCGCTCGGCTTTGGGCCGACGCTTGGTCTGCGCCGCACCCTCGACTGGATCGGCGTCAACTACTATACCCGCGACCTCGTGGCCTTCGATCCCGGCGCGCGCGATACTGCCTTTGGGCGCGCCAGTCACGCTGATGATGCCGAGTTGCTCGATGGCGGTTACGGCGAGCTCTATCCCGCCGGCCTCTTCCGCGCGCTGCAACGCCTGAGAAAATTCGATCTACCGATCTACGTCACCGAAAACGGCATCCCCGACGCCGATGATGATCAGCGCCCGCGCGCGCTCCTCTTGCACCTGCATCAGATGTGGAAGGCGATCCAATTCAACTATCCCGTTCACGGCTACTATCACTGGACGCTCACCGACAACTTCGAGTGGGCCGAGGGGTGGACGCTCCGCTTTGGCCTGATCGAGCTCGACCCGGAGACACAGGCGCGCAGCCCGCGTCCCAGCGCCGATCTCTACGCCGCCATCGCGCAGAGCAACGCCATCACGCCTGAGCTCCTCGATGCCTACGCGCCCAAAACGCATGCGATTCTTTTGCCAGAGTAAAGTCGCCGATGAAGACTGCGGAGCTCGATTACGATCTACCGGAGGCGCTTATAGCGCAGCAACCGGTGGAGCCGCGCGACGCCGCGCGCCTGCTGGTCATCCACCGCGACAGCAGCACGCTGGAGCATCGCCGCTTCTATGAGATTGGCGATTATCTGCGGCCCGGCGACCTGCTCGTCGCCAACGAGAGCCGCGTCATTCCGGCGCGCCTTTATGGGCGCAAGGAGCCTACCGGCGGCAAAGTGGAGCTGCTCCTGCTCCGCCCGCTGGACGCGACCCGTTGGCGCGCCCTGGTGGGCGGCGCGCGCACGCGGGAAGGGGCGCACATCCGCCTCTACCACAACGGCGCGCCCACGCCCGTCACCGCGGAGATCGTCGAAGCCGGAGAGCGGGGCGAGCGCACGCTCGTTTTTTCCGAACCCGTCGAGCCGCATCTGGAGACGGTGGGGCAGATCCCGCTGCCGCCCTACATCCACGAACCGCTACGCGACCCCGAACGCTACCAGACCGTCTACGCCCACACGCAGGGGAGCGCCGCTGCGCCCACTGCCGGGCTGCACTTCACCCCGGAGCTGCTGCTTAATTTGCGAGAGCGGGGGATTGACCTGGCCTTTGTGACACTGCATGTGGGGCTGGATACTTTCCGCCCCATCACCGAAAAGACGCTTGCCGAGCATCAGATTCACCGGGAGTGGGTGCGGCTCAGCTCAGAAGTGGCGGCGCAGATCAACCAGGCCAGGGTGATGGGGCGTCGCATCATCGCGGTGGGGACGACCAGTATGCGCGTGTTGGAGACTGCCGCCCGGCAAGGGCTGCTCCAGACCGCCGAGGGTACGTGTCCTTGGCGGGCCATCGCGCCCTACGAGGGCTTCACCGATCTCTACATCACGCCGGGCTTTCAGTTCCGCGTGGTGGATGCGCTCATCACCAATTTTCACCTGCCGCGCAGCACCCTGTTGGCGCTCGTCATGGCCTTCGCTGATGAGGCGCTGATCCGCAAGGCTTACGCTGCCGCTATTGAGGAATGTTATCGCTTTTTCTCGTTTGGCGACGCGACGCTGATTCTCTAACCAGCCTAGCGAAGCGCATTATTTCCCGGAGCCGGCGTCACCGTGCCGGGAGAGTCGCGCTGCGTACTTTGCCAGCACCTGTTCCAACGCTGTAGTCAGCTCAACCCCGGTGCTGTTGGCCAGGCAGAGTAGAGCGAAGTAAACGTCTCCCAGCTCTTCGGCCCACGCCGGCGAGGGCGCGAAGTCTGCGCGCCCGTACTCGCTGCCCCGAAGCGCCTCTTTGGCGAGCTCGCCGATCTCGGAGACCAGATCGAGCAGGCGCGCGGTGGGCGGCGCGGTCAGGTTGTGCGCGCTGACAAAGGCGGCGACTTTTTCCTGATCTGTCATCGTGATGACTCCTTCAAAAATGCTAGGTGTAGGACAGGTTGCCAACCTGTCCTACATTTTTGTACCGGAATGGTGTGCGCCAGCAGCGGTGTCTTCTATGGAAAGCAGCTGTAATCGGGGGCGTTAAAGGCGGCCCAGGCTCGCCCCAGCCGTCGTCGTAGGCGTTGCCACGCTTGCAGCGCCCCAGGTGGTTTGGTGGGCGTATCCCGCAGTTTGCGGAGCGCGGGGAGCGCCTCGCGGGTAGCCTGCTGCCCGGCGGCAATCGCTTCCGCGCTGCGCTGTGTGGCGAAGGTTCCCATGTTCGGCAGGTGTACTTCAAGCAGCAAATCTGGCGGGCTGAGGCGCAGGCGCTGCTGGCTGACCAGGCTCACGGTATAGCCGGTTGCCGTCTCCGCAATCAGCAGCGGCAAATGCCATTCCAGCGCAGGCAATGAGAATGATGAGAAGAGCGCGCGCAGTGAAAGCCGCGAGTGCTCCATTTCCATCTCGTCGGCTGCTTCATCGGCGGAGTCCTCCATGTTGAGTTGCACGCTGGGGGGCGTCGTCACGCCCACGACGCGGTCGGCGCCCATCCGCCGCACCCAATCAACCGGGAAGTTGTTCAGCACCCCGCCATCTACGAACCAGCGTCCCTGATAGCGCACCGGCGTGAACATGATCGGAAAGGCGGAGGTTGCCAGCAGCGCGGGGATGAGCGGCCCTTCGTTGAATACGACCATCTCGCCCGTCTCGATATCGGTGGCGATCACACTGAGCGGAATCTGCAAATCCTCAAAGGTGAGCGCCTCGCTGCCCAGCAGCTCGCCCAAGAGCTTGGCGAGCTTGTTGTGCCCGAAAAGCCCATGCCAATCGTCGGGGGGTGAGGCGATGTCGGTCAGGCCCATGCGCTGGGCGAACGCGATGGCCTCGTCTATGGGTAAACCGGCGGCGTAGACCGCACTCACAATGCCGCCCATGCTGGTCCCGGCCAGATAGTCCACGGGGATGTGCGCCTCTTCGAACACTTTCAAGACGCCCAAATGCGCCAGCCCGCGTACCCCGCCGCCGCTGAGCGCCAGTCCGATGGTGGGCCGATTTTGTGTCATGCTATACCTCCAATCTGTGCTCGCTGTCCACTCCATGATGTTACATCCAGTGTAACAGAAAATTGTCTAGAGGCTATCTTGAGGGAATAGCAAGGCGGTAACTACTCAGCCTGGCTCCAAATCACCCTTTTGTCATTCCGAACGGAGCGTAGTGAAGTGAGGAATCCCGTTCTTGAATTTTAAGGCATGGCGTCAACGAGATTCCTCAGCCCCTTTCTGTCTGGAATGTATCTTGCTGGTCACAAACGGGGCTTCTGAATGACACTGGCTGAGTAATTACGAGTAGATACGAAAAGCGGGACAAACCCTGGGCTTGTCCCGCTTTCTTCCGTGTTGATCCGCTACGCCTGGGCCAGTTCTGCGCCTTTGCGCAACGCTTCCAGGTTCGGCTCCAGCCACTTGCGCTGCCGCTCCGAGAGGTGCGCCGCCAGCTGTGCGCCGATGGTCTCCAATGAGAGGAGGCCGGTCGCTGCGACGAGCGCGCCCAACAGCACGACGTTCGCCATGCGAGGGTTGCCCAGCTCCGTGGCGATGTCGCTCGCGGGGATGTACAGCACGCGGATGTCATCGCGCGCGCTCTTTTTCTCCACCAGCGAGGCATTGACCACCAGCAGCCCGCCGGGCTTGACCAGCGGCTCGTACTTGTCCATCGAGGGGATGTTGAGCACTACCGCCGCCGTGGGGTTGCTGATAATCGGCGCACCGATCTCCTCCTCGGAGACGATTACAGTACAGTTGGCCGTCCCGCCGCGCATCTCCGGCCCGTAGGAGGGGATCCACGTCACATGCAGGTCCTCAGCGATGCCTGAATAGGCCAACAACTGCCCGGCAAAGAGCGCGCCCTGTCCACCAAAACCAGAAAAGATCGTTTCTTCGTGTTTCATCGCGCGTCCTCCTATTTCACCTTGAGCGCCTGCACGGCGTCAGTCACCTTGTAGTCGCCGAGCGGGAAGTACTTGGGCATTTCCTCTTCCACCCACTGTATGGACTCCCAGGGATCGCGGTTCCAGTTCGTCGGGCAGGTGGAGAGGACCTCCACGCACGCGTAGCCTAGCCCGGCCAGCTGCACCATAAAGGCGCGCTTGATGGCCTTCTTGAGCTTGCGGATCGCAGCCAACCCCGCCGAGCTTTGGCGGGTGATGTAGACCGCGCCTTCGGTCTGCGCCAGGATTTCCGACATCTTGATGGGGAAACCGACGATGCTGCAATCGCGACCCAGGGGCGATGAGGTCGTCACCATGCCTGGCAGCGTCGTGGGGGCCATCTGCCCGCCGGTCATGCCGTAGATGGCGTTGTTGATGAAGATGGTAGTGAGCAACTCGCCCCGGTTGGCCGCGTGGACGGTCTCCGCCGTGCCGATGGCCGCGAGGTCGCCGTCGCCCTGATAGGTGAAGACGATCTTGTCGGGATTGACGCGCTTGAGGCCCGTGGCCATCGCCAGCGCGCGCCCGTGCGCCGCCTCGACGAAATCTGTCTTGATGTAATTGTACGCCAGCACTGAGCATCCCACCGGCGCTACGCCGATGGTCCGCTCGCGGATGTCCAGCTCGTCCAGCACCTCGGCCACCAGCCGATGTACGATCCCGTGCGTGCAGCCGGGGCAGTAATGCGTGCTCACCTCGGTCAGCGATTCGGGATATGTGTAGACGAGTTCCATGTTTTCGGGGATTTTCACGTCAACAGCCATTAGCGCACCTCCTCTGCCAGTTGCTTGACCGCGTTCAGAATTTCATCGGTCAGCGGAACCACCCCGCCCATCCGCCCGTAGAACTTGACAGGGCACTGCCCGGCAGCGGCGCGCTCCACATCCTCCAACATCTGGCCCGCGTTCATCTCGCTGACGAACATCACCTTTACCTGACCGGCCAGCTCGCGCAAGCGCGCCAGGGGGAAGGGCCACAGCGTCTGCGGGCGCAACAGCCCGACCTTCAGCCCGGCCTTGCGCGCCTCGCGCACTACCGTGGTGCAGATCCGCCCCACCGTGCCGTAGGCCACCAGCAGGATTTCGGCATCTTCAACTTCGTATTCCTGGTAGCGGATCTCGTTCTCCTCGATTTCGCGGAGTTTTGCCTGCAAGCGGAGGTTGACCGCTTCCAGATTTTTCGCGCCCAGATAGAGCGACGTGATCAGGTTCGGATCGCGCCCCTCACAGCCGGTCACGGCCCAGTCAGGCCGTTCGGTGGGGAGCGCCTGCATCGGCGGCAGCTCCGCCGACTCCATCATCTGCCCCAGGCTGCCATCGCCGGCGATGTAGACCAGCGTGCGGTACTTTTCCGCCAGGTCGAAGGCCAGCCCCACCATGTCAATCATCTCCTGGATGTTGGCCGGCGCCAGCACGATGGGGTGGAAATCCCCATGTCCGGCGGTCTTGACCATGAAGAAGTAGTCGGCCTGCGAGGGCTGGATGTTGCCCAGGCCCGGCCCGCCCCGCTGCATGTTGACAAAGACGGCGGGCACTTCGGAGCCGGCGATGTACGAAAGCCCCTCGGCCATGAGCGCGAAGCCCGGCCCGGAGGTCGAGGTCATCGTGCGCACGCCCGCAGCGGCTGCGCCGTAGACCATGTTGACCGCGGCCACCTCGCTCTCGGCCTGGAGGAAGACGCGCCCCTCCTCGACCATGCGTTTGGAGAGATGTTCCAGCGCCTCGCTCTGCGGGGTGATGGGATAGCCAAAGTAGGCTTCCAGCCCGTAGCGCAGCGCGGCTTCGGCGAAAGCGATGTTACCTTTGAGTAATTCTTTAGCCATGGCGCGCCTCCTTACGCGGGAGCGGCTTGTGGCTGCCGCTTCTGCCGATAAACTGTGAAGACCACATCCGGGCAGATCGTCGCGCACGAGGCGCAACCGATGCACTTTTCCGCAGCGGTGACGATGACCGGATGATACCCTTTCGCGTTGAAAGTGTCCGGCGAGAGGGTGAGAATGTTGACGGGACAGACGTGCGTGCAAAGGCCACAGCCCTTGCAGCGGTCCACATCAATAACCACCATACCTTTAGCCATACAAAGCCCCCTTTCTCATGGGTTGATTTGAAAACAAAAGTTGCGCCTTTAGCCAGCGCCCACCATCGGCAGGACCAGGGTCAACAGCACCCCGCCCGCAATCACGGAGCCTAACTGCCCGGAGGTGTTGGCCCCCATCGCGTGCATCAGCACGAAGTTGGAGAAGTCCTCCTCCTGCGCGACCTTCTGCACGACTCGCCCCGCCATCGGGAAGGCGCTGATGCCCGCCGCGCCGATGAGCGGGTTGATCTTCTTGCCGGAGAGGACATACAGGATTTTCCCGAAAACGATCCCCGCCGCTGTATCCAGCCCAAAGGCGAACAGCCCCAGCACCAGAATCTTGAGCGTATCCAGGTTGAGGAAGCTGGCCGCTGTCATCGTGCTCCCGACCACCAGCCCCAGGAAGAGCGTGGCGACGTTGATGATCTCGTTTTCCGAGGCCTTCGCCAGCCGGGGCACGACGCCGGATTCCTTAAAGAGGTTGCCCAGCATCAAGGCGGCGATGAGCGGGGCGGCCTGCGGAACCAAAATGCCCACTGCGATGGTCACGATGATGGGGAAGAGCACCAGGGTGAGTTTGGAGACCGGGCGCGGGGCGTACTCCATGTGTGTCATGCGCTCCTCGCGGGTGGTGAGCAGGCGCATGATGGGCGGCTGGATGATGGGGACGAGGCTCATGTACGAGTAGGCGACCACGGAGATGACGCCCAGCATGTGTGGGGCCAGCTTGTTCGCCACATAGATGCTCGTCGGCCCGTCTATCGCGCCGATGATGCCGATGCTGGCCGCTTCGTTCATGGGGAAGCCCAGGAGGATCGCCAAAATCAGCGTGCCGAAGATGCCGAACTGCCCCGCCGCGCCCATCAGCGCGAAGAGCGGCTGCGCCAGCAACGGGCGGAAATCCATCATCACGCCCACACCGATGAAGATCAGCAGCGGAAAGAGTTCGTTATCCACTCCCGCCGCTTTGATGACCACCAGCATCCCGTTTTCCGCCGGATCAATCATGGCCGAAAGCGGCAGGTTGCTGATGATGCAGCCAATGCCGATGGGCAAGAGCAACACCGGCTCGTACTCTTTGGCGATGGCCAGGTAGATCAGCACGCCGCCAACGGCCATCATCACCAGACTTTGCCAGGTGATGGCCGACAATCCCGCGATGAGTTCATGTAATGGAATGTTGCTCACAGGTTTGTGGCTCCTCTGAAAATCTTAAAATCAGCACATCTCGAAAAACAGTTCGTGTTCACGTTTACACGCGAGCACGTGAGCACGTGTAAACATTCACTCGATGAGACAGCGCAACAGGTACATGGGCCGCGCCCGCTCGAAGCCCAACCGTTCGTAGAGCTGCAAGGCCGCTGTGCTCTTCTGGAAGACCATCAGGAACACATGGAGGCCCGTTTCGAGCACCAGCTCGCGGACTAGTGCGGAGACGACCGCCGTGCCGTACCCACACCCCTGGTACTTGCTGCGGGTCACGACGTTGCCGATCTCCGCCGCGTTGGGCAGGGTCAGATGCGTTGTCGCCATAGCGGCCAACGTGCGCCCTTCCCACACACCGAACGCCGGGCCATCGGCCAGCGGGTCCCGCTCAAAGGCGATCAATCCCTCAGCCTCGGCCAGCGCGCGCATCGCGGGCAGATCTTGCGCCGTCAAGCGCACTGCCTGCCCCGCGTCCAGCTGCTCGGCATCGCCCGCGAAGATCAGCTGCCATTCCGGGATCTCCTCCAACACGGTGAAGGCCTCCTGGACGATGGCGCGCTGCTCGGCGTTCACCAGCAGGTAGACCTCGCTTCCCGGATCGGTCAGGAAGGTCGCATAAGTAGCCAGAAGGTCGGGCGAATCGCCCAAAAAGGCCAACGCCGGCAAGGTGAGCCGGTGGCAGCTGGCGACCGACATCGCCGGCGAGTGTGCAATATCGCACTCCAGCGCCAACGTGGTTACATCTGCGACAAAGGTAAAGTGCGCCAAGGCCCAATCCAAATCCTGCGCTTGCTCCTGGATCTGGTGGGTCAGCGGCGAGGCCGGCTGCTTGGTGAAATCGTGCGCGTCCATGCGGCTACTCGATCATGCACAAGGGATCGCCGTGCTGCACCTGCTCCCCAATTCGGACAAAGACCTCCGTCACCTTCCCCCCCGCCGTCGCGCGGATGGGATTGTTCATCTTCATCGCCTCCAGCACACAGAGCTGTTGCCCGCGCTCAACCTGTGCGCCGACCTGCACATCAATGGCGATCACCGTACCGGGCAGCGGCGCGGTGACGGCCCCCGGCGCGGCAGAGGCCGCAGCCGGCGCACTGGAGAGCTCCGACATGGCGACCAGCTTCGCCGAGGCGGGCGTGGGGGTCTCCGTGCTCGCCTCGGCGGTCTCTACCGCAACCTCGATGGTCTCCCCATCAACAATCGCTCGCACCGGGCGTTCGTGGGGATTGGGAACCTCTACTGTGTAATCTTTACCCTCAACCTTAACGTGATAAACAGGCATCTTCTAATTCCCCCGTTGTAGTCTAAGCGTTCCTACTGGCGTCCCCAGGCGCGTCCCGGCGACTGAGTCAGCTGCCGACTGCGCACATAAGCGCCCCAAACGTCGCCCTCATCGGCAGCCAGCGGCATACCCTCGGCGCGTCTAACCTGCGCCAGCGCCACCGCGACTGCCGCTGCTGCGGCTCGATACCGCGCTGTGTCGTCGGCGCTCGGTACAGCGATTGACTCCACAGCGGGCACAAGCTCCTCCAGCGCTCTTTTTTCTCGAAACAGTGTGGTCATCAAGTACATCCCCAGCACCAATGTGCCGAGGGCGGCAAAGGTCATGCCCATACCCACCACGGTCAGCCAGAGGCTATCTGCCAATAATTCACCCATCTGCTACTCCCGCTATACCGGCATCACGCCGTGCTTCTTGGCCGGGCGCGGACACAGCGGCGTGCGCAAGGCTCGCAGCGCTGCGATCAATGTGGGCCGCGTCTTGGCCGGTTCGATCACCGCATCCACAAAGCCCTCTTCCGCCGCCCGGTAGGGATTGGCGAAGGTCTCCTGATATTCGGCGACCAGCTCCGCGCGCAGCGCCTCCGGGTCCTCGGCCTTGCTCAGCTCCCGATGGTTGAGGACGTTCACCGCGCCCTCCGCGCCCATCACCGCGATCTCCGCCGAGGGCCAGGCCAGATGCAGGTCCGCGCCAATGCTCTTGCTGCTCATCACGATGTACGCGCCGCCGTAGCCCTTGCGCGTTACCACCGAGAGCTTCGGCACCGTCGCCTCGACGTAGGCGTAGATGATCTTTGCGCCGTGGCGGATGATGCCGCCGTGCTCCTGCATCGAACCGGGCAGGAAGCCCGGCGAATCGGCGAAGGTGATCAGCGGCAGGTTGAAGGCGTCGCAGAAGCGCACAAAGCGCGTGATTTTGTCGGAGGCGTCAATGTCAATCACCCCCGCCATCACCATCGGCTGCTGTGCCACCACGCCGACCGACTGCCCATCCAGGCGCGCAAAGCCGACGATGGCGTTCTGCGCCCAGCCGCCCTGCACCTCGAAGAATGAGCCGCTATCGAAGACGACGTTGAGCACCGCGTACATGTCGTAGGGTATGTTCGCGGCCTCTGGGACGATGGTGTTGAGCTCCGGGCTGATCCGTTGAGGATCGTCGGTCGGGGCCACGCGCGGCGCGGCCTCGACGTTGTTGGGGGGCAGATAGCTCAGCAGGGTGCGCACCAGCGCCAGCGAGTGCTCCTCATCCTGCCCCACCAGGCTGGCGACGCCGCTTTTGGTGTAGTGCGCCGCTGCTCCGCCCAGCTCCTCCTGGCTGATGATCTCGCCCGTCACCGCCTTGACCACGTTCGGACCGGTGATGAACATCACCGAGGATTGTTCGGTCATGATGATGAAGTCCGTCAGCGCCGGGCTGTATGAAGCGCCCCCCGCGCACGGCCCCAACATCACCGAAATCTGTGGCACCACGCCCGAAGCCAGCGCGTTGCGCATGAAGACCTCGCCGTACCCTTGCAACGAGCGCACGCCCTCCTGGATGCGCGCCCCGCCGGAGTCCAACAGGCCGATCACCGGACAGCCGCTCTGCATCGCCAGATCGAGCACCTGGCAGATCTTACGTGCGTGTGTCAGTGAGACCGAGCCGCCCATCACGGTGAAGTCCTGGGCGAACACGTAGACTGTGCGCCCGTCAATTTCGCCGTACCCTGTCACCACCCCGTCTCCGGGGAAGGGATCGTCCCCCGGCGTGATCATAAATGCCAACAACTCCTGGAATGTGCCGGGGTCCAAGAGATGCGCCAGCCGCTCGCGGGCCGTCATCTTGCCCTTGGCGTGTTGCTTATCAATCCGCTCCAGGCCGCCGCCCAGGCGCGCCTGCTCTTCCAAGGCGTGCAGCTTCTGCAAACGAGGATCTTTTGTTTCGCTCACTGTTCCTCCCGAAAGCTCGAAAATGGCTACTAAAAAGGTCTTTCAGTAGATAAAAAAGGCAGCCCGCAGCCCGCACTCCGCAGGGGCCGTACGGCTCAGGAAAAAGAGGCTCCGATCTTCTCGAAGCCTCTTTTAATTCTAACGGGTGGGGCACTTCAACCCAAGTGTGAAGTGTCATTATGGCTAGGGATAATCTTCACCTAAGCGCCCCCTCGGCTTGTTCCAGGATTTCTTCGATAAGCTCCACCGTTCCAGAGGGCAACTCAAAGGTTACGGGCACTTCGGTTTGCAAATGGTAGGTGAAAGAGATGGGGATCTGCATCTGTATCGGGATTTCTATCTCCATTTGGATGGGAATGTCGGCCTGGATGGGCACAGCGATGTTTTGCGTTCCAACCAGGGGGATCTGAATCGCGGTGTGGACGACCGTGTCTAATGGGTAAATGATGTCAATGGGCACGACAAAGGTCTGGTCCAGAGGAATGGTCGCCGAGATCGGCAACGTCTGATCAATCCCCACGATGGTCGTGAAGGGCGTTGCGGTCAGTTCGCGCAGTGAATCCTGCGCCGCTCTCAGCGCGTTCAGGGCGCCTGCTCGTGCCTGCGATAGCAGGTAGAAATTCAACGCATTCACGGTCAACGAAACGGCCAACAAGAGGCTTAACACAATCAACCAAATCCGCGTACCCTTAGTCATACCTCTCCTCCGAGATTTCCGTAGTTTGTGCATCTGCCGCTAACGTGGTGGCGATGCGGGTCAATAGTGCTGGCTCGCGCCACAGCAGCGCGTCAATCTGTACCGCTGCCGCGCCCAACGCCAGACAGGCGCGGGCTTCCTCCGGCGTGGCAATGCCCCCGCAGGCCAGCACCGGTACATTCAAGCGTCGCACCCATTGCGAGAGCAGCTCCAACAACAGCGGGAAGAGGCTGCGGCTGTAGAGGCGTCCGCGCACATAGGTCAACGCGCCCGGCTCCTCCTCATCCGCAACGGGCAAGATCGCGCGCGGCGGCGCGGTGAGCGTGAGCGCGTCCGCGCCGGCCCGCGCCAGCCGCATTGCCAACCGCTCCACATCCGCAAATGGAACCCGCACGATAATGGGGACTTCGCTATCTTCCTCGGCCGCTTCCAACAACGTCAGCGCGTCCCGGGCAGCCGTGCCGCTTCGCAGCCCCAGCTCGATCCCGCCGACGCCGCGCACCCGCGAGAGTTGCGCGCACGCCGACGAAGTCTCCGCCGGCGTCGTCGCCAGCAGGTGGACGATCACCGGCACCGTTAGCCGTTCCCACAGCGGGGTGTACTCGCGGATGACCGCACGCACGCCGGGATTGGGCCAGCCGGTGTGGATGACCATGTCCGGCCCTCGCGTCGCCAGGCGGGTCCCCTGCGCCGCGTGCCGGGGCCGGGGGCTGACCGGATGCGTCACCACCGCTCCCAGCAGCGTCTCATCAATCAGCCCCCGGTAGGCGTCGCCGTAGCCGAAGGCTCCCGCCGCCGGCATCACCGGTAGTGCAATCGGCAGACCCATCTTGTGACGCGGCGCCAGCTCGATCCAGCTCATGGCTTGCTCTCAGGTGACGTCCAACGCCAGCAGATCGAAGACCGGGCCATCCACGCACGCGCGCCGCTCGCCGTGGCGCGTCATCACCCGGCAGACCTCGCACGCGCCCACGCCGCAGGGCAGCGGCATCTGCACCAACGCCTGGGCGAAGTCCGCACCCGGATGCAGGCGCGTCTCGCGCACCAGTCGGGCCAGCGCCGGATAGCGCACCGGGTCACAGGCGAAGCAGGCCCGCTCGGCCCAGGGCAAGAGCTCGCGCAGCGGCGTGTCGTTATCGTGGCCCTGCTCTAGCGTGCCGAGGTGGCCGGCGGAGCCATCCTGGGTGATGAGGTGCAGCTCCACTGCCGGCGGAATGCGCGTGGGCGAGGGCAACAAAGCCCGCGTCGTCGCCTCGATCACCAGGGCGACGTTGGGCGCGGCCTCCAACAGCGGTAAGAGCGGCGGCAGCCAGAGCGCCTCGGCGACCAGCAGCAACCGCTGCGCGCCCTCGATCTCGAAGCCGTGGCCCAATGGGCCTAACACGTCCACTGTTGCGCCCGGCAGCAGCTGTGTCACGGGATGATGGGGCCGGACCAGCGTTGTAAATTGCGCCTCGGCCAGACCCGCAGGATAGAGCGGCTCGCGCACCGCGCCCCCCAACTCCGCCAGGACGAACTTCCCCGGCGTGGGAGGGTGGGCCAGCGCAAAGTCCGCCGCCCAAAAGGGGGGCAACGGATAGACCCGCGTCAGGGTCGCCTGCTGCTGTTTGACCACGGCACTTTCTCAGCGTCGAGGTGCAATCACGCCATGTGGAGCGGCTTGCCAAAGACGCCGTGCGCGGCCTCCGCCACTGCCTCGTTGAGCGTGGGGTGAGCGTGGACGGTCTTCGCAATCGCCTCTGGTGAAAGCCCGGCGGTGTGCGCCAGCACCAATTCCGGCAGCAGCTCCGTCGCCTCCGGCCCGACGATCACCGCGCCGACGACCTTCTCTTCCGCCGCATCGGCCACGATCTTCACGAAGCCCTGGTTCTCCCCGACCGCCAGCGCCTTGCCGTTGGGGAGGAAGGGGAAGGTTCCCACGGCGACATTCAGCCCAGCCTCGCGCGCCTGCTGCTCGCTCAGCCCGAACGAGGCGACCTGCGGGGTGGTGTAGGTCCCGCACGGCATCGCGTTTTTGTCGAAGGGCGTGACAACATGCCCGGCGATGCTCTCGACGGCCAAAATCCCCTGCGCCGAGGCGACGTGCGCCAGCGGCAGCAGGCCGTTGAGATCGCCGATGGCATAGATGTGCTTGAGGTTCGTCTGCATCTGCGAGTTGACCTTGACCCAGCCGCGTTCCGTCTCGACGCCTGCCGTGTCCAGCCCTAATGCCTCGCTGTTGGGCCGGACGCCAATCGCTACCAGCACCACCTCTGCGGAGAGCGTCTCTTCGCCCTTGTCGCTGCTGACCGTGACCTTGACGCCATCCGCCGTGGTCTCGATCCCCTCGACCCGCGTGGAGGTGCGCGCCTTGATCTTCTGGCGGCGCAACGCGCGCGATAGCGCCTGCGCTGCCTCCGGGTCTTCGGCGGGCAGCACTTGCTCCATCATCTCCACCACCGTCACCTCTGTGCCATAGGCCGACCAGACCGTGGCGAACTCCAGGCCAATCGGCCCGGCGCCGATGATGATCGCCGAGGCGGGCAGCGCGCGGCGCTCTAGCGCCTCGCGTGCCGTGAGCACGCGCTCGCCATCCGCTGCCACGCCGGGGATCAGCCGCGCGCGTGAGCCTGTCGCCAGGATGATGTGCTCGGCTTCGAGCGTTTGCGTGGTGTCATCCTCGGCGGTGATTTCGACGGTGTGTGGCGCGGTCAGGCGCCCGGTTCCCCAGAAGACCTCCACGCCGCTCTTCTCCAGCAGCAGTTCGACGCCCTTGACCAGGCGTGCGGCGATTTTGCGGCTGCGATCCACCGCCGCGCCGTAATCCAGGGCGACGTTTTCGGCGCTGAAGCCGAATTCCTTGCCGCCGCTGCTCACCAGGCGGGCGACTTCGGCGTTGCGCAGGAGCGCCTTGGTGGGGATGCAGCCCCAGTTCAGGCAGACGCCGCCCAGGTGCTCGCGCTCGACCAGCGCGACGCGCATTCCCAGTTGCGTCGCCCGGATCGCGGCCACGTAACCGCCCGGCCCGCCGCCGATAATTACGAGATCGAGTTTGTCTGTCATGGTAAGGCTCCTTGTTTATACGTGCGCACGTGTGTTTACCAGCTGCTCAATGTGGCGAAAGAGCTCCTCAAATGAGAGCGCGGTGTTGTCCAACAGCACAGCATCGTCGGCGGGGCGGAGGGGGGCGGCGGCGCGACCGCTGTCAATGGCGTCGCGCTCGCGGATGTTCGCCAGCACCGCCTCGTAGTCCGCCACTTGTCCGCGCGCCTCCAGGTCTTTGACGCGGCGACGCGCTCGCGCCTCCGCCGAGGCCACCACGTAGATCTTCAAATCCGCAGCGGGCAGCACCACCGTGCCGATGTCGCGCCCGACCATGACCACCTGCCCTTGCGCGGCGATTTCCCGCATCCGCTGCGTGAGCGCCTCCCGCACGCCGGGGTAGGTCGAGACGGGCGAGACCGCCCCATCCACCGCAGGGGTACGGATCGCCCAGGTGACGTCCTGCCCGGCGACCCGCACGGTGTACTGCCGCCCGTCATCTTCTGTGGGCGGCGTCACCTGAATGGGCAGCTCTTCCGCCAAAGCCGTGACCTGCGCTTCATCCTCAATGGGAATGTCCCGCGTCAACGCGGCCCAGGTCACGGCACGGTAGAGCGCGCCGGTATCCAGATAGAGGTAGTCGAGATATTGAGCCAGGTGATACCCGATGGTGCTCTTGCCGGAGGCCGCCGGCCCGTCTATGGCGATGGTGCTCGGTTTCATCGTGTCTTACGCTTCTTCCGTGACTGCGTGCTTGGCTTGCGCCGTTAGCGGGGATGGCCTGACCCGCTGCGGGCTTTGCCCTTGTCGCGTGGCTGCGGCTGGCGCGCCACCGGACGGGCGGTGCTCTGGACCTCTTTTTGCAACGCGCGCGCCTCGGTGACGGTGAGGAAGCGCCATCGCCCAGGGCGCAGATCGCCCAGCTGCACCGGCCCCATTGACACGCGGATCAGCCGCACGACGGGGTGGCCCAGCGCCGCGCACGCGCGCCGCACCAGATGTTTGCGCCCCTCGTGAACGGTGATGCGCAGCCAGCTCCCCTCGTGCCCGGCATCGCCCGGCTCCGGTTTGACCTGATCGAAGCGCGTGCGGCGGCCATCCAGGGTGATGCCTGCGCGCCATCGCTCCAACGTCTCCTGGTCGGGCTTGCCGCGCACCAGCACGCGATAGACGCGCGCGTGTTCGTAGCGCGGATGGGTGAGCCGTTGGGTGAGCTCGCCATCGTCGGTTAGCAGGATCAGCCCCTCGCTGTCGGCGTCCAGGCGGCCCACGGGGTACAGATGTCCCGGCAGCGTGACGATGTCGCGCACGGTGCGCCGGCCCTCAGGGTCGCTCACCGTGGAGATCACGCCGCGCGGCTTGTAGAGCAACACGTAGCGGTACGCCTCCGGCATCCGCAGGGGGACGCCATCCACGCGGATGACGGCGCTTTCGGGATCGGCGCTCTCGCCCAGCTGCGCGATCCGCCCATCTACCGTCACCCGCCCCTCTTCAATTATCTTCTCACAGGCCCGCCGCGAACCATAACCCGCGCGGGCCATCAGCTTTTGCAAACGTTCTGTTGTCATAGGACTATTATACCTTCAGCGCCAATCGCGGCAACTGCCTCCCGCTGTGGGGATGTTCTTTCGCGTCAACTATGCTATAATCATAGCTGTGATGAGCATAAAAAACCCTCATAGCTTTCTCCGGAGGTACTGAGATGCCGGATACCGATCCTCTGGGCGTGGTTCAACAACGCCTGCACTATCACTTTGACCAGCTTGAATATTTGCGTCTTGCCTTGACCCATCCCTCTTATGCCCATGAGCATCCCGAGGAGGGTGGCGAGGAGGTACACAACCAGCGCCTGGAATTTCTGGGAGATGCGGTGCTCGATTTTCTGGTGGCGGCCTGGCTCTTCGAGGCGTTCCCCGACAGCGATGAGGGTCTTTTGACGCGCGTGCGAGCGACGCTGGTGCGGGCGACCTCGCTGGCGGAGCTGGCGCGCCATCTGGGGGTGGGGCAGGCATTGCGCCTCGGTCGCGGTGAGGAGGAGGGCGGCGGACGGGAGCGCCTCGCCAATCTTTGCGATGCGTTGGAGGCGGTGGTGGGCGCGCTTTACCTCGACGCTGGCCCGGAGCAAGTCTGGACATCGTTGTCGCCGTGGTTTACGCAGGAGGCCGGGCGCATTCTGCATGAAGATGAATGCGTGGACCCCAAGTCGCGCTTGCAGGAGCAGACCCAGGGCGACATGGGCATCACGCCGGCCTATCGCATCGTTCAGGAGAGCGGTCCCGATCACGCCAAGTCCTTCACCGCCGAGGTGTTGCTGGGCGAGCAGGTCATCGGGGTGGGCGAGGGGCCCAGCAAACGCGCCGCCGAGCAGGAGGCTGCGCGCGCGGCCCTGGCCAATCTCGATGGCTTGGGGTTGTAGAGATGATGTATAATGGAAGATATTGGTAGGGGATGAGGAGCAGGACACGATGATGCGTTTTGATCGTTTTACGGAGCGGGCGCAAGAGGCGGCCCAGCGCGCGGTGGAGCTGATGACCCAACATGGTCATAGCCAGGTGGATGTGGAGCACCTATTGTTGGCGCTGCTCAAGCAGCCGGATGGTTCGGTCTCCAGCCTGGTCACGGAGTTGGGCGCGAATCCCGACACCTTGCGCGAGCAATTGGAGCAGCTGTTACAACAAAGCCCTCGTCCTGGCATCTATGGCGCGCGCGGCGGGCAGCAGGTCTTCATCACGCCACGGGTCAAGCGGGTGCTCGATCTGGCGCAGGAAGAGGCCACACGCCTCAACGATGAGTACATCTCCACCGAGCACCTGCTGCTGGCGATCACGCACGAGCGCAACACGCAGGTCTCCCGACTGTTGGAGGAGCACAACTTGGGGCGCGAGCGCGTGCTGCAGGCGATCACGCAGATGCGCGCGGGGCGCAAGGTCACGACGCCCAAGTCCGAGACGCAGTTCCGCGTGATGGAGAAGTACAGCCGCGATCTCACGCAGATGGCCCGCGAGAACAAACTCGACCCAGTCATCGGGCGCGATGCCGAAATCCAGCGGGTCATCCAGATTTTGGTACGGCGCACCAAGAACAACCCGGTGCTCATCGGCGATCCGGGGGTGGGCAAGACGGCCATCATCGAGGGGTTGGCGCAGAAGCTGGACTCCGACGATGTGCCGGAGATCCTCAAACGCAAGCGCCTGTTACAGCTCGATCTGGGCGCATTGGTCGCCGGGACGCGGTTCCGGGGCGAGTTCGAGGAGCGGCTCAAGGCCATCCTCGAGGAGGTGCAGCGCTCGCAGGGGGAGATCATCCTCTTCATTGACGAGTTGCACACCGTGGTGGGTGCAGGGAACGCGGTCGGGGCGCTGGATGCCTCCAACATGATCAAGCCGGCGCTGGCGCGGGGCGAGCTCCAGGCCATCGGCGCGACGACGCTCGACGAGTACCGGCAGTACATCGAGCGGGACGGGGCACTGGAGCGGCGTTTCGCCCCCGTCTTCGTGGATGAGCCTTCGGTGGAAGATACGATTGAGATGTTGCACGGGCTGCGCGACCGCTACGAGGCGCACCACAAGGTCAGCATCTCCGACGACGCGCTGGTGGCAGCGGCGCGGCTCTCGCATCGCTACGTCTCCGATCGCCATTTGCCCGACAAGGCCATTGACATGGTGGACGAGGCAGCGGCGAAGCTGCGCGTCACGCTCTACACGTTGCCGCCCGACCTCAAACGCATGGAGGCCGAGGTCAACCGCTTGCGGGCGGAGGAGGAAGCGGCCTCGACGGACCGCGATTATGAGCGCGCAGCACAGATCAAGACGCAGCGCCTGCGGATGGAGCAAATCTTCGAGAAGCAGCGCGAGGAGTGGTTGCAGATGCACCGGCTCGATGAGACGGTGGCGGCGGAGGATATTGCGAGCATCGTCTCTGCGTGGACGGGAATCCCCGTGGCGCAGGTGATGGAGACCGAGGCGGAGAAGCTCTTGCGTATGGATGAGGCGCTCAAGGAGCGCATCATCGGGCAGGACGAGGCGCTTCACGCGATTGCGGACGCCATCCGCCGGGCGCGCGCCGGTCTCAAGGACCCGCGTCGCCCCATCGGCAGCTTCCTCTTCCTGGGCGCTTCGGGCGTGGGGAAGACGGAGACGGCCAAGGCGCTGGCGGCCTTCCTCTTCGATGACGAAGACGCGCTGTTGCGGATAGACATGAGCGAGTACCGCGAGGGGCACACAGTGTCGCGGCTCTTCGGTGCGCCGCCCGGCTACGTGGGCTACGACCAAGGCGGACAGCTGACCGAGTCCGTGCGCCGGCGTCCCTACCAGGTGGTGCTCTTTGATGAGATCGAGAAGGCGCATCCCGACGTGTGGAACGCGCTCTTGCAGATTTTGGATGAGGGCCGGTTGACGGATGGGCAGGGCCATCAGGTGGACTTCCGCAACACGGTGGTGATTATGACCTCGAATGTGGGGACGGCCTACGCGCGCCGTGGCGGGGCGCTGGGCTTCATGCGCGATGACGATGAGGCGGAGGAGGAAGCGCGCCGCCGGGTAATGTCGGCGCTCAAGGAGACCTTCCGCCCGGAGTTTATCAACCGCGTGGATGAAGTCATCATCTTCAACCAGCTGCAGCTAGAAGATGTGGTGCACATCGTGGATTTGCAGATGCGCGAGGTACAGGAGCGGCTGGATGAATACGGATTGCGGGTCACGCTCGCGCCGGAGGTGCAGCGGTGGCTGGCGCAGCAGGGCTATGACGCGCAGTTCGGCGCGCGTCCCCTGCGCCGGGCCATTCAGCGGTACATCGAAAGCCCGCTGAGTATCAAGCTGCTGAGCGGGGATTTTGCCAAGGGCGACGCCATCGCAGTCTCTTTGGAAGAGGAGGCGCTGGTCTTCTCCCATGAGGAGGCCACCGTTGAAAGCGCCGCTGCGTGATTTGCCCGGTTGCATTCCCGCTCCATCCCTATCATGTCCAATATTTTGCGAGTTGTTCTGAGTTGTATCTTTGCCTGAGTAGGAGTATAATAGAACTGGGACGAGGTTAATTTGTGCGTCCTGTAAGTTGGAATGACCGCACGTAAACTTTGGTTGAAGTTAAAGAAAACTCTCACTGAAAGGAGGTGGTTATTTTTTACAAGTGTAAGCAGTTTCAGGCCCCTCAGTGGGTCAATGTAGGCATGTCCCCTGTAAAACATACAACTATTTAGGAGGAGAATTCCCATGCGTAAGAACATTTTAACTGTAGTATCTCTGTTGGTATTGGTCAGCATGTTGCTGGTCGCTTGCGGCGGCGCAGTTGACGATGCCGAAACCGTCAAGATGGGTATGGTCACCGATATGGGTGGCGTGGACGACAAGTCCTTCAACGCTACCTCGTGGGCCGGTATGGAGCGGGCTGCAAGAGAGCTGGGTGTTGAAGCCACCTACCTGGAATCCCAGCAACAGGCCGACTATGCGACGAACATCACCCAGTACGTCAATCAGGAGTACGACCTCATCGTGACGGTTGGCTTCTTGCTGGCCGACGACACGGCAGACTTCGCCGCACGTTATCCCGATGTCAACTTCGCCATCGTAGACTTCCCTTCGCTGGGCGACAATGTGCGCGGTCTCACCTTCTCCACGGACGAAGCCGGCTTCCTGGCGGGCTACGTGGCGGCTGCGGCGACGCAGACCGGTAAGGTTGCCACCTTCGGCGGCATCAACATCCCCCCCGTTTCGATCTTCATGGTCGGCTTCGAGTACGGCGTGAACTACTACAACCAGCAGCACGGCGCGAACGTCGAGGTGTTGGGCTGGAACACGGCAGATAACACGGGTGTGTTCGTGGGCAACTTCGATTCCACCGATGATGGTCGCCGCGTTGCGGAAGACTTCATCAACGAAGGCGCGGACATCATCATGCCGGTCGCCGGGCCGGTGGGTCTGGGGTCGGCTGAAGCTGTGTTGCAGGCCGGGAACGCCTGGATCATCGGTGTGGACACCGACTGGACGATCAGCGCGGAGAACTACGCGTCCGTGATCCTGACCAGTGTGATGAAGAACATGGATGTGGCCGTCTTTGACACAGTTCAGCTGGTGATCTCGGATGGCTTCACCGGCTTTAACGGCGAGACTTACCTCGGCACGTTGGCCAACAATGGCGTCGGGCTGGGCCAGATTGCCAGTGGCGTGGTCTCCCAAGATATCCTGGATGAGCTTGAAACGGTCAAGCAGGGCATCATCAATGGGACCATTGACACCGGCTGGGCTACTTACGTAGCAGACAATATGTAAAGGCTATCGGGGCGATGCTGTTTCGGCGGCATCGCCCCCACCCTTGTTTGATGGTAGCAATAAAACGTAAGACGTAACCCCAGGGTGTTTACGTTTTACGTTTTGTGTTTTACACAACAAGCGACTGAAGCCGGATGAAGTTCCCCTTATCGTATGTGTGCATGTATACACTGATTTCACATTTGCCGATTCGCAGATTTTTAGATTTTTGAAGGAGGAATTTATGCCCCCAGTTTTGGAATTAAAAGGAATCACCAAACGCTTCCCTGGGGTCCTCGCTAACGATCATATTGATGTGACGTTGAACGAGGGGGAGGTACTCACCTTGCTGGGCGAGAACGGGGCCGGGAAGAGCACACTGATGAATGTGCTCTACGGCCTCTACACCCCCGACGAGGGGGAGATCTACGTCCGTGGCGAAAAGGTGGACATTCGTGGCCCCAACGACGCGATTGACTTAGGGATCGGGATGGTACACCAGCACTTCATGCTGGTGCCAGTGCTGACCGTGGTGGAGAATGTGATGCTGGGCATGGAATCCATCAAGAACGGGATCTTCCTCGATCTGGAGGATGCGGCCCAGCGCATTCGTGAAATCTCCGAGCAGTATGGCCTCAATGTTGATCCCTACGCCCTGGTGGGCGAGTTGCCCGTGGGATTGCAGCAGCGCGTGGAGATCACCAAGCTGCTCTATCGCAAGGCGGACATCCTGATCCTCGACGAGCCAACCGCGGTCTTGACGCCGCAGGAGGTGGAGGGGCTTTTTGAGGTGATCCGCTCCTTGCTTTCCAAGGGTAAATCCATCATCTTCATCTCGCACAAGCTCAAAGAGGTGCTGGAGATCTCCGATAATATCGCCGTTTTGCGCGGCGGGCGCGTGGTAGGGTATGCCAAGCCCGATGAGAGCAACGAGCGCAGCCTGGCCTCGTTGATGGTGGGCCGCGAAGTGATCCTTACTGTTCCAAAAGGGCCGGCCCAGCCTGCCGATGTGGTGTTGGAGGTGCAGGATCTCAGAGCATTGGATGATCGCCACCATCTGGCGCTGCGCGGGGTTTCGTTCGATGTGCGCGCCGGTGAGATTGTCGGTGTAGCCGGTGTGCAGGGCAACGGGCAGACGGAGCTGATCGAGGTGTTGACCGGGCTACGGTCTCCCGCCTCCGGCACGGTGCGGCTGATGGGACACAATGTCACCGATGCCACGCCGCGCATCATCACCGAGATGGGCAGCGCCCACATCCCTGAGGATCGCCAGCGCGACGGCCTGGTCATGGGCTATCCCGTCGCCGACAACATGATCCTCAACACCTACTATCTGCCGCCGGTGGCGGAAGGGATCTTGATGCAGGAAGCGGCGGTGCGGGAGCGCGCCGAGCGGCTGGTCGAGGAGTACGATGTGCGCACGCCGAGCGTCATCACGCCGGCGGGCAATCTCTCCGGCGGCAACCAGCAGAAGGTGATTGTGGCGCGCGAGTTGAGCCGGGAGGTGAAGCTGGTCATCGCCTCGCAGCCGACGCGCGGGCTGGATGTAGGCTCTATCGAGTACATCCATTCGCAGCTGGTGCGCAAACGCGACGAGGGCGCGGCGGTCTTGGTGGTCTCGGCGGAGCTGGATGAGGTGCTCTCGCTTGCGGATCGCATCATCGTGATGTTCGAAGGTCAAGTCATGGATATTGTATCGGCAGAGACGGCGACCAAGGAGGAGCTGGGCCTGTTGATGGCCGGTGTACATGAGGACGCACCCGTCGCGGCAGGTGAGGAGGTGGCGGCATGACAGAGCAAAAGCAAAAGACACAGGATAAGCAGGAGCAGCCGCGCAAGCGCAAGTTGGCGCTGGGGGGGATGTTGATCCCTCTCCTGGCGATTGTCACGGCGTTGGTTTTGGGCGCGATTGTGATCATCGCTACTGATGTGACGGTGGCGGATGCCTTTGGCGAGGGTATTGGCGCTGGGTTGGTGCGGAGCTGGCGCGTGATTTCCAGAGCCTATTCGGCTTTCTTCACCGGGGCCTTTGGCGATCCGGCGCAGATGTATCGTGGGTTGAGTCAGTGGATCTCGACCGGGGACGGGACGCGCTGGGCGCGGTCGCTCTACCCCATCACCGAGACGCTGCGGTATGCCACACCGTACATTTTCGCCGGTCTATCGGTAGCGGTGGGCTTCCGTGGCGGGCTTTTCAACATCGGCGCGGAGGGGCAGTACTTCATCGCCGGATTGACGACAGTCTTTGTGGGCTATGCCATCACGGACCTGCCCTGGTTCATTCACCTGCCGTTGGCGCTGGTAGCGGGTATTTTGGGAGGGGCGGTCTGGGCCGCGATTCCGGGCTATCTTAAGGCGAAGACGGGGGCGCATGAGGTCATCAACACGATTATGATGAACTACATCGCCTTCCGCTTCGCCGAATTTATGTTGGATGTGGGTGGGCCGATGGCGCGCGGCGACGGGCGTCCGGTCAGTCCCGTTATCCAGGAATCGGCTCAGCTGGCGCAGTTCTTACCCTCCAATCAGGACATTCGCTTCAACGTAGGCTTCATCCTGGCGCTGCTGGCGGCGTGGTTCGCCTACTGGCTGCTCTTTAAGACGACCATCGGGTACGAGATCCGCACCGTGGGTCAGAACCCGCGCGCCGCGCGCTATGCCGGGATGAGCGTTCCCAAGACGATCGTCATCACGATGATTGTGGCGGGCGGGCTGGCCGGTCTGGCCGCGGCGACCGACCTGTTGGGGGTGTTGCGCTTTATGCCCAACGCCTTCAGCGCCGGGTACGGTTTCGACGCGATTGCGCTGGCGCTGTTGGGTAACAGCCATCCCTGGGGGGTGGTGCTGGCGTCGTTGCTCTTTGGCGCGTTGCGCTCTGGGGCGCGCAACATGCAGGGGATCGCGCGCGTGCCGTTGGATATTACCCAGATCTTGCAGGGTCTCATCATCATCTTCATCGCTGCGCCGGAGATCATCCAGGCGCTCTATCGCTTGCGTGGGTTGGAGAAGGGCGAGGAGCTGGTGTTGACCCGTGGCTGGGGCCAGATGTAGGAGGCTATCATGGAAGGTAATAATCTAGAACTTCAAGAAAAGAAACGCGCGCAGGCGATGGGGATTGCATTTCTCGTCTTTGCGTTTGCTATCGTGGCGCTCTTTGTGCCAGGGACAACCGCTAATCAGCGCACGACTTTCGTCTTCATGCAGGCCGATGCGTTGCCGATTGGCGATCTGGTCTTTGGTTCGCTGGCGGGCCTGTATGCCCTGGCGCTCCTCGCGGCCTTTATGGGCGCCTGGCAGCTGGCCAAGGGGTTCAAGAACGTCTACGTAGTGTTGGGCGTGGTAGCAGGGCTTTTCGTGTTAGCTTTCCTCACCTGGGCTGCCCGCGACAAATCTATGAATCTGACCGGCGTGTTGCAGTCAACGCTGCTGCGCGCGGTGCCAATTACCTTTGCCGCGCTCAGCGGTGTGATGTGCGAGCGGTGCGGCGTTGTCAACATTGGCATCGAAGGGATGATGCTCTCCGGCGCTTTCCTCTCGGCGCTGGTGGGCAGCGTGATGCAGAGTTTCTGGTGGGGCCTGTTCGCGGCGATCTTTGCGGGCGGGCTGATGGGCGCGTTGCTGGCGGTGTTGGCAATTCGCTACAAGGTTGATCAAATCGTGGCGGGCACGGCGATCAACATCCTGGCGACGGGGCTGACCAGCTACTTCAGCTCGCGTTACTTGCAGACCAATCAGGCGCTCAACAGCCCACCAACCTTCCGCCCCATTGCCATCCCATTGTTGAGCCGCATCCCCATCATCGGGCCGGTGCTCTTCAACAACACCCTTCCGGTCTTTCTGCTGTTTCTGCTGGTGGTCGGGATTCACATCCTGATCTTCAAGACGCGGTGGGGGCTGCGCACGCGGGCTGTGGGCGAACATCCTCGCGCGGCGGATACGCTGGGTGTCAATGTCTTCAAGACGCGCTACATCAACGTGATCATGGGTGGGATGGTCGCCGGTCTGGGCGGCGCTTACCTGGTCTTGAGCTCGGTGGCGCGCTTCAACGAGTTGATGACCGCGGGCAAGGGCTTCATCGGCCTGGCGGCGATGATCTTCGGCAAGTGGACGCCTTTTGGGGCGTTGGGCGCTTCGTTGATCTTCGGCTTTTCCGATTCGCTGCAGACGCGATTGGCGATTCTGGCCGTGCCGATCCCCTCGCAATTCCTGCTCATGGCGCCCTATCTGGTGACGATGATCGTGCTGGCCGGGGTGGTGGGGCAGGCGAATCCGCCCGCTGCGGATGGTGTGCCCTACGAGAAAGAGTGATGCATCGTTGTAATGCTTGATCCGTAATGCGTAATGTATCGCTCGATGCATTACGCATTACTTTTAGGACTTACGCAATCGTAAGGTCTCAACATCTTTAACCGCAGAGCACGTAAAGGACGCGGAGTTTTTTAGTAAAAAACTAGCCGACATGGCTCAACAAGATGATGTGAAAACTTTAGAGTATAATTTTCTTTGCGCTCTCAGCGTACTCTGCGGTTAGGTTCTGGGGGCTTGCGTAAGACCTGACTTTTATAGAGGGGCTATGGGACGAGAGAATTGGCCGGTTGAGTTCATCCAGCGCATGACGGCGTGGCTGGGCGCGGAGGCGGAGGATTTCTTCGCGGCGCTGGCCCAGCGCGATATTGGCCTGCGGCTCAACACACTGCGCGGCCCCGCTGAGGCGCTGTTGCCGCGCCTGCCCTGGCCCGGTGAGCCGCTGCCCTGGTGCCCTGCCGGGCGCAGGCTCCCGGAGACCGCCGAGGCGGGCGCGCATCCCTATCACCTGGCCGGGGTCTATTATTTGCAGGACCCCAGCGCGATGGCGGCGGGCGTCCTGCTCGACCCGCAGCCGGGCGAGTGGGTGCTCGATCTGGCGGCGGCGCCGGGCGGCAAGGCGACACACCTCGCCGCGCGGATGGAGAACCAGGGCGTGCTCGTCGCCAACGAGATTTCACGCGGGCGGGCCTCCGTCCTGGCGATGAACCTGGAGCGGTTGGGCGTCACGAACGCGCTCGTCGCCAACGAGCCCCCCGACCGGCTGGCAGAGCGATGGCCCGGGCTTTTCGATGCGGTACTGGTGGACGCACCGTGTTCCGGCGAGGGTACCTTCAGCCGCGATTCGCAGGCGGTGCAGGATTGGTCGCTCGCGGTGGTGGCGGGGAATGCGCGCCGCCAGCAGGCGATCCTGGCGCAGGCGGCCCCGCTGGTGCGCCCTGGGGGGCGGTTGCTCTATGGGACCTGCACCTTCGCGCCGGAGGAAAACGAGGGCGTCATCGCAGCTTTCCTGGAAGCGCAGCCCGATTTCGAGCTCGCGCCGTTGCCCTCGCTGCCGGGCCTCCATCCGGGACGCCCGGAATGGCTCGCGCTGCCCGCCTCGCTGGCGGGGACGGGGCGCTTCTGGCCGCATCTTTCGCCGGGGCACGGGCACTTCTACGCACTGTTGCGCCGCCATGGGGAAGCGCCTCCCGATTTGCCGCACCGTTGGGAGGGGGAGGCGACGCCGGGGCGGGTGCAGCATCTCTACCGGGAGGCGTTGAGCGCGGCGCTCGCGGTGGATCCGCCGGAGGTGGGGCTGGTGCTCAACCGCCACGATCAGCTCTACGTCACACCGCTGGAGCCGGCGCTATGGGAAGGGCTGCACGTGCTGCGGCCCGGCTGGTGGGTCGCCTCGCTGCGGCACGGGAAGATCAATCTCGATCAGGCATTGGCGATGGCGCTCAAGCCGGAGGACGCGCGGGCCTCGGTCAGCCTGGCGGTGGACGATCCGCGCGTGCGGCAATTCCTGATGGGCGGCTTCTGGCCCGATAAAGGGCCGCAGGGCTGGGTGCTGGTGACAGTGGACGGGTTCCCGCTGGGATGGGGAAAGCGCGGAGGCGGACGGTTGCGCAGTCGCTATCCCGTACATCTGCGGCGGGCGCTTTCGTGGTGAGGATAGGGTTTTTCGACAGGGCCATCGCGTGCTTGAGAGGAGGGCGGATGATGTTAAGTGATAGGGAGAAGGATGTAATTTTGACCTGCGCGCGCAAATATGGAGTGACCGAGCTCTATCTATTTGGTTCAACTCTGAAAACCGATGACTATCGTGATATTGATCTGGGCGTGAAAGGCATCTCCCCGGCATTGTTCTTCCGCTTCTATGGAGAGTTGCTGCGCAAACTTTCCCGCCCGGTAGATGTGGTTGATTTAGCGCAAAGAACGCCGTTTACTGCGCTGGTCGAAAAGGAAGGGGTCAAGTTGTATGGCTGAGCTGTTGCAGGAAATCAACATCGAAGCGGCGCACATTCTGCAAACTCTGACCGCGTTGCAAGAAGCCCAAAGCCGTCCGCAACGCACGCTGATAGAGCTTACCGCAATGGCGACCTTTTTGCACAACAGCTACAACGGGATGGAGAATTTGCTCAAGCGCGCCTTGTACCATGCGGGCCTATCCCTGCCCGCATCGTCCTCTTCCCACAAGGACCTGCTGGACTTGGCCGTCGAGCACGGCGTCATCTCCCAATCTTTATCCGAAGAGCTGGATGCGTATCGCGGCTTCCGCCATTTTTTCGTGCATCGCTACGGCGTCATGTTGGATGAGGCGCAATTGATGCCCCTGGTGGAACATCTGCCTGATGTTTGGGAGCGCTTTAATGCTGAACTGCGCGCTTTTGCTGCACGGGAGACTTGAGTTTTTAGAGTCGTCGTGTTTGATCCAGCAAAGTTGGAGTCTTTTCTGGCTCCCCTGAAAAAACCACAATGGACACAAAGTACACTAAGAATTTTAAGCTATTTCTACGGCGAGTTTTGCGATATTCTTAGCCTT
>DAOTXC010000047.1:0-9238 GCA_034435555.1 Anaerolineae bacterium
GACCCGCGGACGCCGGTGAAGTGGATCAACTACATCGGCACGCTGGCCTTTGGCGGCTTCGTGGATCAGACGGGCGGGGCGCTGCTCTGCAAGGGCGACCCGGCGCTCAACCGCATCATCAAGTACATCCCGCAGCTGCCCGACGCCGACTTCAAGGGGACGACGCTCTACTTGCGGATTGCCGAACCGGGCGGCTATCGCGTCTTCTCTGCCTTCTACACGCCCACGCTCGATGCTTACGAACGCTACGAGTGCCGGGTGGGATTGGGCTATACGCGCATCGTCAGTGAGTTTTACGGGCTGCGCGTCGAGGCGACGATTTTCATCCCGACGGGCGCGAGCGTGGAGCTGCGCGACGTGCGCGTGACCAATCTGCGCGCCGCGCCGGTGCGGGTGGACGCGATCCCGGTGGTGGAATACACGCACTTCGACGCGCTCAAGCAGTTCACCAACGCCGATTGGATTCCGCAGACGATGCAGAGCCGGGTGGTGGACGAGGGCGACGGCTTCAAGACGCTGCTCCAGTACCCGTTTATGAACAAAGCGCGGCAGGTCAATTATTTCACGGCGGATGCGCCGGTGGCCTCGTTCGAGTCAGATCGCGCGCGGTTCCTGGGCCGCTATGGGACGTGGGCCGCGCCGCAGGCGTTGCAGCAGCCGCAGTTGGGCAACTATGAGGCGCTGCGCGGCGATAATATCGGCGCGCTGCTGCTCGAACTGGGCGAGCTGGCCCCCGGCGAGACGCGGCGCTTCGTCACGCAACTGGGGCAGGCGGCGAGCTTCGCGGCGGCGCAGGCCGATATCGCCCACTACCGCGACCCCGCCGCTGTGGATGTGGCCCTGGCCGCGCTGGCGACGTTCTGGGATGGCTACCTCGCGCGGATGCAGGTGGCGACCCCCGATGCGGCGCTGGATGCCATGCTCAATGTCCACAATCCCCGGCAGGTCTTCATCACCATGAACTGGTCGCGCTATCTCTCGCTCTACCAGTTGGGCTTTGGCGCGCGGGGCATCGGCTTCCGCGATACGTCGCAGGATGTGATGGGCGCGGTGGGCAATGCGCCGGAGCGCGCGCGGGCGCTGATCGTGCAACTGCTCCACGCGCAATGCCGCGATGGGTCGGCCAAGCATCAGTTCAACCCATTGACGATGCGCGCGAACGAAGGCGAGGCCGTCGAAGAGGATCGCCCCACATTTTATGGCGACGATCACCTCTGGATTGTGCTGGCGACGACGGCGTACCTCAAGGAGACCGGCGACTTGGGGCTGTTGGATGAGGAAATTCCCTTCTACGACAAAGACAAGCACGAGCAGCCCCTCGAAAGCGGCACGGTGCTGGAGCATCTGGCGCGCGCGTTGGCCTTCACCCGCGAGAACACCGGTGCGCATGGCTTGCCGCTGCTGGGCTTCGCCGATTGGAACGATACCGTGAACCTGCGGACGGGCGCGGAATCGCTCTTCAATGCGAATCTGTACGGCAAGGCGCTGGTGGAGCTGATCGCGCTGCTCGAATATCTGGGGGATGCGGAATCCGTCGCCGCCTACCGCGCGGATTACGAGCGGATGCGCGCCCTGGTCAATGAAGTGGCCTGGGACGGCGCGTGGTACATCCGCTACTTCGATTTCGACGGCAGCCCCATCGGCTCGCACACCAACGAGAAGGGACAGATCTTCACCAACGGGCAATCGTGGCCGGTGATCTCCGGCTTTGCGCCGCCGGAACGGGCGCGGGCGGCGCTCGATGCGGTCTACGAGCGGCTCAACACGCAGCACGGCATCAAGCTCAGCGCGCCTGGCTATGATGGCTACGATCCCAACGTCGGCGGCGTCACCACCTATCCGCCCAGCGCGAAGGAGAACGGCGGCATCTTCCTGCACGCCAACCCCTGGGTTATCATCGCCGAAACGTTGCTGGGCCGCGGCGACCGGGCCTTTGCGTACTATTCCCAAATCAACCCGGCCACCAAGGATACGGACGTGTTCGAGTCCGAGCCGTACTGCTACCCGCAGAACATCCTGGGCAATGAACACCCGCAGTTCGGGCTGGGCCGCAATGGCTGGCTCACCGGCACAGCCTCGTGGACGTATCAGGCGGCGACGCAGTACATCCTGGGCGTGCGCCCGACCTACACGGGGCTGGAACTCGATCCGTGCATCCCGGCGGCGTGGGACGGGTTCACCGTGCAGCGCGTCTACCGGGGGGCGACATATCACATCAGCGTGCGGAACCCGGTACACGTTTGCAAGGGCGTGCGAGCCGTCACGGTGGATGGGATGCCCGTGGCGGGCAACATCATCCCCATCGCGCCGGCGGGGAGCGTGTGCTGCGTCAAAGTGACATTGGGGTGAAGTTGCTTCCGTTGGGGATGGGCTTGCAGATTCTGCGTCTATAGGGGAGGAGTGTTTGTGAAACAATCAAAATTGAACCGACGTCAGAAATACCTCTGGCTGGGGGGCTTGCTCGTAGTGCTCATCGCGCTCGGCGTGTTAGGCGGACGCTGGCTCGCCTACGAGCGCCAGCCGTTGCCCCAGGCCACAGCGGCCCTGGAGAGCGACGCGGCGGTGTCCGTCGCCCTGACGCCCTGGCTGACCTTCACGCCCCAAGATGCGCCGGTCACGACCGGCTTCATCTTCTACCCCGGCGGGCGGATCAGCTATCTGGGCTATGCCGACCTGCTGCGCGCCATCGCCGCAGAGGGCTATCTGGTCGTATCGCCCAAAATGCCGTTGAACATCGCCGCCACGAACCCCAATGCGGCGAATGCCATCATCGCGGCGCACACGGACATCCGGTACTGGGTGATCGGGGGGCATTCGGTGGGCGGTACGATGGCGGCGCAATACACCAGCAAGCACAGGGATAAGATCGCCGGGCTGGTGATTTGGGCTTCCTACCCGGCGGATAGCGCCGATCTCTCCGCGCTGGACATTCCCATCGCCCTCATCTATGGGAGCCTGGACCCGGCGGCCAACGACGCGCAGGTGTTACCCCGGCGGCGGCTCTTCCCAGAGGATGCGCGCTTCGTCCGTATCGAGGGTGGGGATCATCACCAGTTCGGCTCCTATGCCATCGAGCCGGGCGATCACCACGCCACCATCAGCCGTGAGGCGCAGCATCAGCAAATTCTGGCTGCGACGCTCGATGTGTTGCGCCGGGCCTCGGAGGGGAGATAGGCCATGCCCAGCGTGCAGGCGCGCCTGGCGCGCAAACTGCTTCGGCGGCAACTGGCCGGCTGGTCAGAGGGCGAGATCGCCCAACAGCGCGAGCGGCAGGCCGCGACCAGCCGCTTCGCACGCTTGCCCAAGTCCGTGCGCCATCAGCCGGTGGTTGTGGACGGAATCCCAGCGGAGTGGATCACCATCCCGGAGGCGACGGCGGGCGTGCTCCTGTATCTGCACGGCGGCGCGTATTGTTTGGGGTCGGTGGCGACCCATCGCGAGCTGCTGGCTCGCCTGGTCAAGGTCACGCGCTGCCGGGCGCTGGCGATTGACTACCGTCTGGCCCCCGAACATCCCTTTCCGGCGGCGCTGGAAGATACGAAAGCCGCCTATCGCTGGCTATTGGCGCAGGGGCACGTGCCTGAGGGCATCGTGCTGGCCGGGGATTCTGCCGGGGGCGGGCTGGCAATCGCTGCGCTCGTCGCCCTGCGCGACGCGGGGACGCCGTTACCCGCCGCCGCGCTGTGCCTCTCCCCCTGGTTCGACCTGACCCTGCGCGGGGATTCCATCCAGACGCAGGCCGCCGCCGATCCCGTGCTGGATGCGGCCAGCCTGGGCCGCTACGCGCGCGCCTACGCCGCCGACGCGCCGCTGGAGCATCCCCTGATCTCGCCGCTCTACGCGGATTTGCGCGGCCTCCCGCCGCTGCTGATCCAGGTGGGCACGGCGGAAATCCTGTTGGATGATGCTACCCGTCTGGCAGAAGCCGCCCGCGAGGCCGGGGTTGCGGTCACGTTGCAGACCTGGGAGGGGCTGTTCCACGTCTTCCAGATGGCTTCTTTCCTGCCGGAAACGCAGGAGGCGTTAGTCAACATTGCCGCTTTCCTGGCATCTTGCCGCGAGCGTAACCTCCCCGCTACCGAGCCTCTCACTTTTTCCGCGCCCTGATGAAGGCATCCGGCGCCAGCCGCCCCGTCAGGATGGCTGTGGGGACGCCGGTGGGGCTGTACGACCATTGCCCGGCCTGGGTGACGTGGGGGATGGCGGTCTTGACCGCGTCATTGATCTTCAGCAGCTGGGAGGTTACGGGGATGGGCGCTTCAAAGGACCACCCCACAATGGCCCCTTCCGAACTGCCCACCGCTGCTTCGATGGTCAGGGGCGTGGCGGAGAATTTGAAGAGCAGCTTGTCCTTCAGCATCGGATAGAGCGAGGCGGAGAGCACATCGAGCATCCGGCTTTCCACCTCGGCCTTGAATTCTTCGAGCCAGCCGGACTCGTTCACCTTCTTGACCAGCTCGTAGTTAAAGAGCGTGCTGATAATCAACCCGGTCTTGCCCTCCGGTGCGGCGGCAGGCTCTTTGAGCGCCGGGATGGAGATCTCGTAAGTGTTGCGCTCGCAGAATCGCTCCAGCCACGCCAACACGTCCGCTTTCGATACAGTGGCCCAGTTCTGGAGCAACGCTTGCAGCTCGGAGCGATGGATTTCCCCAAGTCCCTGCCGGGTTGGCGTGTAGAAAAGATGTCCGCTTGAGAGGGCCTCGAAGGTCTCCGGTGGCTCATCCACGGCGGCATAGATGGTGAAGACCGAATCCGCGCCCCGTCCGGCAAGCAGGGCAGCCTTTTGGGTTGCGATTCCGGCGGCGACTTCGTTCGGCAAGCCCGCCGTGTTAGTGATGCGATAGAGGGTTTTCAAATCAGCCGCCCATACCAGGTGGTCGTAAGCATAGCGATTCCCCTGGCGATCCACCAACTGTCTCTCCGAGGCATGGAGCTCGGTGATTTCGGTTGCCGTCTTGATCTTCCCCCCGAATGCGAGCGTTTTATCCCGCAGCGCTTGGGGCAGCCAGCCCACACCGCCCTGGGGATAGAAATAATCGGTGTAGAGGTAGAAATAGCTCATAGCGAAGAAAGCGGGCGTGTTCTTGAAGAAGTGCTGGCTGATGATGTCCCGCAAGGCGCGATCTTTCACGATGGCATCCAGGTATGGCTCGACGGGCTGCTGCATGTGGTTGATCCGCAGCAGCGTCACCAGGAACTTGAAGAACCATGGGATGTAGACTTTGATAAAGTAAGCGGTGTTGCTTCTGAAGTCATTGAAGAGCGGGTTGCTGACCCCGTAGAGCACGTGCATATCTTTTATCACCCGCTTGATGACGGCAATGACGCGCGCAATATCCGCTACGCTGTCGGGATAGAAATCCCGCAAGAGCGCAGCATAGTCCTCCAGGCTCTCTTGGGAGGTGACGCGCATGATGCGATCCTCAATGCCGATGGAAACCGGGTTTTCGAGCGTTTCGAGCGGGATGCCGAGCTCTTTCAGCATGGGGAAGATGATCCCCGCGCTCAACAGCGCCCGCACGCCCCCCTCGAAACGGAAGCCATCTCGCACAAAGGTGTTGACCAGGCCCCCACAATCCGCGTTCTTCTCTAACAAGAGCACATCCACGCCCGCTCTTGCCAGGTAGACAGCGGCCGTTAACCCTGCGATTCCTCCCCCTACAACGATAGCTTCGTGACGCTCACTCACTGCAATCCTCCCATTGTTAAGCTTATCTCCCATAGCGCGTCTGCGACCTCCCGATCCCGTGCGGGCGGGGCTAGTTCCTCCTGCCGCGTCAAATTGAAGAATTTACCGCTCACGCCAGCGAGCGCGTTTGACACCCCCAGGTAGTAAAGCGCTTGCTCTGAAATTTCAGCCGATTGGGATAGTCTGTTGATAAAATTGCGTTTATACCACTGGTAAAGCGGCCCGTTATCCGCACCCGTGTTGGTGGCAACCATGCCGGGGTGCATGGCGTTGATCGTCACCCCGCTGGCGCAGAAATCATCGTGGAAGACCAGCATGGTGAGCAGCTGGGCGGTTTTCGAGGCCCCATAGGCCCGCAGCCCTGTATAGCGCCGCCGGTTCCAGTTCAGATCATCTAATCGCAGCCCCCACACCGCAAAGCGATACCCCTCGGAGTTCACCAGGATGATGCGCGCCCTTTGCTCAGCCTTCAGTTTCTCTTTGATCAGATTGTTGATGACAAAGGAGGAGAGGTAGTTCACCGCGAACGTGGTCTCTATGCCATCCTCGGTCAACACTCTTCTGGAGAGATGCAGTCCCGCATTGTGGATCAGCACATCAATAGGCGCTGCCATTGCCGCCAGGGTGTTCCCCACCCGGTGAACATCCGCCAAACGGCTCAGGTCCGCGAGCAAATAATCACACGCGACGCCAAAGTCTCGCGTCAGCTCCAAGCACAAGGCCTCGGATTTGTGCTCATTTCTGTTGATGGTGAGCAAATTCGCGCCCTGGGACGCATATTTCCTGGCCGTGTGATAGCCAATACCGGAAGTCGCGCCTGTGATCACGACCAGCCGCCCCTGAAAATCATCCTCGCAGATCTCAGGAGCTTGCATACTGTTCTTGATCATGGCCCCTACGTTGGCCCACCTGTATTGTCGCCAGTACTTCAGAACCGGATTCATAGTCTTACCCATAGCCCGCTATCCAAAAGTCCGCGCCATAAACTTCCGGTATAGTTTGCCAAAACCCGGCACATTGTCAAATATATCGCCCCACAGGTCATAGTAATCCCTTTGGGAGATGATTTTCCCCTGCGCATTCAAGGTCAACCTACTGGCTCCATACACCACCGAGCGGCGTGTCTTGCGGAAGAGGAGGGTCATCTCCCACTCCATGAAGATCGTGCGGTTCTCCATCACCGCGCTGACGATTCTCATTTCAAGTTCGCTTGAGCGCGCGGCCAGGCGTTCGGTCATGCGCTTAAACGCCTCAAGCCCTTGAATCTCCTGAACGCTATCTCGAAAGTAGATTTGTTCATCGTAATACGGGAGGATATGCGACCAGTCCGGCTTGCCTTCCGTGTCGTATGTTTTGGACCAGAGCGTCACAAACTGCTGCAAGTCCCTTATAGCAAACATTTCGTCCATCTTACACTTCCCCTGTAAGCTTCAACCCGATTTAACCAAATAATTATATACGAAATCGCCCATCTGTCAAAAAGGTCGCGTAAACCCTTATACAGTCCAACGAAGAATCATTGGGGAACATCCGCGAAGGGGCTACGCCACCTCGGTCAACTGACATCCCCAGGGCAATCGCATTTGGCCCTCCCAAACGCTCTAGCCCCCGTCCCGGGGGCGGTTCTGGGGGGCAATATCAATGTGCAAGCGGCTTATTGACGCCCAAGCCGCCCCGATACGGGGCTTTGAGCCTTAAATGCAATGGCCTTGCTGACATCTCCTCCACGCTGCGGATGATGGCGTGAATTGTGGTACAATTGAGACGGCCTATGTTACAATCTGCTTCCTGATGATAGCCTGGCTCAGAATAAAGGAGTGATAATTCAATATGGATATTCTCTCATTGGCGATAGGCATCTTCCTGGTACTGGAAACGCTCAATATCTGCATTTTGTACTTCTATCCGCACAGCCGCATGGGGAATGGCGTCGGGGTGTTCAAGGCTTACGCTGCTGCGCACCCCGATCCGGCGACACACGCGCTCATCAACTACCTGGTCAACTGGGTGGCCGGCACGAAGCTCATCTTTGTGGCCTTGCTGGTGGTCATCCTTGCCACCGGCAGTGATACCACCCGGCAGCTGACCGTGATCGCCCTGATTCTCTCGATCCTCTCGTTCTTCTGGCGGCTGTTCCCGGCAATCCGCAAGATGGATGCGGCGGGTTGGCTTGAGCCTCCAGGTTACGCACGTACGCTGGGGATGATGATAGCCGGTTTCATCGGCGGCTTGATGCTGGCGCTCGTCCTGTTCGTAGTATTCAATGGTGGTGCATGATGCCGCCCGCAGCCAACCCTATGCCCCAGCAAGAAGCATCGCCAGAGCCTGGCGCGTTCGGTGCCTATGAAGTAGTTGATCTGGTAGTGTGGAGCGGCACCGGCAACACTCGGCACGTCGCGGAGCGCTTTGCCACGGCAGCGCGCGCGCAGGGCGCTGATGCGCGGGTGCGCGCCAATACCAGCGCCGACGCAACCCCACCGGCAACGCGCCGCTTGCTCGGCGTGCTGGGGCCGACGCATGGTTTCACAGCGCCCTGGCCGCTGCTCAAGATGGCGCTCACCCTCCCCCATGTGCGTGGGACGGACGCCTTTGTGCTCGTAACCCGTGGGGGCATAGCGGTTAGGGGCAAACTCGTGCCGGGGTTCGAGGGAACTGCTGCCTACTTACCCGCGGCCTTACTGGCCCTGCGGGGCGCGCGTGTGCGTGGGGTTGGCGCCATTGATATGCCGCTCAACTGGATGGTTCTGGTACCGGGATTTGCAGCCGAGGACGTCGCGGCGCTCGTCGCGCGTGGAGATGCACAGACCGATTCCTTCTCCGCGCAACTGCTTAGCGGTAAGCGCGTCTTTGGCGGGTATCTGGCGCTGGCCCTGGGGCTGCTGATGCTGCCCTTGGCGTTAGGATATATGCTCGTCGCCCGCTTGCTGTTGGCGAAAATATTCTTCGCTGACGAACGCTGCATATCATGCGGGGCCTGCGCGGAACATTGCCCGCAAGGGGCGATCCAGATGCGGGGCCGGGAGCGTCGCCCCTACTGGACGTATCGCTGCCAGAACTGTATGCGCTGCATGGCGCACTGTCCCACCGAGGCCATTCAAGGCGGGCAAGGGTGGTTGCTGTTCTATGGTTGGTTGATCAGCCTGCCTGTCGCCGCGTTGGTAAGTGCAATCCTGAGCGATTTCCTGGGCGTCTCGAGCGGCTGGATGACCGTGGTGCTTGCGCTACTCTCCGGCTACCTCTGGATTGTATCTGTGGTGTGGCTGGCGTATGCCGTGCTCTGGCTAGGATTATCCGTGCCGGGGCTGCGCACCGTGCTCTCTCGCGCGACGTTCACGCGGCGCTATCGCAGGTATCGCGGGCCGGGAGAGGGAACGTCCGAGTCGCCGCCAGCAGCAGGCCGCTCCCCGTGAGGATGAGCGCGTTGGTAGTGCTAATTCCGCCGCGAGAGATTCTTGATTGCCACGCTCAGGTCGAGCGCCATCCGTACGGCCAACTGCCGCATATAGCGCCACTCGACATGGTTGCCGTGCAGTTGGCTAAAGTAGCGTA
>DAOTXC010000048.1:0-17285 GCA_034435555.1 Anaerolineae bacterium
GATTTTCGCAGATTCACGCAGATAATTCTTAAAAATCAGCGTGAATCAGCGTCCAATACCTGCTCAAGGCTAATTCGTGGAATTCGTGGCAAACAAAGAAACCTCAAATTGACGCCACCGGCTTTTTCGTGTACAATGTAGTTGCAAAAGTGACCACATAAGGAGCGAACCATGACCGAAGTCGGCGTGCGGGAGTTGAAGAGCAAAGCGTCGGAGATCATCCGCGCCGTGCGCGAGGAGGGGGCGGAGTACATCATCACCTATCGCGGTACGGCGGTGGGCGTGCTCAGCCCGCTCCCCGAAAACCAGCCCCAGGGCGACTTACCCGACCTGGCGGAGATTCTCGAGCCGCTGATCCAACGTGTAGTGCAGGAAGAATTGGACGCGCGGCTTGCCAGCAAACTTCAACTCGCACCTGATGCCGCCGCATGGAATGAACTGGTGCGACTAGGGGAAGCTATCGGCGCAGGCTGGCAAGTCCCACAATCCAGTGCGGAACTGCTCTCGGAAATGCGGCGCTAACGGGGGGGGCCGGGCATCATGTATACCATTGACGCCAGCGTGTTCATCAACGCCTTCAACCCTTACGAAGCTGGTCACGAGGCCAGCCGGGACTTTCTAGCTGCCGCGCAAAAACAAGGCACGCCCATCCTTGTTCCCACCCTATTATTGCCCGAACTGGCGGCTACCATTGGGCGTGGGCGCGGCGACGCGCAACTCGCGCGGGATTTTGCCACGCAGATAGCCCGCTTGCCGCATCTGCTATTGATTGATCTGGACGCAACTTTAGCCTATCAAGCCCTGGTTATTGCGGCTGATCACAAACTGCGCGGCAACGATGCCGTTTACGCGGCGGTGGCCTTACGATTCGGCTGCACACTGGTATCGCTAGATCGAGAACAATGCGCGCGCGTAGCCAGCCTCGTGAAAACCCAATCTCCGATTGAGGCCTTGAGGGGAAACCCTTAGACGCAGCACACTTCAATTTTGGAGAGAGAGTCGTCAGATCTTTGCGGAATTTTCCCCAAGCTATGTTACAATAAGCATAGACAGCTACGCAAACACTATAGGAGCTATGATTGTGGAAGCTATAAAGATAAAGGCGCGTATTGATGACCAACAACAGCTAGTCCTGCTAGAACCGACGACATTGCGAGCGGGTGAAGTTGAAATCATCGTGCTATATATAAACATCGAAGCCGGTCCCCAAACCCCAAAAGCGTGGCCGGTGTTACAGGGAGGACGCTATTTAGGGGGAACCTTGCGCCGCGAGGAAATCTACAATGACGCGCGATGAATGGTGCTTCATTGATACCAACGTATTGGTCTACAGCACGGTATCTCAAAACCCCTGGCACACAGAAGCGCGAGAATGGCTTGTAGCACTCCATGATGCCGGGTTGACACTTTGTGTAACACCACAGATTCTGCGCGAATATCTGGTCGTGTTGACCCGTGGCACGCTACTTCAGACTTTGACTGTATTGGACGAAACTGGCGCTGTTGCCTCTGCTTTAATTGAGCTCTTGCAACGATACCCGCTACGAGGCAAACGCATCCATGATGCCAACATTGTTGCAGCTATGCTTACACACGGCATCACACGACTCGCAACCTACAATCTCGATGATTTCACCGTATTTCAAGAGATAACATTACAATCCCGCCCCTGATGCAGATCACCAACAAAACCACGCACTCGCCCTGAGCAACACAAAGGGGCTACCGCACCTCCACAGCCCCCGTTAAAACACCATGATCGAAGTCCACAACCTCACCAAGGCATTCGGCCCGCACACGGCATTGAGCGGCGTAACCCTGCACGTGGCGGCGGGCGAGTGGGTCACGCTCGCCGGGCCGAACGGCGCGGGCAAGACCACGCTCCTGCGCCTCCTGGCGACGCTCAGCCGCCCCACCTCCGGCGACCTGCGGCTCTTCGGCCTCGATCCGCACACACAGGGCAACGCCATCCGCCAGCAGCTCGGCTTCCTCTCGCACCGCACCCTGCTCTACGACGACCTCACCGCCGCGCAAAACCTCACCTTCTACGCCCGCGCCTATGGCCTGCCCGACGGCCCTGCCCGCATTGCCGAGCTGCTCGAGCAGTTCCAACTCACCGCGCGGCAGCACACGCCGGTCGCCACCACCTCGCGGGGGATGCAACAACGGCTGGCGCTGGCCCGCGCCCTCCTCCATCGCCCCCGGCTGCTGCTGCTGGATGAACCCTACACCGGCCTCGATCCCCTCGCCGCCGACGCGCTGACGCAGCTGCTGACCGAGCTCCACGCCAGCGGGTGTACGCTCCTGCTCACCACCCACACCCTGGAAAGCCACGCCCTCGGCCAGCGCGCCGTGATCCTGCGCAAAGGGCGGATCATCCACGATGCGCCGCTCGCAGATCGCACCGCCTTCCCCGCCCTCTACCGCCAGCGGCTCGAACAAAAAAGCGCCCCGCCCCACCTGCCGCCTGCCGCTTGCGACCTACCGCCTGCTGCTCACGACTTGCCCCCTGCCGCTTGTAGCTTGCCGCCTGCTATCTGGGCCATCGTCGCCAAAGACCTCGCCGCCGAGTGGCGCACCCGCGAAATTTTCAGCGCGATGTTCGTCTTCGCGGCGCTGGCGTTGCTGATTTTCAGCTTCGCGCTCGATTTGCGCGGCGCGGTGGCGCGCGCGGCTGCGCCGGGTGTGCTGTGGAGCGCCATCGCCTTCGCCGGGACGCTGGGCCTCAGCCGCTCACTGGCCCGCGAGCAAAAAACCGGCGGCATCGAAGGGCTGCTGCTCGCCCCGCTTGACCGGGTCGCCCTCTACTTTGGCAAGGCCCTGGGCAACCTGCTGCTCATGCTCGCGCTGGAGGCGGCGCTGCTCCCGTTAACAACGGTGCTCTTCGATGTCAACCTGCTACAGTGGACGCTGCTGCCCATCTTCTTCGCGGGGACGCTCGGCTACGCCGCCGTGGGGACGCTCATGGCGGCCATCGCGGTCAACACACGCGCGCGGGAGGTGCTGCTGCCCATCCTGCTGCTGCCGCTGGTCGCGCCGCTGCTCATCGCCGCCGTGCGCGCCACGAGCGGCCTGCTGGAAGGGCTGGCCTGGGCCGAGATCGCCGCCTGGTGGCAGCTCCTGGTGGTCTACGATCTGATCATCGCGGCGGTGGCCGTGCTGACCTTTGGATTTGTGGTGGAGGAATGATGCAACAATGTGGTACAACATATTTGCATCTTTACTCCTTACTCCCATTACTTCCTACTCCCTACTCCCTACTCCCATTACTCCCTTGAGGTGACGCCATGATCTCTAAAAAACTTACTGACCCACTGCTAACGGCGCTCAGCGTAACCGTCTTTCTGGCAGCATTGGCGATGGTCTTTTTCTACGCGCCGCGCGAGGCGGTGATGGGCGAGGTGCAGCGCATCTTCTATTTCCATGTGGCCTCGGCGTGGGTGGGCTTCTTCGGCTTCTTTATCACCTTCCTGGGCAGCGCGCTTTACCTGATATGGAACGAGCGGCGCTGGGACATCCTCGCGCTCGCCTCAGCAGAGGTAGGGCTGACCTTCATCACGCTGACGCTGCTCACTGGGATGCTATGGGCCAAACCCGCCTGGGGCGTCTACTGGACGTGGGAGCCGCGCCTCACGATTTCCGCCGTGCAATGGTTGCTCTACCTGGCCTACATCATGTTGCGCGGCTCGGTCAGCAGCCCGGAGCGTGAGGCGCGCTTCGCGGCGGTCTACGGGATCGCGGCCTTCACCACCGTGCCGCTCTCGTGGTTCGCCATCCGCTGGTGGCGCACCATCCACCCGCAGGTCTTCTCCGCCGGCGGGATGGCAATCACGCCCAAGATGCTCACCACGCTGCTGGTGTCGCTCGCCGCGTTCACCGTGCTCTACGGCGCGCTGCTGCGGGCGCGGATGCAGCTGGAGCAGGAGCAAGATCGCCTCGCGGCCCTGCGCCGCGAGCAGGAATGGGAGGTCTAACATGCCAAGCTACCTACTGCTGGCGTATGCCATCTTTTGCGCCGGGCCGCTGGGGCTGACGCTCTCCATCGCTATCCGCCGCCGCCGCGTCCGCCAAGAACTGCGCACCTTGACCCAACCCAATCGCTGACTCGCCCCAGCTTCCCCCTATCCTCAATTGTGGTATGATGCGCCTCAATAGCATACTTAAAAACTGCACAAGGAGCATAAGAAAATGAAAAATATCACCGTGATCGGCGTCGGTTACGTCGGATTGGTCAGTGGGACCTGCTTCGCCGAACTGGGCAACCGCGTCACCTGCCTCGATATCAACGTCGAGCGCATCGCCAACCTCAAAAAGGGCATCCTCCCCATCTACGAGCCGGGGCTGGAAGAGCTCGTCGAGCGCAACATCAAAGCCGGGCGCTTGATCTTCACCACCTCCTACGAGGAAGCCCTGCGCGACGCCGAATTCGCCTTCATCGCCGTGGGGACGCCCTCCGCTGTGGATGGGGCCGCCGACCTGCGCTACGTGCGCATGGCCGCCGAGTCCGTCGCCGACGTGATAGACCACCCGCTTATCATCGTCAACAAGTCCACCGTGCCGGTGGGGACGGGCGACTGGGTCGCGGAGATCATCCGCAACCGCCGCCCCGACGCCCCCGATTTCGCCGTCGTCTCCTGCCCGGAGTTCCTCAAAGAAGGCTCCGCCATCAGCGACTTCATGAATCCCGACCGCACCGTGTTGGGTTCGACCAACAAAGAGGCCGCCGAGAAGGTCGCGCAATTGCATCTGCCGCTGCGCTCCACGATCATGATCACCGACCTGCGCACGGCGGAGATGATCAAGTACGCCTCCAACGCCTTCCTGGCGACCAAAATCTCCTTCATCAACGAGATCGCCAATGTCTGCGAGGCGCTCGGCGCGGACGTGAAAGAGGTTGCCGCCGGGATGGGGCTGGATAAGCGCATCGGCCCGCACTTCCTCAACGCCGGGCTGGGCTGGGGCGGCTCCTGCTTCCCCAAGGATGTCAAGGCGCTCGCGCACATGGCCGAGACCGAGGGTCGCCACCCGCACCTGCTCCACGCCGTGATGGACATCAACACCGACCAGCGCCGGGCCGCCATCCGCAAGGTCAAGGAGCTGCTGGGCGAAGACCTGCGGGGCAAGACCATCGGCCTGTTGGGATTGGCCTTCAAACCGAACACCGACGACATGCGCGACGCCCCCTCCATTGACATCGCCAACTACCTGCGCCAGGCCGGGGTCAAGATCCGCGCCTACGATCCCGTCGCCATGGACAACGCCGCCGCGCTCCTCCCCGATGTCGAGATGAAGGGCAACGCCTACGAGGTCGCCGAAGGCGCCGATGCGCTCATTCTCGTCACCGAGTGGAATGAGTTCACCAACCTCGATCTCATCAAGATCAAGTCCCTGATGAACGCGCCGGTGCTCGTGGACGGGCGCAACCTCTACGATCCGGCCACACTGCACGACCTGGGCTTCAAATATCGCGCGATTGGGCGCGGCTACGATGGCGAAGGCATCGAAGCATGATACAATAGTCGTCGTGGGTGGGCCAGCGATGGATTTGCTGGCCCGCGTCCAAGCCTTCCCCGCCCCCGATGGCAACGCTGCCGTGAGCGAACTGCTCCGGATGCCGGGCGGGATGGCCGCCAACGTCGCTGTGGCGCTGGCACGCCTGGGGCATCACGTCGCCTTGCACGGACTCACCGGCGACGACGCCATCGGCGACGAGTTGCGCGCTCTGCTCATGGCCTCCGGCGTGGATATATCACGCTTGTTGCGGCGCGCGCAGACCGCCTCCCACAGCTGCTTCATCGCTGTGAACCCCGCCGGGGAGCGGATGATCTTCGGCTTGCCGGGCGTGCTGGCGTTAGAAGACCCGGCAGAGCTCGATACAGTGCTTCTCCGGCAGGCGCGCGCCGTCCATATCGGCCCTGGGCCTACCGCCGTGGCGGAGGCGACCATCGCCGCCGCCCGTGAAGGTGACGCCGCGTGGATCACCTATGCGCCCGGCGATATTTTGATGTACCAGCAGCCGGCGGGCGTGATGCGCATCGCGCCGCTGGTGGATGTGCTGATCTTGAATCGGGTAGAGGCGTGCATCCTCACCGGGCAAGCGACGCCGCGAACAGCGGCGCAGGCGCTCTTGGGTGTGCCGCGCCACGCGCTGCTCGTCACGCTGGGGGCGGAGGGCGTATGGGTGGGCGCGAAGGGCGCGCTGGAGAGATTACCGGCATTCCCCGCCGCCGTCGCCGATACCACCGGCGCGGGCGATGCGTTTGCCGCTGGCGTGCTGGCCGGCCTGCTGCGAGGCGAACCCGTCCGCGAGGCGGCCCGGTTGGGCGCAGCCGTCGCCGCGCTCAAAATCCGGGAGGCGGGTGCGCAAGCCGGCCTGCCCGACCTGGAAAGCGCACTCGCATTGCGGGATGCGCAATCATGAAATTTTAGCCGTAACTACTCATCCTGGCTCCGAGGGGATTGTCAGATCCCCGTCAAGTCAGATTTATTCAGGACCACATGGTTATAGCAGCCTGGAATCTGCTTGTGCATCCATGCCGGATCTGGTGATCCGGCTAGAGCCTGAGTAGATACTTTTAGCCACAAATTAACACCCAAAAAGGGAGAGGTACTGTGAACCTGCTCAAATCAAAATTGGACAACGGCCTTAGCGTGCTCATCCGCGAAAGCCGCACCGCGCCGGTGGCGAGTTTCTGGATCTGGTATCGCGTGGGCAATCTCAACGAACACCCCGGCATCACCGGCATCTCTCACTGGGTCGAGCACATGCTCTTCAAGGGCACCGAACGCTGGCCCCAGGGGACGCGGGATCAGGCCATCTCCCGCGAGGGAGGCTACTTCAACGGCATGACCTGGTACGACTTCACCACCTACTTCGCCACCCTGCCCGCGGACAAAATCTCGCTGGCGATGGACATCGAGGCCGACCGCATGGCGAACGCGCGCTTCGATCCCGACGAGTTCGAGTCCGAGCGCACCGTCATCATCAGCGAGCGGCAGGGCGCCGAGAACAGCCCGCTCTTCCTGCTGGAAGAGGAGGTCTCATCGGCGGCCTTCCGCGTCCACCCCTACGGCCACGAGACGGTGGGCCACATGTGCGACCTGGAAGCGCTGCCGCGCGACGATCTCTACAACTACTATCGCGCCTACTACACGCCCAACAATGCCGTCGTCGGCATCGCGGGCGACTTTAACGCGGGCGAGATCGAGCGCATCGTGGGGCGCTACTTCGGACAGATCCCTGAGGGCGCGCCCATCCCCCCCGTGCGCGCCGTCGAGCCGCCCCAGCGGGGCGAACGCCGCGTCCAGGTGGTGGGCGGCGGCGGCACCGACTATCTCCAGATCGCCTATCACGTCCCGGAAGCCAAACACAAGGACTTCTACGCGCTCACCATCCTCAACGCCGTCCTCGCGGGCGGCTCCGGCTTCCTCATGGGACGAGGCCAGCTGAGCAACCACACCAGCCGGCTCTACGAGGCGCTCATTGACGGCGAGCTGGCCGTGGATGTGAGCGGGACCCTCATCCCCACCGTCGCGCCGAACCTCTACCGCTTCACCGCCACCGCGCGCCCCGACCGCACGCTGGCCGAGGTCGAGGCGGCCTTGTTGGAGCAAATCGCGCGCGTGCAGGAGCATCCCATCACGCCGGAAGAGCTGGAAAAGGCCCACACGCAGGCCCGCGCGCTCTTCGCCTACTCCAGCGAAAGCATCACCAACCAGGCATTCTGGCTCGGCTACAGCGAAATTTTCGCCGATTACGGCTGGTTCATGCGCTACCTGAACAATCTCGAGCAAGTCACCGCCGCCGACGTGCAGCGGGTGGCCCAGACCTATCTGCAACCGACCAACCGCACCGTCGGCTGGTACATCGCCGAAGAAGGAGGCTCCCATGGCTAGACGCAACAGCCACTCACTCCCCGGCCCCGATGATGTGCTGCGGGAGACCCTGCCCAACGGCATCACCCTGCTGGCCCGCGAGAACTTCGCCAGCCCCGCCGTCGTCGTCAACGGCTATCTCGAAGCCGGTTCGGAGGACGAGAGCGCGGCGCAGGCTGGCTTAGCCAGCTTCACCGGCGACGTGATGGAGCGCGGCACCCACACCCGCAGCTTCCGCCAGCTCTACGAAGAGGTCGAATCCATCGGCGCGAGCTTTGGGCTGAACGCGGGCACGCACACCACCGGCTTCGGCGGCAAGGGGCTGGCCGAACACCTGCCCGTGCTGCTCGATGTGCTGCACGACATCATCCGCAACCCGGCCTTCGAGCCGCAGCAGGTGGAGAAGGCCCGTGCCGAGATCCTCACCGACTTCCGCGAGCGCGCGCACGATACCGGGCGCATGGCGAGCCTCGCCTTCCACGAGCTGCTCTATCCCCAGGCGCACCCCTATCATCGCAGCGACAGCGGCTATCCCGACACCGTCGCTCCGCTCACCCGCGAGGATTTGCAGCAGTTCCACGCCCGTCACTTCGCGCCGCAGGGGATGGTCATCGTGATCGTGGGCGGCATCAAGGCGTCCGAGGCGCTCAAGGCCGCGCGCGATATCTTTGGCGGCTGGGAGGCAACCCGCCCGGCCCGCGCGCCGCTGCCGGACATCCCCGCGCTGACGGGTCGCCGCGAGGCACACATCGCCATCGCCGACAAGACCCAGAGCGACATCCGCCTCGGTTGGGTCGGCCCCGCCCGGCGCGATCCCGACTTCCTCGCCTGCTACCTCGCCAACACCGTGCTGGGCGTCTTCGGCATGATGGGCCGCTTGGGCGTCAGCGTGCGCGAGGCCAACGGTCTGGCCTACTACGTCTACAGCAGCCTGGATGGGGGAATTGGCCCCGGCCCCTGGCGCGTCATCGCCGGGGTGAACCCCGCCAACGTGGCCCGCGCCATTGACCTCTCGCTAGATGAGATCCGCCGCCTCCGCGAGGAGCCAGTGCCGGAAGAAGAGCTCAACGACAGCAAAGCCTACCTCACCGGCAGCCTCCCGCTCCGCCTGGAGACCAACGAGGGCGTCGCCCGCGCGCTCATCAACATCGAGCGACACGGGCTGGGCCTGGATTATCTGCAACGCTACCGGGAGCAGATCTCCAGCATCACCGCCGCAGAAGTACAGGCGGCGGTACAACGCTGGCTCGACCCCGAAAACTTCGCGGTCGCCACCGCCGGGCCGGAGGGGTAATGCTCGCCACCGGCGTTGATCTGGTCGAAATCCCCCGCATCGAGCGGGCGCTGGCCCGGTTCGGGACGCGATTCCTGAACCGGGTCTACACGCCCGCCGAGCAGCACTTCGCGCGCGAGCGACCGGCGGAGCTGGCGGCGCGCTTCGCGGCCAAAGAGGCCGTCGCCAAGACGTTGGGCGTGGGGATGCGGATGATGTCGCCGTTGGGCATCGGCTGGCTGGATGTGGAGGTGCTCAACCAGCGCAGCGGCAAGCCCTACATCGTGCTCTACCATCGCGCCCTGGCCCTCTCCGAGGCGCAAGGACTGCAAGAATGGGCCATCAGCCTCAGCCACGATGGGGGCCTGGCGATTGCCTTCGTCGTCGCGCTGGGGCTTTCAGCCCAGCACGGAGGCTAAAGAGATGCGCGCCATCGTCCAACGTGTCACCCAGGCCAGCGTCGCCGTCGCGGGCGAGATTGTGGGCAAAATCGGCCCTGGGCTGCTCGTCCTCATCGGCGCGCGGGAGGGCGACACCACCCAGGAGGCGGAGTGGCTCGCGCACAAGATCGCCAATCTGCGCATCTTCAGCGACGCCGAGGGCAAGATGAACCTCTCGGTGCTGGCGACCGAGGGCAGCGTGCTGGTCGTCTCGCAGTTCACGCTCTACGGCGACATCCGCCGGGGCTTCCGGCCCTCCTTCGGTCACGCAGCGCCGCCGGAAGTGGCCGAACCGCTCATCGAACACTTCAGCGCCGCGCTGCGCGAGAAGGGCCTCTCCGTCGCCACCGGCGTCTTCCAGGCGCACATGGAGGTCGCGCTGGTGAACGACGGCCCCGTGACCATCCTCCTCGAAAAAGAGGCGGCCCAAGAGGCTTGACAGGAGTCTATCCGATGCGACGTCCCCTCATTGTAATCAACTGGAAGATGGCGATGACCCTGCAGGAGACGCGCGATTACGTCGTGCGCTTCAAGGCGCTGGATCGCGGGCGGGCGCTGGGGCTTGACCTGGTGATCTGCCCCCCGGCAACGGCGCTCACCACGCTCAGCGAGATTGCGCCCCAAGCGGCGATCCAGGTAGGCGCGCAAAATTTGAGCGCGGAGGACGATCCCGCCCACACTGGGCAACTCTCCGGGCGGCTGCTGTACGACGCCGGAGCGCGCTGGGTCATCATCGCCCACTGGGAGCTGCGCCGCGATCACTGTGAGACGTGGGAGGCGCTCAACCAGAAGGTGCATCAGGCGCTCACCGCCGGCCTGCGCCCGATTCTGCTCATCGGCGAGGATCATCCCAACGCCGCCGTTGCGCCCCAGATCAAAACGCGCCTTGCTGAAATCCTCAAAGGGTGCGCTCCTCAGGATGTGCGCCACATGGCCTTCATCTACGAGCCGACCTGGGCCATCGGACAGGCGCGGCCCGCGCCTGCAGAATGGGTGGAGAGCGGCGCGCTGATGCTCCGCATGGCGCTGACGGATCAGTTCGGCGAGAGCGCCAGGGATGTGCAGGTTATCTACGGCGGCAGTGTGTCGCCTGACTACGCGAAGACGTTGCTCTCGCTGCAAATGCTGGATGGGCTAGGGATGGGCCGCAAGGGCCGCGATCCCCAAGCCACGGCGGAGCTGGTCAAGCTGGTGCTGCAATACCGGAGCTGAGACGATGACAAATCACGACCCAACGGCGCTCTGGCACTGGTTTCTTTTCCAAAGCGGGCTACCCACCCAGCGGGCTAAAGCGCTGCTGGACACCTGGCAGGCCCAGGCGTTGCCCCTGGCAGAGGCACTGGCCGCGCCCGCTCAAGCTCCCGGACTTACCTCAGCCGAACGCCAGCAGTTACAACCGCCAGCGACGCTTCCATCGGTGCAAGCCCTGCGCTGGGACGAATACCTCTATCCCGCGCAGCTCCGCGCCCTGCCGCTGGCGCTGCGTCCGGCGTTGCTCTTCTATCAAGGCGACGTGACGCTCTTGCGTCATCCGCTGCTCTATCTGCCGCCGGGGATGTTCACCGAGGCGGAGCGCCAACGCGCGCGCGAAGTCTGTGCGCTGATCGTGGGAGAAGGCGACCTACCCTGGGCCATCCACGGCTCGGAGAGTGCGCAGTTGCTCATCGAGACGCTGCAAGAAAGCGAGGGCCAGCTGGCCCTGTTGTCGCCGTGCGGTCTAGAGCTACTGCAACTCAACGCGGCGGAACGTCAGCTGTTAGCCGATGACCGGCTGCTCCTGCTCACGCCGTTGCCGCCCACGTTCGCCGCCAACCCCGCCCTCGACAAGGTGCTGGAACAGATCGCGGGCGCGGCAGCCACGCGCTGCCTCCTCATCGGTGACGAACAACGTGTGCTGATCGAGGGAAAGCCCACGCTACACCTCACCACCGAGGCGCACGATCCGGCAGAGGCGTTGGTCTGGTTGGCGGAAGGGATCGCCGCCGCAGCCACACCACCCTCGTCACCACCGCCTGCCCCCACAACCACATCCGCCGAGTTAGGGGACCCGCCTACGGAACCACCGCCCACCCCACAGGAAACGCTGCAGCTCCTCCAACAGGGCGGGCGCGTCCCACCCGCGCTGCGCCGGCGCTTGCTGGGATCGGACTCAAGGGAGACCGATTAGCTCCACCGCGTCAATCTGATTCCAGAAGCCCGTGCGCGATTCATCCAATTCCACCCGGACGCGATGCACCCGAAAGACTGTGCGCGAGAACGATACAGCGAGGACGCCGGGACAAATACCATTGTCCGTCCCCTCCCAAACCAGCTGCGCCACGCCCGCATCGTCAATCAACAGCACGCGCGCCACAGCGCCGCGCCCCAGCGTTTGATAGATGCGCACCTCGGTAGCATAAACGGGACGCGCGTAGCCCAATTCCAACCAGGCCAGGCCATCCCCGCGCGCAGAGGCCCAGGCGCGGGGATCATCCACGCAAGCGTTGACCTCAGGCGCTCCCGTGGCCCGCGTCGCGCTCCAATCGGGAAACCCAAACGAAGAGCTGGCCTCCGCCGTCGCCGCCCACTGCGAAAGCACCACCGGCGTCGGGAGAGACGCGGGCGTCGGTTCACCTACACGGTTGCAGCCCAGCAGCAACAACATCCCCACAATGCACCCTAACCCGCTAACTAATCTCCGCATCCCGATCACCCCCTCAACAAGTTAAGTTCACGCTGGCATTCTAGCCGGTTCTTGCCAGCTGACAAATACAAACCCGGAAATACTTCAGTAGGATAAGAAAACCAAAAATTCAGCAAGATTTCCTCCAAACTCATCGCCTAAGAGCTTGCGTTACCCTGTGAATAAAGTATAATAAGCATATTCAAAAAGTGTAGCACGTGACTGGTATTTACCAGTGTTACACTTATTCAAATCAACATAAGGAGAAAAAGATGTTCCAGGAACGCATTCGCGAAAACTATGACCAACTTACTCCCGGCTTCCGCAAACTGGGTGACTTCATCACCACCCATACACTCGATGCCGCCTTCTTAACCGCCACGGAGCTCTCGCGCCGTGTAGGCGTTGATCCCGCAACGGTGGTACGTTTTGCACAGGAGCTCGGGTATTCAGGCTATCGCGAGCTCTCACGTGAGATCAAGCGCTACGTGCGCGATCAAGTCACCGCAACCTACCGCATGGCAGCTGAATCCGGCACATTGGCGGAACTGCTCCACGCGCTGGTAGATAACAGCAACCAGAACATGCAACACTTCGTCAGCACCGGCCTGAGCCTGGTCGCGGAAGCTGTCAATATGCTCAGCGAGGCTTCCAAGATCTGGATCGTCGGCGAGTACAGCGATTATGCCATCGCCGAGTTCCTGGCGAAGAGCTTGAACAACCTCGGCCTGAACACGGAAACCATCCACCCCAGCATGAGGGAAACCGCCGGCGCTGTTGCCAAGATGCAAGAAGGCGAGCTGCTCTTCGCATTGGCGAATAGCGGCCCCAGCGTGGACACCGGCTATGCGGTCAAATTGGCGAAGGAAAAGAATATTCGCACCATCTGCCTCACCGGCGCAGGTGTTGTGCTCGCCGCCCGCGAGGCCGACTTGACCATCACCGCCCCCGTCAGCACGCCCGCCAATGTGCCCAGCTTCGGCACCATCATGCAGGTCATCACCCTGATTTGGGAGGCGCTGGCTAAGCAGCTGGCCGATCAGGCCGACCCAGTCATGCAAGCGACGCAGGAAAACATGGGGAAGATCCTCAATCTTCGCGCCGAAACGCCCGAATACGAGGTCGCGCCCCAGGAAACCTGGACGGGCTACACTAAATAACCAACCCATTACCCCTACAAAGCGACACTCTTCACAGAGTGTCGCTTTGTAGCAGTAAGCGAAAGGAAGATAGAGATGATGTTTGAACAAAAAATACAGGAGCATTACGATCACTTGACCCCTGGATTTCGCAAACTGGCCGATTTCATTACCACCAACACCCTCGATGCCGCCTTTCTCACCGCGACCGAGCTCGCGCGCCGCGTCAAGGTAGACCCTGCCACGGTGATTCGCTTTGCCCAGGAGCTGGGCTACAACGGCTACCGCGAACTTTCCAAAGAGATCAAAGATTACGTGCGGGCGCAGGTCACGGCTAATTATCGCAACGCTGCCGCCGCCAACACCGAGGAGGAATTGCTGCGCGCGCTCTTCCAAGCCAGCCAAGAAAATCAACAAAAACTGCTCGCCACCGAGTTACCCAAACTGGCAGAGGCGCTGCGCTTGCTTGTCCATGCCCCTCGTGTTTGGATAACCGGCACATTTCTCATGCATGAGTACGTGCAATTCCTCGCCAAAGCATTCAACGTCGCCGGGAAACCCGCGCAAGCTTTCCATCCCGGCATGACGGAAACAGCTGGCGCGCTCGTCCAGATGCAGCCAGGCGAGGTGCTGCTCATCGTATCGGTTGGCGTCGCCGGCTTGGATGCCGGCTACGCAGCTCACTTGGCTCGCGAGAAGGGCCTCCACACCATCTGCGTCACCGATTCCAGCATCATACTGCCCGCGCGCGAATCGGAGCTCACCATCACCATCCCCACCGACGTGCATACCGGCATCCCTGGCTACAACGTCGGCCCACTGCTCATGCAGATTTTTTGGGAGGCGATGGTCAACCAACGCGCCGAAGAATCCGCCGCTATCTTCGAACAGCTACACGCCTACCAGGGGGAAATAATCCACCTGCGCGCCCACACCGCCGAGTACGACGTGGCTGCACCGCACGACTTCCTGCACCACCACCTGCCCAAATTACCGGAAGATTGATCTACCAGGTGCGCCCCACTCTAACTATCCCGATCATCTTTGACCTGACGACGTAGCCGCGCTGCCAGCATCTCTGAGCTGCGCTCGATAGGTGGTGCGTCCCCCTCCTTCGGCGGTGATGCAAGCGGCGGCTCCGACAGCGACGACGGAAGCAAAGGCTTTGCTTCCTCGCGCGGCTGCCGGGCGCGGACCTTATCCGCCAGCGTCCCCACGGTTGTGACCGGAGGGGCAACCGGCGGGTGAGGCGCATGACTCTGCGCGAAGGGCAACCGCGCCCGTATCGCACCCCACAAACGCAACCAATCCCCTCGCCCCAGGGCCAACCGCCGCCAGGCGATGTCCACGGGCCAGAGCAGGGCCGCCAGCAACACCAGCAGCGGCGTCAAGGGCTGCCCCACGGTACGCCCGCGCAGATCGCGGACGAAGACGGCCTCCACATCGAGCACCAGCCGCCCCGCCCCCTGCACGGCGAGGCGCGTCAGCGCCGCCGCGACATCGCCGGGGATGTACTCCGCTGGCGCGGGAGGCGCCCAGCCCGTCGTGTAGAAGCGCTCGCCGGAAATGCTCAACAGCCACGCTCCGCGCCCCGTCAAATCGAATGTTCCCTCGTAACGCCCTGGCGCTATCTGCTGCAGGGGGAGATCCTGCGGCGCGGCCCCCGTACCCGGCTGAATGGCGCGCAGCTCCAGCTGCAACCCATCCACATAGCTCCCTGCATCGTCGGTGACGTCCACCACCACTTGCGCCACCTCGCCCTCCAGCGCCACCCGCAAGGCAATCCCCACATCCGCGGGCGGCATCAGCGACCAGCGGGCAACGCTCCCCCAGAAGCGTGCGAAATCCTCCCAGGCGACCCACCCGGCGGCCCAGCGCCCCGTCGCATCCGATGTCCACGCCGCCGCGCGCCCCAGCCCGTACTGCCACACCGCCAGCAGCGGATCGCCCTGTGTCGCCTCCCAGACGACCTGCGCCGTCGGCTTCGGCGTCGTGGCGACGTAGCCCTGCAACACGGGCGTCGCCGTCACCCCCGCCAGCGGCATCCACCGCGACACCGGCTGCGGATAGAACGGCTCCTCGACAATATAGGAACGTTTAGCTCGCAGCGCCTCCTCGGCGAAGATCGCCGGCAAATCCATCGCGTTTTCCGTGAGATAGAAGCGCCCGCCGCCCACCTCCGCCGCCATCGTCAAAAAAGGCACGTCCTGCCCGGAGCCAATCGCCACCACGCTCACCGTCGTCCCCTGTTGCCGCAGCAACTCGATGTGCGCCAGCGCCCCCTCCTGCCGCTCCGCATCCGCCCCATCCGCCAACAACAGGATATGCCGCTGCATCCCCGGCCCTATCTCCACCCCGGATAACAGATCCGTCATGTAGATCAGACTATCGTAGACGTAAATCCCGCCCCCGCCGGTCTGGATGCGCAATATGTCGGCGATCAGCGCCTCACGCTCGGTCAGCTGCACCGGCCCCAAGGTATCCGCCGGGCGTGTATCGTAGGCCACCACCGCCAGCACATCGCTATCATTCAGGGCCTCCGCCACCCGCGCCGCCGCCTCCACCGCCAGCTGCATCTTGGTCATGCTCCCCTCGCGCATCCCCATACTGCCCGATTTGTCAATGATGATCCCCATCGCCAGCGGCGGGAAACGGCGCGGGTCCTGCACCTGCATCTCTACCGGCAACGTCTCCTCCAGCGGCGTCCCCAACCACCCGCCGACGCCATAGCTCTCCGGCCCCCCAATGGCGATCAGGCCGCCGCCCATATCGCGCACAAAGGACTGGAGCGCCCGTTGCGCAACGGGCTGCAACGCCCGACCAGGGGTATTGACCAGCACAACCGTCGCGTAGGTGGCGAGCTGTTCCACCGTCAGCGGGAGCTCCGTCGGCGCGATGGGGACGACCGCCAGCCCGGCCTGGCGCAGGGCGGCGACCACTGCCGCTCGCTCATCGGGATGGCCGACGACGAGCACCTGCGGCGGCCCCTCGACCTGCACCCAGCCGGAGAGGCAGTTGTTCTGCAGGAAGGTATCGGCGCTGGCATCCACACAAATCTGCACCGGCGTGAAGCCCGGCTCGCCCGCCGTAAAGGTGAAGGCGAAGCTGTTCTCCCCCGGCGTCATCTCCAACGCGCGCTGCCCCACCTCGCCGCCGATGGCCCAGGTCAGCGCGGCACGCGCCACGCCCTCGGCCCCCACCGTCACCGCCACCGGGACGCGGTCGCCCGGATAGACGCGCGTGGGCAGCTGCACATCGGCCAGCCACACCTCGGCATCGAAGGCCGGGGCCGCCAAATCCACCACCAGCAGATCCACGCCGCGCACCTGCGCCTCGCTGAGCGCCTGCCGGGCCTGCCCCACCGTCTCCAGCCCATCGGTGAGGAGCACCAACCGCGCCGGCGCGCCCGCCGGGATGAGCGCCAGCCCCAATCGCACCGCCGCCTCGATGTCGGTCGCTTCGGCGCGGGGAAAAGTGGCGATGGGCGCAAGTTCGGCGGCAGGCGAGAAGGCCCGATCCACCCAAGCCTCCGCGCCAAAGATGACCACAGCCGCGCGATCCTCCGGCGCTTTGGTCGCCAGCGCCGCGTTGACGAAGGCCACCTCGCGCTCCCACAGCGCCTGCGCGCTCGCCGAACGATCGAGCAGGAAGACGACGTGCAGCTCGCGCGTGGGACGGGACCAGCGCACCCCCAACAGCGCCAGCAACAGCAAAATCACCAGCGCCAACCGCCACGCCAACGCCCCATCGGGCCGGAACTGCCGCGGCCGGCCCCTCACCTGCGACCATCCCGCCCAGAGTTGCCACGGACGCCACCAGAGCAGCGCCTCGCAGAACAGCAGCGCCAGCGCCACGCCCAACAGCCACGGGCTGATCTCCCGCCACCCCACCTCCCC
>DAOTXC010000049.1:0-12239 GCA_034435555.1 Anaerolineae bacterium
GCCCCGCCAGCGACTGTGATCTCCCCCAGGCCCATCTTCAGAGTTGCGACGACGCTTTGCGCCTCACCGCGTTCGATCTGCCGTTGTTCTGTCTGTATCTCTTTGGCATTCATTGCTCCACTCCTTTTGTAAAATTATAGTACGGATTGATTTAATTTATATTTTAACTGATTACCTTAATTTTATTAAGATATAAATCGATTATTTTAATAAGGGAGGATTGATTCTCTGAGACCGATTCGCTGATTCGTTGGCTCGCTGATTCGTTGACTCGCATGTTATAATAGGCGCATGAAAATCTCGAAATGGAAAGGCTACGGGCTGCCGGCGCTCCTGATTTTGGGTGGCTTTGCCGTGCGCCTGTGGGGCCTGACGGCGACCTCCCTCTGGTACGATGAAGCCTTCATGCTCTACCACGCGCAGCGCGGCGTTGCGGCGGGTGTGCTGGGATTATTGGCCGAGGATAACGCCCTGCCGTTGCACGGGTTGCTGCTCTCGCTGTGGGTGACGGTGGCGGGCAACGGTGAGTTCGCGGCGCGGTATCTCTCGGTACTGTTGGGGACGCTGGCGCTGCCGCTGGTGTGGCGCTTGTCCCAGGCATTGACGGGAGATCGTGCGGGCGGGTGGGGGGCGGCGCTCGCTTGCGCCACTTTGCCGATCCAGGTCTACTACGCTCAAGAGGTGCGGATGTACGCGCTGGCCGTCCCGTTGGCGGCGGCCTTCGCGTGGCTGACGTGGCGCGTGGTGATGCGAGGGCGCGGCGAGCTGGGCTACGTCCTCTGCGGCGCGGCGATGTTGACCGCGCACCTCTACACCGGCTTGCTCTGGGCCGCGCTGCTGCTCTGGGGGACGGTGGCCCTGCTGGGGCGGGAGCGGTCGCGCTGGCGCGGGTGGCTGTTCGCCAACGGTGGGTTGATGCTGACCGCACTGCCCATCGCCGGGTGGGCGCTATGGCGCGCGGGCGCGGATGCCACCGCTGTCGCTGCGATCCCGTTGGAGGTCCTGCGTTGGCTGCCGGAGCAGTTCGGCGTGGGCCAATATCTGTCGCAGCCGTGGGCGGGGTTGTTCATCGCCCTGCTGGGAGGCTTGCTGGCCTTGGCGGTGTGGAGCGCCAGCCGCGAGCGCCGATGGGCGGCGGCGCTCTGGGTGTTGATGACTGTGGCGCTGCCGGTGCTGCTGCTGCTCGCGCTGACGCTGGTGAAGGCCAAATGGAGCGAGCGGTATCTGCTGCCCTCGCTGGGCCTGGGACCGGTGGTAGGAGCTGGGATGGGGCTGGCCTGGTTGTGGCAACATCGCCAGTGGTGGGGCGCGGTGGCGGCGGTACTCTGGCTGGCGCTCACGTTGCCGGCGGTGGGCTATCAGGCGCAGGGGACGCGGGCGCTGGGCATTATTGACGAGTGGCATCCGCGCCCGGATTTCCGGGGGGTGGGGCGCTACCTCACCGCCGAGGCGGCCTCTGACGATGTGATTGTGGTGGTGGCGGGCTACGCAGCACATACGTTGGCCTACTATTACGACGGCCCGGCGGAGATTGTGGGGCTGCCGCCCGACTCGCGGCTGCTTGACACCCGGCAGCCGATGGATTTGCGCTCTCTGTCGTTGTTGGCTGAGTGGACGGCGGATGCGTCGCGCATCTGGCTGGTGTTATGGCAGGAGCACCTGGCGGATCCGACCGGCCTGACGACCGCCGTGCTACTGGACCAATGCCCACGACTGCCGGTCCCCGCGACCTTTACCAACGTGGCGCTCCTCTCCTTTGAGGGGGCGTTATGCGCCCCGCTTGATCAGAGCGTCACGCCGCCCTTGCCGCTGGATGTGGCCTTTGTGGAGCCGGTGCGCTTGACGGGGTACGGGGTGACGCGCGCGGACGAGACCTGGGCGGTTGATCTCTGGTGGGAGACGACGGCCCCGATGCCCAACACCTACGCCGCCTTCGTGCATCTGGTCGCCGCCGATGGGACATTGGTTTCGCAGCATGATCGCATCGTCGGCGCGGACCGTTATCCGCTGGCGGACTGGGCGCCGGGCACGCAGTTGCGGGATCGTTTCTTTCTAGTGGTTCCTGATGGCGCGTGCGAGGGCTGTGTGCTCCGGGTGGGACTCTACAATGAGCGGGGCCGTCTTCCCCTGACAGATGGCGCGGATTTTGTGACCTTGCTGTTGCCCTAGATAGAAGGTTGTTTAGTAAGAGGACGCCCCCCGCAAATACAGCAGGGGGCGTCAGGGTAACGGGACGCGGTAGCCGTCAGCCTTTGAGCGCGCCGGACATCAAGCCACGGAGGAAGTAGCGGCCCAGGAAGATGTAAACGAGTAAGGTGGGCACGGCAGCAAGGAACGAGCCGGCCATTTGCACATTCCAGGAGATGATTTGGCTGCCCGCCATGTTGTTGAGGCCCACGGTGACCGGCCAGTTGTCGGGCCGGGTGAGCGCGACGGCGAAGAGGAAGTCGTTCCACGCGGAGGTGAATTGCCAGATCAGCACAACGACGAAGCTGGGCAATGAGTTCGGCAGCAGGATGTGGCGGTAGACGCTTAGAATTCCGGCGCCATCAATTTTGGCCGCCTCGACCAGCTCGGTGGGGATGGTGGCGTAATAGTTGCGGAAGGTAAGCGTGGTGATGGGAATGCCGTAGACGATATGCGTCAGCATCAGGCCGGGAATGCCGCCGTAGAGATTGATCTTGCGCATAAATTCCACCAGCGGGATCAAAATGCTCTGGTAGGGGATGAACATCCCAAAGAGAATCAGGGGGAAGATGATATCGGCCCCCTTGAATTTCCACTTGGCCAGCACGTAGCCGTTGATCGAGCCTAACATGGAGGAGATCAACGCCGCCGGGATCACCATTCGGAGGCTATTCCACAGGTAGGGGGTCAGTGCGGTGAAGGCTTCGTTGAAGTTATCGAGCGCCAGAGTCTGCGGCAAATTCCACATCGTTTGCAAATTGATCTCTTCGAAGCTCTTGAAGCCTGTCACTAACATCAGATACAGGGGTATCAGGTAGAAGATTGTCATGAAAATCAAAGGAATATAGAGCAGGTACAACCGTTTGGGTGTGCGGGTTGTTGTGGTCATACTTCAGCCTCGCTTTGTAAACTGTAGTGCAGGTAGGGGATCACCAGAGCTGCCACGCTGATCAGCAGTAGGATTCCGATAGCAGCGCCGCGCCCGAAGAAATAGCCATCAAAGGTGGTTTGCCACATGTAGATGGCGGGGACATCCAGGGCGACCTGTTTGCCGGCCACGGCAATGATTAGATCGAAGACCTTGAGCGAGATATGGCCTAGAATAATCATCGCGCTCAGGGTGACAGGGCGCAACATAGGGAGGATGATCCGCCGATAAACCTGCAGCTCCGTGGCGCCATCAACGCGGGCCGCTTCGCGGAGCTGTTCGGGAATGGCCCGCAGGCCGCTGAGATAGAGCGCCATCACATACCCTGACATCTGCCAGATGGCCGGGATGGCAATGAAGGCGATGCCCCAATTGGGCGTCGTATGCCACTCGTTGGCGAGAAAATCCAGCCCCAGGGCGCTGAAGAGCAGGTTTAAGCCGCTCATCCGCGACCCCATCGCGGGGTTCATGAGCCAGCGCCAGACGACCCCGGTCACGATGTAGGAGATAGCCATGGGGAAGAGGAAGACGCTGCGGAAGAAACCCTCGCCTTTAAGCCCTTGATCCAGTAGGGTGGCGAGCAGGAGTCCCAGGAGCAGGCTCCCGCTGACGAACAGGATGGTGAAGATGGCGGTGTTGCGGATGTCAATCATAAAGCGCGGATCATGAAAGAGTTCGATGTAATTGGTCAGACCATTCCAGGTGTAATTGGGCAGCAGCCCTTTCCAGGTGCTCAACGAGACCCGGACTGACCACAGGATAAAGCCGTAGACAAAAATGAGGATGGCGATGATAGAAGGCGCGACCAGGGCGATGGAGATGAGCCGGTCTTTCTTATTGCGCATAATGACTCCTCGTGCAGCGTGTGGAAATCCTCAGGGCGGGAGCAACCCTCCCGCCCTGAGGGTGCGTTCAGTGCTTACTGGCAGGGGCCAGAGCTGGTGCAGGCCGCGACCAGCGCTTGCTGGAATGCGGCCAGATTTCCATTGTTCAGATAGAGTCCCAGGGCTGTGTCGATTTCCGACTTCCAGGAGTCATTGGCAACGACGCCGTGGGTGAGGCTCCCGACGACGATGTCGGAGGCCCAATCATCCATCGCCGATTGCAGATAGACACCGTAGAGGCTGCGGTCCGCATCGTTGCGGGCGGGGATGGAGCCTTTGACGGGGTTGAACGCATCCTGGCCCTCGCGGGAGCCGGCGACGGTCAGCCAGGCGATGGCGGCGTCGCGGTGCGGGGCGTTCTTGGCCAGCACGAAGCTATCGGAGAGGAATTGGAAGACGCCATCGCTACCGGGAACCGCGGCCCAACCGTAGTCGGTCACCGGCTCTTTGCCCAGCTCGCGGAAGTAGCCTTCGGCCCAGTCGCCCATGACGTTGAAGGCGGCATCGCCCTCGACGACCAGCTGGGCGGCATCCTGCCAGCTGAGGGAGGCGGCGTCACTATTGGTATAGGTCAGGATCTTCTCGAAGTGCTGCAGTGCGGTGGTTACCTCGGCGCTGCCCCAGTCGGTGGAGCCATTCCAGATACCGTTGTAGGCATCGGGGCCTAGCGAAGCGAGCAAAACCGTCTCGAAGAGATGCAGGGCGGTCCACTGCTCACCGAGAGCCAGTGGGGTCTCCACGCCGGCGGCTTGTAGGGTATCCATAGCGGTGAACCACTCGTCCAGGCTGGTGGGGACGGCGATCCCGTTCGCCTCCAGGATGGCGGGGTTGTACCAAAGCACGTTGGCGCGGTGGATGTTCACCGGCACCGAGTAGATATTGCCATCGTGGGAGATCAGGGGGATGAGCGTGTCGGGCATGACGTCAAGCCAGCCCTGCTCTTCGTAGAGGAAGTTGAGCGGCTCGAGCTGATCGGTGGCCACGTAGGTGCCAATCAGCTCTTGCCCGGCGTGTCCCTGCCAGCTATCGGGGGCATCACCGGCCTGGAGCCGCGTCGCCAGCACGGCACGAGCGTTGGTGCCAGCACCGCCGGCCACTGCCGCGTTTACAAATTCGATGTCGGGGTATTGGGTGTTGAAGACTTCAATCATGGCCTCGAGGCCGGCGGCCTCGCCGCCCCCGGTCCACCAGGAGAAAACCTCGACCTGATTAGCGGTGGTTTCTGTACCACCGCCGCCGCACGCTGTCAGCAACAGGGCGGTGACCATCAGTAGCGCAAATAGCGCGTAGGGTAAACGTTTCTCGGACATTTTCTTGCTCCTTCGTTATGGATTGTGGATACTGACAAGATGATTTGGAATGCAGGGTCTCTTCTTGCTACTACCTCCTCTCCGCTTCAGGGTAGCTGGTTCTGAGTTCTGGTAAATGCGTGCTACTCGCTTCAATGTCATAGGACGGAATTTTCGATTGTAGACGGCGCAATGTAAGGAGTTTGTTACTCCTATGGGATGACTGCGTTTACCAGCTCCAAAACTCATTATAGCACGATTTCATGGTTTTTGTCAAAATCTATGGGAACTAGTGTCTGTTCAAGGGATGGTAGAGAATCTGGATTGAAGCAGGGGCCAACGCCGATTTCAATTGGTGAGGCTTAGGCCACCAGCGGGGTCATGTCGAAGTACCCCTCGTGAGCCCCCATCAAAGTCGTCAGGGAGACAACATTTCTGATGGATTCCTGGCGTTTGTAGCCGCGCATGGTGCGATACCGTTCCTTGATCCACCATCCGATCAGGCGCTCACTGCTGTTGTTGGTGCCATCCATCTTTAACTCCGGGCGCAGCAGATCCAGGGTGAGTTTCCGCCAGCGATTCCACAAGCGGGTGATCAACATGCGCATCCGATACCACACGCTGTGTTTGGTTTTGCCTGGGGGTACCGGAACGTCTTTGTAATGCGCGTACATTGCCTCCAATTGTTCCTCGCCATCCGCCGGGCGTTCCCGCACTAACTGTTTGAGCTGCTCTAAGTCCTCAAGGAGTTGCTCTGGGGTGAGGTCCGTCTCTGCTGGCGGCGGCTCTTGGCGCTGGAGTTGGCGGGTCAAACTGTCTGCTAAATCGTCCACGTTGCGTTGTATGTGGCTGCGGCAGATTTGGTGCTCCTTCCCCAGATCGTCAACAATCTCACTATAGGCCCCGTGATCGTCGCTGACCAGCACTTCTGCTTCGACTGCAGTCATCACTTCTTCGATGAGTCCCCGAATTTCGTCGGCATTCTCGCTGCTAATGATGTCCAGGCCCAGCAATTCACCGGTTTGATCATCTACCACGACCTCGATCCCTACCAGTTCTCCCTTCACCTTCACGTAGGTCCCATCGGCGCCTACCACCAGCCGTTGCCCCCCTGCTGCAACCTGCCGCCGCTGTTGCTGCCGCGAGGCAATTCCGGCGGCTTGTACATCATAATACGCCTGTGTTTTGCTAATCCCGCAGCCTAACGCCCACAGAAAATCTTCGATGGCCCCGTAACTCAACCCCAGTACATACAATAAGACCACGATCCCCTGTAACCGTGCACTTTGCTGCGCTCCCTTGAGTACCCCTAGCGGATACACCCGGAAGGTACGTTCACACGCCATACATTGATACCGATAAGCGGTGACCTCTGAATACTGCGGGTCACGAATTTGTTTGAGGTGGCCTTTCTGACCGTGCGGTCGGAAATACCGTCCCCCACAGCCATGCGGGCACGTTGCAGGCAGTTCATACTCATCTGGTTTCACCTTTGGCAAGCGGACTTGGATGCGCATACTCACCTCCACCCCTATTCTACCATCTCTACCAGATTATGAACAGACACGGGAACTATCTTCAAGAGGGATTTGTCGGAGGTCTATTTCTTGCGCTCTACTGTCTTTGGTGTATGATGGGACTGGTCAGCTGTCGTGGCTGCATCCACAAATATAGCACAACCTGTAAGGAGGCCGATTTATGTCCACTATTTTGAATGTACTGGCGCGGGAGATTCTTGATTCTCGCGGCAACCCCACCGTCGAGGTGGAGATCATCGTTGAGGATGGCTCGTGGGGCCGCGCGGCGGTTCCCTCTGGGGCTTCGACCGGCGTGAACGAGGCGCTGGAGCTCCGCGATGGCGATAAGGAACGTTATCTGGGCAAGGGCGTGCAGCAGGCCGTGGAAAATGTCAACACGGTGATCGCGCCGGAGCTACTCGATTGGGACGTGACCGATCAGATGGGCATTGATGCGTTGATGCTGGAGCTGGACGGCACGCCGAACAAATCCAAGTTGGGCGCTAACGCCGTTCTGGGCGTCTCGTTGGCGGCGGCGAAGGCCGCGGCCAATCATTTGATGCTACCGCTTTATCGCTACATCGGCGGGACCTATGCGCACACGCTGCCGGTGCCGATGATGAACATCCTCAACGGCGGCAAGCACGCTGTTGACGGCCCGGATCTTCAGGAATTCATGGCGATGCCCGTGGGCGCGCCCTCCTTTGCCGAGGCGCTGCGCTGGGGCGCGGAGACCTATCACAGCCTCAAGAAGGTGCTCAAGAAGCGCGGCTATGGCGTCGGCGTTGGCGACGAAGGTGGCTTTGCGCCCAGCCTCAAGACCAATGAGGAGGCCATCGAGGTCATTATCGAGGCTATCCAGCAGGCCGGGTACGAGCCGGGCAAGGACATTTGGATTGCGATGGATCCCGCCGCCTCCGAGATTTATGAGGATGGCAAGTACAATCTCAAGAAGGAAGGGCGCATCCTCACCAGCGAGGAGATGGTCGCCTTCTATGCTGATTGGGTGGAGAAGTATCCCATCATTAGCATCGAGGACGGTCTGGCTGAGGACGATTGGGAGGGCTTCAAGTTGATGATGGCCCGCCTGGGGGACAAGATTCAGATTATGGGCGATGACCTGCTGGTTACGAACACTGAGTACATCGCCCGCGCAATCCGCGAGCAGGCGGCCAATTCCGTGCTCATCAAGCTGAACCAGATCGGCACGCTCACCGAGACTATCGCGGCGGTGCGGATGGCGCACAAGCACGGCTGGACGGCTGTGACCTCGCATCGCTCCGGCGAGACGGAAGACGCCACCATCGCCGACCTGGCGGTGGCGCTCAATACCGGGCAGATCAAGACCGGTGCGCCGGCGCGCTCCGATCGCGTCGCCAAGTACAACCAGCTGCTCCGCATCGAGGAAGAGCTGGGCAGTAATGGCGTCTACGCGGGCATGGCGGCCTTCACCAATTTGAAGAAGTAGACGATTCTACGAGTCAACGAATCAGCGAGTCGGTTCTCCGGCTCGCTGATTTTTTATGGTGAAAATCACACTTGCGTGAGATACTCGTGCAGGGCGTGGGCCACGGGCCAGACGGCGCTCTCGGTGTTGCCGATGATGGTGAGCAGCACGTCCTGCGCTGGATAGATGCGGGAGAGCAGGCTCACGCCGGGGTCCTCGCCCATCACGCAGTAAGTGATCATTTTCCCCTCGCGGTGTTGCATCCAGATGCCGTAGCTATAGCCGTCGCTATCATCCTCGGTGACGTGGAGTGTGAGCATCTGGGAGGTTATCTCCGGCGAGAGCAGGCGATGCTCACGGAGCGCATCCCAGAAGCGGGCCATATCGGGCGCAGTGGTGAATGTGCCGCCATCGGGTTGCGCGATGTAGGGCACGGCGAAGATGTTGGTGCGCCAGCTGCCGTCCTCCTCCTCGATGTACCCGTAGGCCGTGCGCTCCGGCAACGCGTGCATGGGGAAGAAGCCGCTGTCCGCCATCTCGGCGGGCCGCAATACATGCTCCATGATGGTGTCGCGGAAGCTGGCCCCTGTGACCGCCTCGATAATCAGCCCCAGCAGGATATAGCCCCCATTGTTGTAGGAGAACCGCTCGCCCGGCGCGAACTTCATCGGCTGGTGTTGAAACAGTGGGAGCAGGTCGCGCGGGCCGTGGAGCGTGTAAACCGGGCGGGTTTCCCACAGCGCCGCGAAATCATCCATGAACTCTTCATCGAAGTAATCCGGCGCGCCGGAGGTGTGGGTGAGCAGGTGATGCACGGTGATGCCGGGATCGAACTGCGGGAAATCCGCCGCCACCAGGTCTAGGAGGCGCGCATCGAAGCTGAGGCGGCCTTGCTCCACCAGCTTGCAGATCGCCACGGCGGTGAAGACTTTGCTGCCAGACGCCATCCCGAAGCGCGTGTCGGGGGTGTTGGGCAGGCGCTCGGCGCGGTTGGCGTAGCCGTACCCTTGCGCGAACAGCGGCTCCACGCCCCGGTGGAGCGTAACGACGCCGGTAAAACGCGGCTCGGCCTCGGCGATGAGTGCTGTAACGTGTTGGATGTCCAGTTTCATGATGTTGTCTCCCTATAAAATAGCCGTAATGCGAAGCGTCTGCTTCGCGCGCGCGTACTAGACAGTTCGCGCTACGTAGGACAGGTTGCCAACCTGTCCTACGGTTTCATCCTCGGTAGTGTGCCGGAGGAACATGATGTCTCCTTGGCGGTCAGCTCACGGTAGAGGGCGAGCAATTCGCGGTGCGGGCGCACCTCTTCGAGATAGGCGCGCCGCAGCCGACGTTCACGGATTGTAGCGGCTTGCTTCTGCAATAGCGCGTGGGCCTGTGCGGCCAGCGTCGCCGCGCGGGAATCCTCCAGGTCGCGGAGGACGCGGATGCAGGCGAGATAGATGCGGAACGGTTCATCGCTGCCGTGGAGCGAGCTATCCGCTTCCAGGCGCGCAAGAATCGTCTCGACGTGTACCTGCGCTGTGGCGAGGTCGCCGCGCACGCGGGCGCTTTCGGCCAGGCCGGCCAGCGGTTCCAGCACGAGGATGGGTTGTTGGAGCGCCTGCCGCAGCGCCAGGGCTTCCTCGTAGGCCGTCTGGGCCTCGGCGTAGCGCTCCAGATCGGTGAGTGCGTGGCCCAGATTGGTGAGCGCGGTCGCGTAGACATGCCGCTCTCCCATGCCGCGCGCGATCTCGCAGCCGGCTTCGGCGTGGCGCAACCCTTCCTCCGGGCGGCCCTGATGGCAGGCGAGCATGGTCAGTCCGGTGAGCGCGATGGCCTGTCCCTGCAAGTCGCCCAGCTCCCAGAAGATCTCCAGCGCCTCGGTGTAACGTTCCCCGGCGGTCTGGTAATCGCCCTGGAATTTGGCGAGATTGCCCAGGTTGCCCAGACTCATCGCCAGCCCGCGCCGGTCGTTGACCTCCTGTTTGAGCTGCATCGCCTGCTCGCAATAGGCCTGGGCTTGCACATAGTTCCCCTGGCTGATGAAGATTTCGCTCAGGTTGTTGAGCGCGTTGGCCTCGTTGCGGCGATTGCCGATGGCGCGTGCCACCGTGATGGATTGCAGGTAGTAATCGCGCCCGGTCTCCCAATCCCCTTGGGTGGAGGCGCAGGCCCCCAGCGCGTTGAGCGCGAGGCCCTCCCCGTAGCGGTAGTGCGTGGCGCGGAAGTGTCCTAGCGCCTCTCTGAAGTAGTGCTCGGCCTCCTCGTACTTGCCCAGCCGCCAGTTCACGACGCCCAGATTGTGCAATGTGTCCGCCTCGATCTGTATCCAATCGTGGGCGTGGGCGAGCTCGCGCGCCTGGCTGAGATAGGTCTGCGCGGCGGGATACCGGCCCAGCGTGTAGGTCGCCCGCCCGATGAGGTTGAGACTGAGCGCCATCTGGTACAAATCCTGACACACTTCGTTGCGCTCCAGGCTTTGCAGGCAGATTTGGCAGGCCGCCTCGTAGTCGCCCAGGTAGTGGGTCACTTCTGCGAAGCGGTTGAGGATGAAGATATGATCGCAGTGGGGCGGCTGGCCTTCGATGTGGGCCACATTCTCCTTGAGCAGCATGTGCCCCTCTTGCGGCGTTCTGGCGTGGGCGACCGCCCAACCCAGACACGCGCGGGCGCGCTCCAACAACAACGTCTCCCCAAGCGGAACCTCGGTGGCCTCCAGCGCGGCGACGGTGGTGCGGAAGACCTGCTCGGCCTCTTGCGGCCAATAGCGCAGGGTGTAGAAGAGATAGAGCGGCTCCAAAGCGGCATCGAGGCGTTTCAGATCGTAATGTTCCACCGCCCACAGCCACGCCAGCCGGATATTTTCGATAGCCAGGCTGATATTTTCGAGCGCGATGCGCTGGTTGGCGCTTTTGATCTCCGCTGCTTGTGTATGCAGCCAGTCGAGGTGGTAATGGCTGTGCCGGGCGTAGGTCGCACGTTCGTCCTCAGGCTGTTGGGCGAGCTGTTCCTGAGCGTAGCGCCGGACCAGATCGTGGAAGACGTAACGCGGGCTGGCCTGGGAGGCGGTGGTGCGGCTCTCCTGGCTCAAGAGCGATTTGTTGGTCAGGCTGATCAACGTCAGCGGCGTGCATTCGGTGACGGCGCGGGCATCCTCGCGGGTGAAGCTGCCTCGGAAGATGGCAAGGCGACGGAAGGCTACTTGCTCCTCCGGCGCGAGCAGCGCCCACGAGTACTGGAAGACGGAGCGCAGGCTGCGGTGGCGGTCGGGCACATCCTGGAGCGAGGTGGCGAGGAAGTCCAGGCTGTGCTCGATCTCGGTGGCGATCTCGGCGCAGCTGAAGGCGCGGAGCCACGTCGCGGCGATCTCGACCGCCAGCGGCATCCCTTCGACGAGGCGGCAGATGCGGGTGATGGCGGCGATGTCCTCCTCGGTGAAGGTCGTTTCTGGCGCGAGGCGGCGGGCGCTCTCCATGAAGAGCGCGAGCGCGCTGCTGCTGGACAGCTCCGCGCTTTCGCCGTGCGCGTCTGAATAGGAGAGGCCGGCGATGTCGAGCACCCACTCGCCCTGGACGTTGAGCCGCTCGCGGGAGGTGACCAGGGCGCGCATCTCGGAATTATGGCGCAGCAGTTGGGTGAGCAAGCCCGCGCCGCCGAGCAGGTGCTCGAAGTTATCGAGCACGAGCAGCACCTCTTTGCGGCGCAGATAGCTGAGCAGCTGGTTGATCGGCGGCGGGCCTTCGCGCAGGTCGAAGTGGAGGGCCTGGGCGATGGCTTCGGGGAGCCGGTCGGGCGATTGCAGATCCATCAGCGGAACATAGACGATGCCGTCGCGGAAGTCGCCGCGCGCTTGATGCGTTGCCTCCAGCGCCAGGCGCGTCTTGCCGATACCTCCCGGCCCTACCAGCGTGAGGAGGCGACATTCCGGGTGGTTGAGCTGTTCGGCGATCTGGGTCAGCTCCGCATTGCGCCCGATGAAGGGGGTGAGGGGGGTGGGGACGT
>DAOTXC010000050.1:0-6906 GCA_034435555.1 Anaerolineae bacterium
CAAGCAGGACATAATCACCGCGAGCAGGGCGATGTCTATGCCGCTGAGGGGCAGGAACCAGGGTGTCATCACGACGGTCGAGGTGAGGCTAAAGACCATCGCCCAGAAGCCCCACGCGCGGTTGCGCAACACCCCCACGCCAGAGAAGATGCGGAAATGGGTGAAGAAGACAAACAGGGCGAAGATCGCCAGCGGGTGCTGCTCGAAGGTGCGGTTGGTTTCGGCAAAGATGAAGGGGAGATAGGGGTTCTCCAGCACACCCCCGGCTACCAACAGCACGGTCAGGCAATCCAGAATCTCGATGCCGCCATAAATCAACTGCAACAGGCCGGCGACCAGGAGATAGCGGTTCTGTTTAATCGTTGCATCGATCATCTTGTGCTCCTTTTCGGGAAAAACATCCCGGTGCGCTCGCGGTACGCCTGGTAGTCCGCGCCGTAACGGATAAGCAGATCGCGCTCCTCAGCCCGGCACATCCACACAAACGTTGGGCCCCAGGTGAGGATGGAAAACACGAACAGGAAGGGCGAGTGCAACAGCAGCACCAGGCCCACCGTGAGCAGGAATTCCCCCACCGCTTGGGGATGGCGGATGTGCGCATAGATGCCGCCGTACAGCGTGTGTTCTGGTTTGGGAACCAGGGTCTCCTCGCCCGCGTCGCGGGTTCCGCGATACATCACATAGCCGGCGGGGAGCATGATGAGGCCGGCGATCATCGCCGAGACCCACCACGGCCACGGAAAAGTCGGGGGCAAGAAGGAGAGCGGGTAGAACATATACACCGCGTAGGGGATGACGCTCAAACACATCCAGACTACCGCAATCATTCGGTAACGCGCGCATTGGGCGTAGGCCTCTGACCCTATCTTCTACGCCAACGCTGCCGGGCCAACGCTCTTGATGTAGTAATAACCGCATAACGCAATACACGCTAACATCGCCAATACACTTAGCCAGGGAATCATGGGTACCTCCCCAATAGTTGAATAGGTGGGCCGGCGCGCCGGCACCGAGTTTGTCTGCTGTCTACGGCGCGTTGCGCAGCACCAGCGGCAGGTAGTTGTGCCAACGCAGCGTGACCTCACGCACGGCCAGGTTGTTGCTCTCATCCAGCTCGGCGATGGCAGCCTCTGGATCTAGCTGCACATATAGCGTGTGCATTCCCGGCGCAAGCGTCGGCGTGAAGGTGGCGGCACTGCCCGCAGCCAGGCTCGGCAAGCGATAGCTATCCAGCAGCGGCCCCGCGATACTCCCCCCACGCACGGTGATGAGCACATCGGTCGCGGTGAGGAAGCCGGTGTTGTGCAGCGTGATCCGCACCGGATCGTTCCCAGCAATGTCGGCAGCGGATAAGGTCAGATCGGGCGCTACTGGCAGCGCGGTGAAGGCGGTGTTGCTGGCCTCGTCGGCTTCCAGCACGACGTTCTCTTCGTCCACCACGACCCAGGCGGTATGCGCGCCAGGCGGCACGGCGACGGGATCGAGAGTAAAGACGACAGTCACGCCAGTGTCAGGCAGCAACGACGCGGAGACGGGCGTCTGCGCCAGCCGCGTCCCGCTGTACGGATTGGCCAGGCGCAAGGTGAGGGTGAAGGGCGCCGCCGCGGTACTAACGCCCCGGTTGTGGACGTGGGCCGTCACGGTGATCACGGCGCTATTCCAGGTAGTGTGTACCCAAGCCACATGCAGGTCGGGCAAGACGGCCTGCTGCGCCAGCCGGTTGTTGGTCTCGTCGCTTTCGGGGATGGCGTTCGCGGGGTCGATCACGGCATAGAGCGTGCGCGAGACAACTTCCGCTGGGACCTGCCAGGTGACACTGACCTGAGCCATATCGCCCGCGCGGAAAGGCGCGGGGATGGCCTGCGCGCTGCCAATCTGGAGCCCTCCGGCATCGGGATCGCCGTCGTAGAACGCCACCTCTGCACCCGTGATTGCCAGATCGCCGCTGTTGCGCGCCGTGGCCATGAGGATGGCCATCGTGCCGGGGACGGGGTTGGCGGGCGAGATGCTCAAGTCGGTCAGGGTCAGGTCAACCCCCAGCATGTGGGTCAGCGTGGTCGGATGCACCGCCCCGAACACGGGATAGGTGATGGCGGGCGCGGCGCTCGATAGCTCGGCAGCGACGGCAGCATGGCTGGCGGTGATGACCTCGCGCTCCGTCAGAACGACGTGCAGCGTATCGTGGCTATCCAGCACGGCGGCATAGTCGGTCGGGGCGGCGGCGTCATCCGTGAGCAGGAGCGAATCGCTCCACAGAGCGGCCTCCCGGTCGTAGACGGCATACCAGAGGTTCTCGCCCGCATCGGAGCGGGCCAGCCATAGGACAATGAGGTTGTCCTGCGAGTCCACCAGCAGTTGGGGCGCCGAGATGGCCGGAGCCTCCACGGCGATCTCCGGCGTGGACCACGCGCCCGCGTTGTATGTGGCGAAGTAGAGTTGATCCATAACATCGTCGGGATCGGCGCTCTGCGCCACCCGCCCGCGGACCCACACCAGATTGGCCCGCCCGGCGCCGTCGAAGGCGACGCGCGGTGCGAAATCCGCCACGCCGTCAGCAAGACCGGCCAGGGGCTGGGCGGCGCTCCAGGTAGGGCTGATCCAGGCGGCGTAATAGATGGCCGTATCGGTGATCGTGCCTACGCTGCCGTCGGCGTCGTGGCTCCACACGGCCAGCGCCGTGTCGCCGTTGCGGGCCAGTTGCGGGGCCTCAATGCTGGCGATGCTGCTCACCGCCAACGCCGGGCTGCTCCATGCAGCCCCATCCCAGAGCGTGTAGTGGAGATCGCCACCCAGCGTCTCATCCTCCTCATCAGGAAAGAGCGGATAGGCGCCGTCGGCGTCCTTGACCCACACGGCCATCACATTGCCGGCCCGGTCGGCGGCTACATGGGGGCGCAGATCCAGCTGCGCATCCTGCGTCAGCGTCACCGGCACGCTCCAGGCGACGCCGTCCCACACGGCTGAGACGATTTCCATGGCAGGCAGCGCGGCCTGAGGATCGGCGGGCGGCGCGGCGTCGGGCAGCTGCACCCACAGCGCCACGACATTTCCGGCGCTGTCGTAGGCTATCGCAGGATAGGCGTCCAGGAAATCATTCGCCGTTACGTCGGCAGTGGCGCTCCACGCCGCGCCATCCCAGCGGGAAGCGCGCAGCTCAAGGCGGTTGCCGACGTCGTCTACCCAAACCAGCATCATGGTATCATCAGCCGCCACCGCCAGGGCCGGATCGGCGTAGGCGTAATCCATGGCCTGCGGGCCGGTCCCGCTGAGGAACCTCGGAGCATCGCGCACCGCCCGTAACTGCCAGCCGTTGTTCTGAGGATGGGGCGCGACCGTGTAGATCTGTGCCCCATCGCCCGCCACAACGTAGAGGTACTCGGCCTCGTACCCCTTCTCCCAAATAAGGAACTGGGCTTTGCCCCAGGCGTACAGGCGAATGGTGAGGCTGCGCAACAGGTCGGGATCGGGCGGCAAGTTGAACTCGGCGCGCGGCTGTCCGCCCACCCCGCCCTCGACGTAGGCCACGCCCTCAACGCCGCTAGAGAACAGGCCCTCCACCGTCGCATCCAGCCCCAGGACGAGGGGACTCCACTCCAGCTCGCCGTTGTCCTGCTCGTAGACGCCCAGCGTGGCATCGGCGCCGGCGCCAAGCCGCGCCTGGGCATAGAGGAAGGGCAGCCAGGGTGTGAGCGGAACGCGGGGCGTGTCGAACTGGCCCTCGCCGCGCAGCTGGCCTTCCAACCCGGTGAGGCGCAGTTGATCCGTGGCGCGCACCGATCCGGAAGCCGTGACGGTAGTCTCGACGGCCACCACGCCTTTGAGCTCCCCTTCAAACGTGCCGCCGCCCGTGAGCGTTCCGACGCCGTCGGAGCGGAATTCCACCTCCAGCGTCCAGGCGTCAATCTGGGGGCCGTACTCCTTCTTGAGCAGGTTGACCTCGCCCTCAGGTACATCGAAGTAGCCCTCCACCGCCTCGACGGGCCAGGCAAAGCTGGCGGTATAGACCGCGACCTTGTCATAGGGCGCGTCGGGCGGCTCGGCGCTGACCTCGACGGCGACCGCAGCCAGCCAGGCGGCGTTATCGGCGCGGTGCAGAGTGAGAGTGTGCCGGTCGGAGAAGAAACCGGCGGCGTTTTCGGCTTGGATGTGCAGAATGTTCGCTCCCGCCTGTAGCTCGCTGCCCATATCGTAGGTGTGGGAAGCCGCCGGCGCTGCGGCGGGATTGTTTACCGCCACACTGTGCTCCGCGCCGTTGAGCGTGTAGAGCACCGCCTGGGATTCCCCGGCGGCGCCCACGCCGCTCAGGTCGCCATTCCAGTCCACCCAGACGTCGAAGTTGTTGGCGAGCGACACGCCGGCCAGAAAGGTGCCGGGGCGATAGCCCGCTTGCACCTGGCTGAGACGCGGGCGCACGTCCATTTCGGCAGCGGCGCGCGCGGTATTGTTCAGCTTGCTGGCCTCGACGATGACGTCGTCAAAATCAGCTTCTACGGTAAGTTCCACGCGCGCCTCACCCTGCCCGGCCTCGAGCAGGCTGGTGAGGTCCCATTCCAGTTCCAGCACCGTACTCTCCCCGGCAGCCAGACTGGCGATGGCGCGGGTTTCGCTCCAGCCGCCGTTGTCGCTGAAGCGCACCTGGAAATCCGACGCCGCGGCCCGGCCTGTGTTGCGTACCGTCACAGCCACGGGATGGGTATATCGCCCCTGCTGAGTGACGACGGCTGCCGGGTCGAGGCTGAACGCATCCACGCTCAGATCGGGCAGGGCCGGCCCCAGGAGGACAAAGAGCTGCTCCTCGCTGTTGCCGTTGCCGAGAATGTCCTCCTCAGAGACAAAAGCGACGCTCTGCCCGTTGTAAGAGAGCGAGCCATACCGGTCGCTCCACTCGGTGTTGCTCACCACCGGCACGAGATCGTTGCCATCGGCGTTGACCAGCCACTCGCCGCCGTACCACTGGTTCTGCATCGAGCTAAAGGCCTTGTTGAATAGAATCCGCGCTCCATCCTCGCTGATCCCATGCACTGTGTAGGTTTGCATATTGGGTGGTTGAGGGCGGATGATAGCGTGCTGGCTGCCGTCGGTGCGCAAGAGGTGCAGATCGGGTGGACTGCCGGAAATCTGCGTGCCGTAAGCCACCCAGTGCCCATCGGCGCTCAGGGCGAAATAGTAAAGATCGTATTTGGTGCCGGTTTCGTAGACGAGTTGACTCTGGGTTTTCCCACCTTGGCTGGTATAAAGTTCTTCGTCGTCTGAATTGGGCCGGCAACGAAAGACTGCCAAAGAGCCGGTAAAGTCACTCTGGAGATGGCCACAGCCATAAGGATGCCCGGAGGCGGAGCCCAGGCGACCGGCCCACTGCTCCGGCGGGCTCTCCCCGGTCGTGGCGACGCGCCAGATAACCTCATTGTTGGTGCCGGGATCGAAAGCGCATTGCCAGCGCCACGAGCCGTATTGATCGGCTACCGGCGCGCAATCCCATTGACTCGGGCTGAGAAAGAAAGCGTAGTCGCCGTTGCCGCTTAGGGCGAAACTCCTCGGTTGTAGACAGGCCGGCTCGTTGATGCGCGGGTCGGTGACGCAGGGCGTGATATCGCGCTGGTTGGCGAACAACCGTCCGTTGGAGGTGTAGAGCAGCGTGTCGCCGGTATAGCTCAGGCCGACATAATCAGAAACGTCCTCGTGGACGAGTTTGGGCGTGCTGCTGCCGTCGCTGTTAGCGGCATATAGATCCTGACGATAAGGGTCTTGCCGCGTGGCAACCCAGGCCACCCGCTGCCCATTGCCAGAGATACGCAGGGCGCCTTGTGCAGTGTTTCCGATATACGCGAATTCGCCCGTATTGTTTGTGATCTGATAGTACGTCGCCGTGCTTTGAGCCAGCGTAGCGGCATCTCTTCCCGACGGGCCGAAGCTGCCCAGTAGCAAGGTCAAGCCCAACACAGCTGCCAGGTAGCGCGTTATGATTTTCATTATGCCCTCCTATGATTGACGCGACAATCCTCGAAACACTAACCGGACGCCGTAGCGCAACTGCGCGGCGACATCCACCTCCTCCGGCGCGTAGACCCAGTGCAAGAGCGTACCGCTCAGCAGCGCATCGAGCGCCCGCGCCGCCTGCCGCGCTTCCGTCGGCGCGAACTCGCCGCTGGCAATCCCGTCTTGAATGATGGCTGCCAGTAGCCCGGTCACCTGCCCGATAAACTTGCTGATCACTTCTCGCACATCCGCGCGACGCAGTCCCAGGGCGTAGAATTCGTAGAGGATGGGCATGAACGGTAGCACCGCGGCTTCCTCGGCGATGAGGCTCTCGTAATAGGCAGTGAGCCGCTCGGTGGCGCTGCCGGGCAGATCGTGCGCCGCCTGCAAGCCGACGAGTTCCTCGGCGAAGAGTTGTTCGGCGATGGCGCCGATGAGCGCGTCCTTGCTATCGAAATAGAGGTAAATCGTGGCTTTGTTGATACCGATCTCGTCGGCAATATCATCCATCGTTGCGCCGTCAAAGCCCTTCTCGGCGAAGACGGCGGTGGCAGCCTCGATGATCTGCGCGGTGCGTTGCGCGGCGACGTTGCGTTTGGGTGACATGGATGCTCCTTTAGAATATAAGTAACTATTCAGTTATTTATAGAATAGCATACATCTTAGGGAGTGTCAAGAGGCAAGTAGCAGGGGCGCTGGATTGCTGTATCGAGTTTACCGCACGGACTATTTGGGGCACGCTTGTGCTGTGCTAAGTGCATTGCTACAAGCCGAATTATGATCTGCGGATACTGGCGACCTACCAACTGTTACCGCCCACCTACCCTTCACTTCTTCGCCACCAGCGGCAGATAGACCTGGCGCGGGTTCACCCAACTGGTCGCCGTGAGCGTCAGGGGCGGATTGACGCCGTCCAGCACCAGCGCGCTA
>DAOTXC010000051.1:0-8851 GCA_034435555.1 Anaerolineae bacterium
CAATCGTAGAGCGGCGAGGGGTAAAAGGGCGAAAGCCACAGCGCATCTACGCCCAAGTCGGCCAGATAGTCGAGTTTCGCGTGCATCCCCGCCAGATCGCCAATCCCATCGCCGTTGCCATCCGCAAAACTACGCGGGTAAATCTGATAGAATACCGCTTCTTGCCACCATTTCAATCCCATTGCGACACTCCTGTTAAAAAAATCTGCGCATCAACGAGTCAGCAAGTGTGAAATCCGTTACACGTTCACACCTGGGCGAACAGAAACCCTCCCGCACTGACGCCCCACGGATAAGGGGCAGCCAGGCGGGAGGTACTGACGACACAACTAACGACCCGTGGCAAGCTCTTGCGCCCAATCCTCCCACGGCCTGGCCCGCGCCTGCGCTCGCGCTTGGGCAATCGTCTCGCCATCGAGTTCCCCCTCCAGTTGCAGCGAAAGCGTCTGCGCATTGGCGCGTGTATCAGTATCGAGAAGCGCATCGGTCGCCAAAATCACATAAAGCAACGTCAGGGCCTCGGTAGTGGCCTCCTCTGTGATGAAGATGCGCGCCAACCGCAGGAGGAGCGAGAGCGAGAGCGGCGACAGTTCGCCCTGTAAGGCAGCGCGTAACCCCATCTTGTAATGGCGGCGGGCCACCGAGTAGGCGCCCAGGCCAAAACGTGCATCGCCCAAGCCGCGTTGCGCCGAGGCGATCCCGTACTTGTTCCCCAAGCCCTCGGAGATGTTCAGCGCCTCGCGGTAGAAGTCCTCCGCCTCGCCATAGGCCTGATGGTAGCAGGAAAGCGTCCCCAGATCAATCAAATTGAAGGCGACGCCCCAATGGTGTCCGGTCTCCTTATAGATGTCCAGGGCCTCTTCGTACAAGCGCCGAGCCTCAGCGTAGCTTCCCACAGCCTCGGCAATACTGCCCAGATTCGTCAACGTGATGGCGACCCCACGCCGATGCCCGAGCTCCTGATAGCCCGCCAATGCTTGCTGGTAGAGCGCTCGGGCCTCAGCATAGTGTCCCTGATAACGCGCATCGTTGCCGGAGTTGTTCAACGCGCTGGCCAGACCTAGCGGCTCACCCACCAATTTGAAGAGCGCCAGACTTTCCTCGCGCATGATGTGCGCCTCGGCCAGCTCCCCCATTGAGATCAACACGCTGCCCAAATTGTTAAGCGTCCGCGCCGTTCCCCAGAGATCGCCACAACCGCGATAGAGCTTCAAGGCCTCTTTAAGCTGCGCTGCCGCCACCGTGTTATCGCCGGAGCTGTGAGAGATGTACCCCAAGGCATTAAGCGCAAATGCGATCTGATCTGGCGTATCGCAAGCCCGCAAGAGCGGCAGCCCTTCTTCGAGCACGGCGCGCCCGCCCTCATACTGTGAAAGGCGAAAGCGGAACCAGCCCTGTCGCGCCAACAGCCGCCCCAGCAGCGCATGCAATTCCGCATCAACGGGACAGGATGAAGCACGCAGGCGTGCAACCGCCTCGCCAAAGACTGCATCGGCCTGAACGTACCAGCCGCGCACGTCATAGAAACGGTAAAGACTCTCCAACATCATGCGAATCTCGCCGAGCTGCCCCCGCGCCACCGCCCATTCCCACGCCTGGAGCACATTATCGCGCTCCGCGTCAATCGCGTCCAGCGCAGCGAGCAACGCCGGCCCTTTGGTATCCGCCTCGAGCTGCTGCAACAAGGTGGCGTAGTACCCACTATAACGCTCTTGCAACGCGGCCCATAGCGCCACATCCGCAGCCAGCCGCTCGGCGGCAAACTCGCGCAGGAGCTCTTGGAAGACGTACCAATCCACGCCCTCCATCCGCAGCCAGGATTGCCCCACCAATGCGGCAAGCAGCGGCTCCGCCACATCGGCAATCTCCTGCGCCGCGCGGGCAGTGAATCCGCCGGGGAAGATCGCCAACCGGGTGAGCGCGTCGCGTTGTGCATCCGCGAGCTGCTCCCACCCATATTCAAACATGACCCGCAAGCTGCGGTGGCGTTCCGGCAGATCGCGAGTGTAGGTCTCCAACAGATCGAGATTCTCTTCGATTTCCTCAGCGATTTGCCGACAGGAAAGCGCCCGCACCCAGGGAGCCGCCAGCTCGATCCCCAGCGGATTCCCGCCCACGGCGCGACAGATACGCACGATGTAGGGCAACATCTCCGCAGAAGGTCGAAAGTCCGGCTCCTCCCAACGGGCGCTCTGCACAAAGAGCCGCACCGCCGCCAGCGTCTCCAATGACGCATCGTTGGCTTGATCTGTATCAGGAAGCGGCAGCCCGCCCAGTCGCAACCGCACCTCCTCTGGAATCTCCAATCCCGAGCGCGAGGTAATCAGAAGTTTGATGTCAGTGGCGCACGCCAACAAGCCCTGCAAGAAGGGAAGCAAGGTCAGTAAATGCTCAAAGGTGTCTAGAACGAGCAGCAGTTGCTTCTGCTCCAAGTAGTCAAGGCACTGCGATTCCAGATCAGCCTCCCCGGAGAAGGTGCATTTGAGCGCGGCGGCCAGCGCCGGGATGACCAAATCGGGGGAGCCAACCGCCGCAAGCGGCACAAAATAGACGCCATCGGCGAAGGCGTCCACGACCTCCGCAGCGGCCTGCAACGCGAGCCGCGTCTTGCCGATGCCCCCTGGCCCCATCAAGGTGATCAGCCGGGTTTGCGACGTGCGCAACAGTCGCACCAATTCTCCCAACTCTTCGCGGGGGATGAACGGGCGGGCCAGCGCGGGCAAGTTGTGCGTAAATTGCGCCAGTGACCGTAAGGGAGGAAAATCGGAGGGCAGATCAGGGGCCGATAGCGCGTAAACTGCCCGTGGGCGGCTGAGATCGCGCAAGAGGTGCGGGCCGAGATTGCGCAACTGCGCCCCCTCCGGCAAAGTACACAGAGTCGTGGCGGCCTCGGTCAGCAGAATCTGTCCGCCCCAGCCAACCTGCACCAATCGCCAGGCGCGTTCGACGCCCTCGGACTCGTCAACACTGCTCGGCGAGGTCGCGTGCAGCGCCATGCAGATCCGCAAGTCGCCAATCGCGCCCCAGTTCTCGGTCACGGCCCATCGCTGGAGATAGAGGGCGCAGGCCAACGGCTGCCCGCCATCGAAACGCGCCACCAATCCCGCGCTGGTCAATTTGAGCACGGTTCCGCCATGCGCCGGGATTTGTTCACGCATCAACGCATCATGGCGTGAGATGACCCGCCCCATTTCCCAGGGATAGCGTTCCCACAACAGCGACCCATTTTCGATAGCGGTTACCAGGAAGACGGCCAACGTCACTACCTCCTCCACACTGCGCGACTGACCCCTGCGAGCAACTTCAGCACCTCCGTTACACCTCTACCACACCAGAAATTGGGCCGTTTGCCAATTGATCCCACCACGCTCTCATTTTTCACGCGCGGTACACCGCCCTCGATGAGGAAACCACATCGGCGTGCGCGCTCGATAGCGGGCGTAGGCCTCGCCGAACTCCGCCAACATCCGCTGCTCCTCGTGGAGCGACCCCACGTAGAAGTACAGCGACATCGCCAGGTAGAGCGCGAACAGGTTTACTGTCATCACCGGGGTAAGCCAGAGCAGGATCATGCCAAAGAGATACATAGGGTGGCGCACGTAGCAGTAAAGTCCGCGCACCTGCAACGGCCCCACCGCAGGCTCCGGCTGCCACAGCCGCGATAGCCCCGAAAATTCCAGCACATCCGTCTGCCAGAGCGTCGCCGCCAGGCCCACCAACGCCGCACCCTGTCCCCATAACATCAGCCAGCGCCAGGGGGCTGCCACTTGATAGAGCAGTTGATCGGGCAAGGTGATCCACAGCGCCAGCACCGGCAAGAACGAAAATCCCGCAAAGAGCACGTAGCCGAGCCGATACCACCGTCGCGCCAGCGCACCCCAGGCCCGCTCGAACCACGCTTTGACGATCCGACTCGCCAGCAGGCTATGTAGCGCGGCCCAAATGACAAAGGCATAGACCACCGTCAACGCGCCCACTAGCGGCACGGCCCCGCTATCCAACAGCGCGACCGAGGCGGCCAGCCCCAGCTGCCCCAGGTGATAGGAGACCATCACGCGCAGCCGTCCGCCGCTGGCAGGCGCAACGAAGCGCTTCCAGCCGAGCACCCCATCGGAGAAGACGAAGAGCGTCGCGCCGGCGATGACGAAGCCGCGCCGCAGCGGCGTCCACTCCGGGCGAAAGAGCGTGGCCCAAGCCGAAAACAGCATCGCGCCCAACACGATGCTGTAGAGAATCACCGGGATTCTGAGGTGCGACAACCGTCGCGCACGCAGGCCACGCCCTAGCCAACGATCATAGCTAACCGCCAACGCGACCACCAAGGGCAGCAGCCCCCACGCGGGCCAGGGCGGCCAGGTGAAATTCAGCCCGATCACGTAACAGAGATGGGCCAGCCAAAAGGCGGCGAGTCCGGGCAGGAAGTAAGGGGACCCCGGCAGCAGGAAGAGATCGCCCACCAGCGAGCAGAGCAACCCGGCCAAAAGGAAACGCGCCTGCCATGGGTCGTGAGGGCCGCGCATCACTGTGGCGACACCCGCCAGCAGCGCCAGCAACGTCGCCGGCTTGAGCAGGCGCTCCAGCGCACGCTGTCGGCGTGCGACCGCCCCCCAGTCGGCGACCGCCAGCAACAGTGCCAGCCCGAACCAGAACATCCATTTACTCCGCGAAGGCCGGGTGCGCCGGCGAGGGCAGACAGAGAATCTCCATGAACTTGAGGTTGAAGAACTCGTGGGCGTTGGCGGGCTGCAAGACGACCGCGGTATCGGCCCCGTGTCCCGACCCCGCCACGACCAGTACCGGGACATCCACCCGCACCAGCCCGGCATCGGCGGCCATCAGCGTGATCTCCGCGACCACCTTCATCCCCTGCCCAAAGAGCCGGAAGACGTTGGCGATAATTTCATCCACCTGATAGGTATCGAGTTTGCGGCGGATCGCCCGGTTGACGCCACCGAAAGCGTGCTGGCAGGTGAGAAGCTCCACGCCGAGCGCCTCGGCTGCGGCACGCTGTTCCGGCTCCAGGTCTTGGGTGTTGGGGCCACGGAACCCCGCCGAGTGCGTCACCGCGATCACCCGATAACCGGAGAGGGCCTCGCCCGCCTGTACCGCTGTGGCTCCGCTCGTCGTGGCGACCAGAATGGTCTCGATTTCCAAGGCCTCGGCGCGCGCGCACCAGTTCCAAAACGCGGGCCGTGTTCTGCCGACCCGGCTGTGCAAAGTAAACCGTCTGTGCTGTTATCTCACTCATGTTACCTCCTCGTTACGCGAGGCAGACCGCTCGCCTGCCTTCGCAGCTATTAAAGATCAAATTCCGCAATGACAAAGGTGTGATCAGAAGGACGCTCTGACCGGCGCGCCTCGACATCCACCCAGGCAGCCGTGGCCTTGGCGGCCAACGGCGCGGTCGCCCAGATATGATCAACCCGCCAGCCAACACCGCGCTCGATGGGATTGCGCGCGCGATAGTCCCAGTAGGTGTAGAGGTCCGGCTCATCGGGATGCAACTGTCGCACCACATCCACGAAACCCCATTCCCGTATCCGCTGCAACGCGGCGCGCGCCTCAGGGTGAAAGTCCACGTGATATTCCAGACGCTTGGGATCGTGAATGTCAATCGGCTCCGGCGCGACGTTGAAATCGCCCACCCAGACAAGCGGAGCAGCAGGGTCGTAATGGCGCTCGAAGAAGGCCAACAGCCGCTCAAACCAGCGCAGCTTGTACGCGAAGTGCTCCGATTCGGCATCCCGCCCCTGGGGGACGTAGGTGTTGACCACCGGCACATCGCCGTAGCGGGCGCGGATCAGACGCGGCTCATCGGGCGGCTCGTCATCATCGAAGCCACAGGCCACCTCCTGCAGCGGCTTGCGGCTGATGAGCGCCACGCCTGCGTGGGACTTCTGCCCCTTGAAGGCCACGTGATACCCTGCATCTTCCAGCGGCTCACGCGGAAAATCCTGATCCTGCACCTTGGTCTCCTGCACACAAAGCACGTCGGGCGTTTCGCGCTCCAGGAAGCCCAACACCTGGGGCAACCGCGCCCGAATCGAATTGGCATTGTAAGTCACAATTTTGAACGGCATACTTTCCTCCTCAGGGGGAACCTGTGTGTTGTATGGCATTGGAAGGCTCGCGGCATTGACATGCTGTGCGCACCTGCCCGTCGCGGGTAAGCGTCCCATTGTAGGGCGTGCCAGACGAGGCCGCCCGCCAGCCATCGAGGATCAACGGCCATTGGGGATTATCGGCCGCAATCCAGACGCCATTGTAACGCCGCGCAAAATGCAGATGGGTGCCGCTGGAGACCCCGCCCTCGCAGGAGGGATGTCCAATACGATCTCCCGTGTCCACAACAGCGCCCACGCTCACGCGCCCCTCTCTGGCGACGTGCATATAGATCATCAACCAACCCGCGCCGAGGAAACGCCCGTCCTCCAGCGTTTGCAGCACCAGGCCATCATCGCTGTAGAGGATCGTGCCGGGCGCAACCGCCGTGACCCAAGCGCGGCTCTGATAGCAGCCCAATTGATCGCCGTCAGGGACAAAATCAACGGCGGCCCAGGCGCTCCCGGCATCCCAGCCGCCATGCGGCCCGCCCGTCAAGTACCAGGTTTCGCCTACAGGCCAGGGCAGGGCCAGCTCGGGAGCATCCCCAGGGGGCAACAACGGCTCGATGGCATAGTAAAAAGGATCGCCAAAGAGACTTCGATACACGGCTGAGAAGCCATCAGGGGTGGCGGGATTGAGCAGCGCGTGCCAGGTCTCCGCATCCAATCCAGCGGTCAGTGCGCACTGCACGCCCACCGTGCCGGCGTTAAGCGTGGGGGCCAGTTGAACATACTCTCCGTTAGCCAGTTGGAGCGTCCACAACGATTCGGTATGCCAGCCATAAAAGCCCGCATTGAGCGCACTCGCCACCCAGCCCAGCTGCAAGTAGAGGCCCTCCCAATACTCGCGCTCATAGCCCAGCGGATAGAGGCGCGCCTGGGGCGAGGGATCGGGATTGGTGAGCCAACCGCTGCGCAACTCGAGCAAGGTCAGCAGCACGCGCGGCCCCACGCTGTACTGTAGCGCGACCTTTTCGACGATTTCGGAGGCGCTATGCAAACGGCCATCCAACTCCTCACTATACTCATTGAACCAACCAGGGTACGCCGCCGTCACCGCCTCGATATCGAAATCCGCGTAGGCCGGCCCGTAGACCAGTTCGCTGTCGGGGATCAAGCGGTATTCGGGGCCTACATCCGAGACCGCCTGCGTGATCTGCAAACGTTGCCCTACCGCCAACTGATCGGCATTGGCGATCCCATTGAGCGCCAGCAATGCCTCGACGGTGGTGCCGTAGGTCTGCGCGATACCCGTGAGCGTCTCACCGTAAGCGACGGTATGGTAGACCGTCAGAGCACTGGGGGCCTGTCTCGGAACCAGCGGGGTGGGGGTAAGCGGGACAGTGGGGTCACGGGGCGTCACAGTTGGCATCGGTGTCGCCGCGAACGACAGCGGAAACTGCACAGCGGGCTGTACCTGCGGCCGATAACAGGCGCTCAATACCAACACCACCAAGGCCCAAAGGCCAAACTTGACGCGCTTTCCCAACATAGCGACTCCCGTGTGTCCCTAACCCGTCAAATTTTGGGCTTGTGCCAAAACTCGAAGAGCTCGCCGACCGATTCGCCGCGCACGTTGCGGCGGATCACCTCGCCGAAAATATGATCCACAGGCAACACCTTCAAGCGTTGTGGGGCAGGACGGCGATCCTCATCCAGCGGGACCGTATTGGTGACTACAATCTCATCAATTTCATCCACGGCATCGAGGTCTCTTGCGGCATTGCCGGTAAAGAGTCCATGGGTTCCCAGAACGGTCACATGCGAGACGCCTTCCTTGCGCAACGCGCGAATCGTCTCGATGATGGTGCTGCCCGTTGCGATCTCGTCATCAACGAGCAGCACATGCTTCCCGGTCACATTCCCCATAATGCCGGTGACATTGACCTTGTCATCCCCCAGACGGGTCTTCTCGCCAGCAGCGGCGGGCAGATCAAGCGCCCGCGCCAGCTTGACCGCACGCTTGGCATGGCCGATGTCCGGCGCCAACACGACGGCATTGCTGAGATCCCTGGTCTGCAAATGCTCAACAAAAACCGAGTGCGCGGTCAGATGATCGGTCGGGACGCTGAAAAAGCCATGCACCTGGGCCGAATGCAACGTCATAGTGATAAAGTGATCGGCACCAGCAGCCTGCATCAAATCAGCGATTAGCCGCCCTGAGATCGAGATACGCGGCGCATCTTTCTTATCAGAACGGGCGTAGGAATAATAAGGGATGACTGCGTGAACACTACGCGCCCCGGCGCTGCGGGCGATATCCAACATAAAGAAGAGTTCTACCAAATTTTCGCTACACGGAGGGGAAATGGGTTGCACAATGAAAACTTCCTTACTGCGCACACTGACACCCAGTTGGATGAAGTAATTGTCGTTGGAGAACTTGCGGACAATCGTCGGGCTAAGGTTCAATCCGAGATAACGGGCAATACTGCTTGTCAGAACAGGATGGGCCGAACCGCTAAAAATAAGGACATCACGCATTTGTGGATCATTGGCATAACTAGTCAACATGCACCTCCTAAGTCGCATCGCTACATCTGCACCCACACACGTATTGTACCACAGTCAGCCACCGATGATAAATACAAAACGGCCCAGATACTTATCTGGGCCGTTTTTACATTAGACACACGCAAAAAGGTCTCTTGGCAATGACCTACTCTCCCAGGGGGCTGCCCCCCCAGTACCATCGGCGCTGGCAGGCTTAACTGCTGGGTTCGAGATGGGTCCAGGTGTTTCCCCGC
>DAOTXC010000052.1:0-13573 GCA_034435555.1 Anaerolineae bacterium
ATGCGCGTGGTGGTCGGCGTGGTGCTGATGGCGGCGGCGGGTGTGATGGTCTACCTCACGCGGATGCGCCCTCAGCAGCACGAAACGACCATCGTGCAGCAGATTGATCTCACCGGCGATGTGAATCTGGAGCAGATGAAGTGTCGCAACTGCGGCGGCGCGCTGAGCAAGGACTCGCTGGAGCTCAAGTTGGGCGCGATTTACGTGAACTGCCCCTACTGCGGGGCGACCTATCAGATCGAAGAGGAGCCTAAGTGGTAGCGACTGCTTCCTTCTGGCAACGCGCCTGGGCCACGCTCCGCTCGGCAGTCTCCCTCACGCCGCCCGCGCCTGGGTTGCACACCTATCGCTTGCCGCTCCCTGGCGGACAACGGCGCGTGCATCTGCGCGTCAACGCGGATGGGGCCGGGCTGCTCTTTGTGGATGTCACCGACGTGATCCACCTCAACGCGACGGCGACGCTGATGGCCTACCTCGCGCTGGAGGGCGTCCCCCAGGCGCAGGCCGTGGCCCTGTTGCGCCGCCATTACCGCGATGCGCCCCCGCGGACGCTTGCCGCAGACCTGGCGCGCATCTATGCCCTGGTCGAGCGGCTGCGCACGGAGACGACCGGCTGCCCCATCTGCGGCAGCGAGGCGCTGGAGCAGGTCGCGCTCTTCAGCCAGCCCGTGCAGGCTCCGTACAAAGTGGATATTGCCCTGACCTATGCCTGCAACAACGCCTGCGCCCACTGCTACAACGAGCCGGGGCGCTTCGAGATGTCCTCGCTGCCGTTGGCCGACTGGCTGCGAGTGCTCGACATCCTGGCTGACTTGGGCGTGCCGCACCTGATCTTCACCGGCGGCGAGCCGACCCTCCATCCCGACCTGCCCGCCCTGATCCGCCACGCCGAGGCCGCCGGGCAGATTGCCGGCCTCAACACCAACGGGCGCCGTCTGGCGGATGTGGGCTACACCGCCGAGTTGACCGCTGCGGGACTGGATCACGTGCAAATCACCCTGGCCGCGCCTGTCGCGGAGCTGCACAACGCAACCGTGGGGGCCGATGCCTTCGCGCAGACGGTGCGCGGCATCGCGCAATCTCTCGACGCGGGCCTGCATACGATCACCAACACGACGCTGACGCAGCGCACCGCGCCGCAGGCGTTGGCCCTGGTCAAGTTTCTGCACGGGCTGGGCGTGCGCACCTTCGCCATGAACGGCATCATCCATGCGGGGGGCGGGACCGCCGCGCCCGAAGCTCTGCCGGTAGCGGAGCTGGCGCCCCTGTTGATGGCGGTGCAGGAGCGAGCCGCTGCGCTGGGGATGCGCTTCCTGTGGTACACGCCCACGGAGTATTGCCAATTTTCGCCGCTGGCGCTGGGACTGGGGCCGAAGCGTTGCAACGCGGCGGAGTATTCGATGTGCATCGAACCCAACGGCGACGTGCTGCCCTGCCAATCGTATTACGAGGCGGCGGGCAATCTGCTCCGCGATCCGTGGGCGGCGATCTGGGAGAGCGCGCTCTTCCGCCGCTTCCGCGACCGCGTCGCCGACCCCGTCGGCTGCGAGCTGCCGGAGCGCTGTTGGGCGTGCCCGGAGCTGGAGATTTGCGCCGGGGGCTGCCCGCTGGAACGCGCCGCCTATCAGGGCGCGCGCGCGGCGGAGCGTGGCTGTGGCCGCGCCCGCGTCAGTTCGCTGACTCGCTGATTCAGTCATTCGCTTAGGAGGAGCTAAGATGCCATTCAAACAGTGGTTGCAGAAATTATTCACCTTCAAGCGGGCGGAACCGGCCCCGGCGGTCGCGCCGGGACTCTACCACGCCTTGCAGGAGGAGGATGGCGCTTACACGCGCTTTCACCTCCGCGTTGAGCGGGATGGCAGCGGCATGTTGATCGCCGACGCCAACGCTGCCGCCCGCCTGAACCCGTCCGGCGTCTTGATCGCCAGAGGGCTGCAGGAAGGGTGGGACGAGGCCCAGATTTTGGCCGCGTTGCAGGCGCAATTTCACGGCGCGACTGAGGAGACGCTGCGCGAAGGCGTCGCGCAGGTCGAGGCGCTCTTCGAGTCGCTGGCCTCGCCGGGGGATCAGTACCCCATCTTCAACCTCGATGATCCGGCGCTCTCCCCGCGTGGCGCGCAGCTGATTGCCCCCTTGCAGGCCGATGTGCCCCAGGCCCCGCCGGAACAGCTCGTCCCGTTGCTTGCGCGGCTGTGGGAGGTGGGCATCCCCCACGTCTGCTTCTTAGCCCCGCAGACCTTCGAGCCGCAACATCTGGTGCGCGCCGTCGAGCGCGCCGAAGACCTGGGCCTCATCGCCGGCGTGCGCGGCACGGCCACGGCGCTCGGCGACGAGGGGCTGCTGGCTGATCTGGTGCAGGCCGGGGCCGACTACGTCCGCTTGCTCTACGCCGCCGCTGACGCCGAGACGCACGACGCGCTCTGCGGCGCGGGCGACCATGCGGCAGCAGTGGCGATCTACGACTGGTTGGAGGCGCGGGAGATTTGCGCGGTGGCGGAGGTCCCGTTGGTCGCGGGCACGGTCGAGCGTTTGGAGGAGACCTTCGCGGCGATGGCGGCGTTGGGCGTGGATAACATCGCCTTTGTGGCCTATGCCACCACCGACGCGGCGCTCGATGATGGTGCGCTCCACGCCGACGCGCTGCCGCAGGTAGCGGCGCTTGTTGAGGAATCCTCCGCACAGGTGCAGATGCGCTTCCTGTGGGAGCCGCCCGTACAGCGCGATCCCGCGCAGCCGTTGGCCGCGCAGGTCTTGCAAGGGCCGCGCGCCTCCGGGGATGTCTCCATCCGCCTCGAACCGGATGGGACGGTCATCCCGCCGCGCGGCCCCTATCGCCCGGCGGGCAATCTGCTGACAGATGAATGGGAGCGCATTTGGAACGATGCGGCCTTCCGCGTCTACCGCGAGCGGGTGGAGGCCCCGACGCACTGCGAGCATTGTCCGGGCCTGGCGATCTGCGCGGCGGATTGTCCCCGCGAACCGGCGGGCTGGTCACAAAGCACGAGAGGAGGTGCAGCATGATGCGACGGAGTTTACATGCGTTGACGTTGCTGATGTTGCTGGCGGGGCTGCTGCTCACGCCGGGCGCAGTGGCGGCCCAAAATTATTCGTTTTCGGTGCCGGCGATGCGGATGCAGGTCTTACTTCAGGCGGATGGCACGGCGCGCGTGATCTACGATATCGCCTTCCGGAACAGCGCGGGCGGCCATCCCATTGACATTGTGGATATCGGAATGCCGCACGATGACTACAACATTGGCAACATGCGGGCCTCGATTAACGGAGTGAGTCTGTCGAACATCCGCCCTTCCACTTACATTGACACCGGCGTGGAAGTTCATCTGGCCCAGCAGACCATCCCCAGCGGCGGCAGTGGCACGCTGCGCTTCGAATTCACCATCGCCGATCTGGTCTATCAGGACACAACCGACGAGAGCTACGCCTCCTTCCAGATCACGCCGACGTGGTTCGATAGCGGCGCGATCACCGGGCGGACGGATCTGTGGATTATCGTCTATACCCTGCCCGGCATCGAGCCGGACGAGGTGCTCTATCAGGATGAGCCGTTCACCAACAAGGTTATCTACGCGGCGAGCGACGGCGACCGGGTGGCCGTGGGCTGGCACTACCCGGAGGCGCGCTTGACGGGGGCGCATCGCGTGGGGGTCTCGTTCCCGCAGCGGGGGATGAGCAACATCGTGCGGATGACGCGATTGCAGCTGGTGAGCAAGTGGCTGGAGGACAATCCGAACGTTCATGGCGTCTTGCTGGCCGTTTTCCTCCTCATTTTCACAATCTTGTTTTTCCGCTTTACCGGCGGCACCGGGGCCTCGCTCTATATCCCTTTGCTGATATTTTTGATAATTCTGGGAATCAACGCTCCGATAGTGGTGTTGTTGGGATTCTTGCCGCTGGTGGGCCTGGTTGCGCTCAATGAGCGGGCGCTCCGCAAGCGCACCACGAAATACCTGCCCCCCATCGCGCAGGTCGAGGGTGGGGGCATCAAGCGCGGGCTTTCGGCCCCGGAGGCGGCGGTGCTGTTGGAGATGCCGCTCAACAAGGTGCTCACCCTGGTGATCTTCGGCCTGTTGGAAAAGGGCATCTTGCAGCAGGTACAGCCTGATCCGCTGACCGTCCAGCCGGCGTTACCCTTCGTCACGCGGGCCGATGCGGAGTTGACGAAAGATCGCAACAAGCGCATCAAGTTCCGCCGCCGGGCCGCGCAGGAGGCGGGCACGGTCATTCATAACTACGAGCAAGCCTTCCTGGACATCATCGAGCGCAATCCCGAAAAACCGTTGGAATCGCTCGACTTCGGTGGCGCGATGCGGACGTTGCTTCAGGAGACCGCGAACAAGATGAAGGGCTTCGATCTTTCTGACACGCGGGACTATTACCGCCGGATCATCGCGCGGGCCTGGGAGCAGGCGCAGGCGCTCGGCGAGGTGCCGGCGCGCGAGGAGTTCCTCGACAAGTACTTCCCCTGGGTGGTGATGAACGACTCGTATCCCACGGTCTTGACGATGGGCGGGTATCATTACTGGCCCCGCTGGGCGCGCCGTGTGCCGTTGAGCGGTGCGGGCGGCGCGCGGGGCTTCGCGCCTGCGGGCAGTGGGCGCTCCGGCACAGGCGGGCGCACGACCTTCGGCGATGTCTCGGCCTCCTTCGCGGGCTGGGCCGAGAAGACGATGGGCGGGATGGCGGCGGCGATCTTGCCCGGCTCCTTGCAGGGGCCGCGCGGCTCCAAGGGGCTGGTCAATCTGAGCGGCATAGACCGCGTCACCGGCGACATCTTCGAGGCGATGGCGAGCTCCAGCGGGAGCGGGGGCAGCGGCGGCGGGGGGAGTGGCTGCGCCTGCGCCTGCGCGGGCTGCGCTTGTGCCTGCGCCTGTGCCGGTGGCGGACGTTAGCGCGCCCCCGGCCCTGCCGTCCCGCGAATTGCTCGCGGCGCAGGCGGCGTGGCTCGCGCCGGCGCGTGGAAGATTGCTGCGCCAGGTTGCCATTGCCCGGCGGCGCTCGGTGCTGGAGCTGGGCGCGGGCCACGGCGCGGTGACGGGGGAGCTCGTCCGGCGCAGCGGCGGGCACGTGGTCGCGCTCGACCCGGTGTGGGCGGCGTTGCGGGGAAGTGCGGGGCTGCCGGTCGGCGGGGATGCGCGGCGGCTGCCCTTCGCCTCCGCCTCCTTCGATCTCGTCTTCTGCCAGTTGACGCTCCTGTGGATTCGCCCGCTGGACGCGGTAGCGCGGGAGGTCTGGCGCGTGTTGGCCCCCGGCGGCGTCTGGATCGCGTTGGAGCCGGACTACGGCGGCATGATCGAACATCCGCCAGGATGTGGAGGGCGCGAGCTCTGGCGGGCCGCGCTGCGTCGCGCCGGCGCCGAGCCATCGGTGGGGCGGCAGCTGCCCGGTGTGCTCGCGGCGGAGGGCTTCGCGGTGCGGGTGCAGCTGTTGGAGACGATCCAGCCGCCCGATTCTGCGCGGTGGGCGCTCTTGCGCGGCCTGCCGTTGACGGCGGAGGAGTCGGAGGCGGTGGCCCGGCTGGAGGCGGAATCGCCCGGCGTGCCGTGGGCGCAGGTGGTGCATCTGCCCTTCTTTTTGGTGGCGGCAACCAGGCCATTGACAGGGCCGCAGGCTCGATTATAATTCACCTGTCGAGAGGGAGTCCCCAAGTGGGAGAGTCGCAAACGACCCGAATTTCAGGGGGGTCGTTTGTTTATGTTAAGGGAGTGAAGGGCTGATGTTAGAACAGTTGAGTGTGTTGGAAGAGCGTTACGAAGAGCTGACGCGCCTGATGTCCGATCCTGAGATCGCGGTGGATTACGAGAAGGTGGCCGAGTTAGCCAAGGAGCGGTCGGACCTGGAGGATACGGTGACGGCCTATCGGCGCTATAAGGCGGTGACGGTCGAGCTGGAAGAGGTGCAGGAGATGGCGCAGCATGAGGAAGATGCCGAGCTCCGCGAGATGGCCCACGAGGAGCTTCGGAGGTTGGAAGCGGAGCAGGAGCGGCTGGAGGAAACGTTGCACAAGTTGCTCATCCCCAAAGACCCGCGCGACCAGAAGAATGTGATCATGGAGATCCGCGCCGGAGCGGGTGGGGATGAGGCGGGACTGTTCGCCGCCGAGCTCTTGCGCATGTACACGCGCTTCGCTGAACGTCAGGGCTGGAAGACGGAGATCATCAGCGAGAATAGCACCGGCATCGGCGGGTACAAAGAGGTGATCTTTGAGGTGCGGGGCAAGGGGGCCTTCTCGCAGCTCAAGTACGAAAGCGGCGTTCATCGTGTGCAGCGGGTCCCGGTGACGGAGTCGAGCGGGCGCATTCACACCTCGACGGTGACGGTGGCCGTGCTGCCCGAAGTGGACGAGGTCGAAATTGATATCAATCCCAAAGATTTGGAAATCACCACGTATGGTTCCTCCGGGCCGGGCGGCCAGCACATGCAGAAGAACGACACGGCGGTGCGCATGGTGCATCTGCCCACGGGCATGGTCGTGACCTGTGAGAGCGAACGCTCGTTGACGCAGAACAAGCTGCATGCGATGTCCGTGCTGCGCGCGCGGATGTACGAGATTGAGCGCCGTAAGCAGGAAGAGGAGATTGATGAATCGCGCCGCTCCCAGGTGGGCACGGGGGAGCGCAGCGAGAAAATTCGCACCTATAACTTCCCTCAGAACCGGGTGACGGATCATCGTATTGGGATGAACAACTACAACCTGCCAGTTGTGCTCGAGGGCGACATCGGCGACTTTGTTGAGGCGTTGGAGATAGATGAGCAGACGCGCAAGCTGGCGCAAATCGGCGATTAGCGCTGTGATAGCCAAACGCCCCCGCATTGCGGGGGCGTTTTTGGTACGCCGTGGGGCTTACGCCACCACAGGAATCTCTTGTAGGGCCTTCTCCACCAGATCGGATGGATAATCGTAATCTTCCAGGTCGCCGGAGAGATAGGCCTGGTATGAGGAGAGGTCGAGGAAGCCATGACCGCTGAAGTTGAAGAGGATCACCCGCTCCTCGCCCTTTTCCTTGGCGTCCAGCGCCTCGTCAATGGCGGCGCGGATGGCGTGGGAGGTCTCCGGCGCGGCGATGATCCCCTCGGCGTTGACGAACTGTAACGCCGCGTCGAAGCATTCCAGCTGCGGATAGGCGCGGGCCTCGATCAGCCCCAGCTCCTTGCAGAGCGAGACCAGCGGGGCCATGCCGTGATAGCGCAATCCGCCAGCGTGGATCGCGGGCGGCACGAAGGAGTGCCCCAGCGTGTGCATCTTCAGCATGGGCGTCAGTCCGGCGGTGTCGCCGTAATCGTAGGTGTATTTGCCCTTGGTGACTTTGGGGCAGGCCGCCGGCTCCACAGCCACGAAGCGGGTTGTCTTGCCCTCGCGCAGCGTCTCGCCCAGGAAGGGGAAGGCGATCCCGCCGAAGTTGCTTCCGCCGCCGATGCAACCAATCACCACATCGGGGTAAGCCCCCGCGTCTTTGAGCTGCGCAATCGCCTCCTCGCCGATGACGGATTGGTGGATGAGCACGTGATTGAGCACGCTGCCCAGCGAATACTTGATCTGTGGATCGTTGAGCGCGAGCTCCACCGCCTCGCTGATGGCGATCCCCAGGCTGCCGGGGGAATCGGGGTTTTGCGCCAGGATGGCCCGCCCGGAGGCCGTATCGGTGCTGGGGCTGGGGGTGCAGGTCGCGCCGAAGGACTGCATGATGAGCCGGCGTCCGGGCTTGAGGTCGTAGCTCACGCGCACCATGTAGACCTTGATGGCGATATCGAGGAAGGCGCCGGCCATCGCCAGCGCGCTGCCCCACTGCCCGGCGCCGGTCTCGGTGGTGATTGTTTTCACGCCTTCGAGTTTGTTGTAGTACGCCTGCGGCACGGCGGTGTTGGGCTTGTGGCTGCCCACCGGGCTGGCCCCCTCGTACTTGTAGAAGATCTTGGCGGGCGTGTCGAGCATCTTTTCCAGACGGCGGGCGCGGCGCAGTGGGGTGGGCCGCCAGAGGGCGTAGATCTCCTGCACCTCTTCGGGGATATTGATGTACCGCTGCGTGCTTACCTCCTGCTCGATGCAGGCCATCGGGAAGAGCGCCGCCAGGTCATCGGGGGTGAGGGGCTGATGGGTGACGGGGTGCAGCCCCGGCGCAGGCAATTGCGGCAAATCGGCCATGATATTGTACCAACGGGTCGTCTCGTATTTGTTAGACATCGCTTTCTCCCTTATGAAATCTACAAATCAAAAAATCTGAAAACCACACTTACCTGGTGTTCTCCACCAGGCTGAAAGGCACATCCTGGGCCAGGGCGCGGCGCAGGCGCGCGCCCGGCATCCCCATCGCAGCGTAGACGGCCTCCATCGTCGCTTCGGCCTCGCGCTGCATCTTGCGCGTCCCCGCCATGAGAATCTCGGTGACGAGGCCGGGCTGCCCCTCGTAGTAGGCCCGGCGCTCGCGGATGGGATCGAGGAAGGCGTTGAGAGCGCGCGCCAGCTTCTTCTTCACCTCGACATCGCCCACCTTGCCCTGACGGTAGCGCTCTTTGAGATCGTTTACCTCGTCCACATCGGGGTTGAAGGCGTCGTGGTAGATGAAGACCGGGTTCCCCTCCACCCGTCCGGGGATGTCGGCGCGGATGCGGTTGGGATCGGTGAACATGCCCCGCACCTTCTGCTCCACCGCCTTTGCGTCGTCGGAGAGGAAGATGGCGTTGTCGAGCGACTTGCTCATCTTTGCCTGCCCATCCGTCCCCACCAGCGTGGGCACCTCGCCGATCATCACGTCGGGGATGGGGAAGACTTCGCTCTCGTACAGGCGATTGAAGCGGCGGGCGATCTCGCGGGTAATCTCAACGTGGGCCTCGTTATCCTTGCCCACGGGCACGAGGTGCGCGCGTGGCAGCAGGATGTCGGCGGCTTGCAGGACCGGGTAGCCGATCAGCCCAAAGGGGACGGTCTCGTCATCCAGGTTGGCGGCGCGGGCCATATCCTTGATGCTCGGCAGGCGGGAGAGGCGCGGCAGCGTGACGAGGTTGCCCAACAGCTGGCTGAGCTCGAAGGTCTGCGGCACTGCCGATTGCAGGAAGATCACGCTGCGCTCCGGGTCTATCCCAACGGCGAGGTAGTCCAGCACCACATCGTGGATGTTCTGGGCCAGCCCCGTGACGTACTCTCGTTCGGGCCTGGTGGTGAGCGTGTGCAGGTCGGCGATGATGAAGTAGCAGGCGTAGGCGTCCTGTAGCGCGACGCGGTTCTGGAGACTGCCCACGTAGTGGCCCAGGTGCAACTTGCCCGTGGGCCGGTCGCCGGTCAAAATGCGTTTCTTAGGTGTATGATTCATCTGTTCCTCCTCGGTGTGATAATCTTTCATGGTAGGCAATCCAACAAAAAACGCCCGTCCCTTGAAGGGACGAGCGCTCTATGCTCGTGGTGCCACCCTGCTTAGGTTGGCTTGCTCCCAATGAAAAACGCGCCGGTGAAAGCGCGTTACGAGTCAAGCCAGCCTCACTCTTTTCAGGCACGATCCCAATGGATGATGCCCTACGCCCTGATAACGGTGGCGTCTCCGTCTCGGACTACTTGCCTTGCGGCTTTCGGCGAGCGGCTCCCAGGCCCATTCCCCATCGGCGCTGATGCTGGTTCTCACCCTGCCCAGCTCTCTGTACTCCCGCTTCGACGGCTACTTTTCCTGTTCGCAGCCTTTAACACCCTTTTTATAGCACGGGGGCGAAATTTTGTCAAGCCGTGCGCTGGCCCGCCGACAATGCGCTTTTAGCGATAGACTTCGCGACGATGTTTGACTTTGAGGATGGTTAGGGTGAGTTCGGTGGAATCTAGCAGATAGATGATTCGATAGTTGCCTACGCGGTACTTGAAACACCCATCCCAGGCAGCGCCTTGCAATGCTTGGTGGCGCAATAGCGTGGCATTTTCGCCTAACCAGGCCAGTTTATCCAATAGCCGCGTTCGAATTTCTGGCGTCAAGCGACGGAAGTCATCCTGCGCCTCAGATGTAAGGAGCACACGAAAAGTCGCCATAGTTATAGCTGTGTGCGAAATGTTTCTAAATCCATCACCTCGCCAGCGCGGGCCTGATCCAGTGAACGTTGTAGCGCAGCAGCAAACGAGGGCTGGAGAGCGTCATCGCGTTCGTTAGGACTGGCATATAGTGCATCCAATAGCTGTGTCAGCCAGACTTCCATGCGCTGGTCAATAGCTTTTTCTACAAGCGCCTCTAGTTCGCGTGTAGTGAGATTGGCTACTAGTGTTTCCATGTGTTACCTCCATCCATATCTTATCACACAAAAGTGCGAAGATGCAAGTGTGTGGGCATGGCAGGCATTTCAGATTGCTCTGCTGGCCCGCCGACAATGCGCCGACGGGCCAGCGAAGCTGCTTACTCCACCATCGGCATCCAGATGCCTTTGGTTTTGCCGTGCGCGATGGCTTCTTCGTAGCCCGCGTCGGCGTGGCGGACGACGCCCATGCCGGGGTCGGTGGTGAGCACGCGCTGGAGGCGGGCCGCCGCCGCCTTGGTCCCGTCAGCGACGATGACCATGCCCGCGTGTTGCGAGTAGCCGATGCCCACGCCGCCGCCGTGATGGAAGCTCACCCACGTCGCGCCGCCTACCGCGTTGATCAGCGCGTTGAGGATGGGCCAGTCGGAGATCGCGTCGGAGCCGTCCTTCATCGCCTCGGTCTCGCGGTTGGGGCTGGCGACCGAGCCGGCGTCCAGGTGGTCGCGCCCGATGACGATGGGGGCCGAAATCCGCCCCTCGGCCACGGCCTGGTTGAAGGCCAGCCCGGCCTTGGCGCGGTCGCCGTAGCCCAGCCAGCAGATGCGCGCGGGCAGTCCCTGGAAGGCGACCTGCTCCTGCGCCATCTTGATCCAGCGGACGAGGTGCTCATCTTCGGGGAAGAGTTCCAGGATGATGCGGTCGGTCTCGTAGATGTCCTCCGGGTCGCCGGAGAGCGCCACCCAGCGGAACGGCCCCTTGCCCTCGCAAAAGAGCGGGCGGATGTAGGCCGGCACGAAGCCGGGGAAGCTGAACGCCTCCTCCAGGCCGTTGTCGAAGGCGCGCTGGCGGAGATTGTTGCCATAGTCGAAGACGACCGCGCCTTGCTTCTGGAACGCGACCATCGCCGCGCAGTGTTCGGTCATCGTGCGGATGGCCTCCTGCTGGTAGCGCTGGGGATCGGCTTCGCGCAGCGCCAGCGCCGCTTCAAAGCTCATGCCGTTGGGTACGTAGCTCGAAGGATCGTGGGCCGAGGTCTGGTCGGTCACGATGTCGGGAATCACGCCCCGGCGCACGAGTTCGGGGAAGACATCGCCGGCGTTGCCGATGAGGCCGATGGAGCGCGGTTCGCCCTTGGCCTTGTACGCCTCCACGACGCGCAGCGCCTCGTCCAGGTCGGTGCAGATCTCGTCGAGGTAGCGGTGCTTGAGCCGCCGCTCGGCCCGCCAGGGGTCTACTTCCACACAGAGGCCCACGCCCTCGTTCATGGTGATCGCCAACGGCTGCGCACCGCCCATCTCGCCCAGCCCGGCGGTGAGGGTGAACGTCCCCTTGAGCGAGGCGTTGGGGCCGAAGTGCTTCCGCGCCAGCGCGCCCAGCGTCTCGTAGGTCCCCTGGAGGATGCCCTGCGTGCCGATGTAGATCCACGAGCCGGCGGTCATCTGCCCGTACATGATGAGGCCCTCGCGCTCCCACTTGTCGAAGTTCTCCTGCGTGGCCCACGCCGGGACGATGTTGGAGTTGGCGAGCAGCACGCGGGGCGCGTCCTCGTGCGTCTTGAAGACCGCCACCGGCTTGCCCGATTGGATGAGGAGGGTGTCATCCACATCCATCTGTTGCAGCGTCTCCAGGATGGCGTCGAAGGACTCCCAGTTGCGGGCCGCCCGTCCGCGCCCGCCGTAGACGATGAGATTTTCAGGATCGCCTGCCACTTCTGGGTCGAGGTTGTGTTGGATCATGCGGAAGGGTGCTTCCAAAAGCCAGTTCTTGCAATGGAGCTCTGTGCCCCGTGGGGGATGTACTACACGTTTAGGCATACCTACCTCCTTAGTTTAGCCCTAAAATTGTGTGTTGAGGTTACAGTCAGAGTATAGCACTAAACCAGGGGAAGTAGAAAGCCGGTACACGCGGTACCGGCTGAGTCGCTAAAAATCGGGAGTTAGATCAGCGAGGAGAGGGTTTCGACGGCGCGACGCATCTCCAGGAAGATCAGGCCGATCTTGGCCTGTGGGCGCGCCAGTGCGGTGAGGACGGCCTCTTCCCCCACAGACATCAGGATGACGTAGCCCCGGTCGCCTCTGACGTAGACCTGCTCCAGGACGCCGCGCCCCAGCTCCATGGCGATGCGCTCGCCCAGGGAGAGCATGGCGGCGGACATGGCCGAGACGCGATCTTCCTCCGCGCCCTCCGGCAGCGCCGAGGCGATGATGAGGCCATCCACGCTAACGATGGCTGAAGATTCAATTGCAGCAGCTCCAGCTTGTAGATCGTATAGGGCTTTAGTGAGACGCTCTGTGCGCGAACCTGCCATGTACATCCTCCTCTGGCAACCTGGATTAGTACTATAGTACCACAGTTGGAAAGAGTGTCAATTTGACAGCCCCCCTTTTGCTCTTAGAATCTATCCGGGCGCGCGCTTGGCGTTGCGGGGCCGGGTTAAATTTTAGCGGGGATGGTAACTTGTGAATCAGTCAATGGAACAGGCGGCATTGCGAGGGAATCCTTCGTTTGTGTGGCGGGCCGGGCAGGAGCGCCGGCTGGATTGGGTGCGACGGTACGCCCCGTTGGAGGGCTGTCGCGTGTTGGATGTGGGCTGCGGGGTGGGGATGTATACGCACGCCTTCTTGCGCTATACCTCCGCTGTCTACGGCATCGAACTGGAGTTCCCCCGCGTGCGGGAGGCGCGCGCACGCGCGCGTTCGGTGGTGCAGGGGGTGGGGGAGACGTTGCCCTTTGCCGATGCCACCTTCGATGTGGTCTTTTCGCACGAGGTGTTGGAGCACGTGCGCGATGATCGCCGCTCGGCGCGGGAACTTGTGCGCGTCACACGGCCCGGTGGGCGCGTGGTGATTTTTGTTCCCAATCGATGTTATCTTTTTGAAACGCACGGCATCTATTGGCGGGGGCGCTACAAATTCGGCAATATCCCTCTGGTCAACTGGCTGCCCGACCCGTTGCGGCAGCGCCTCGCGCCGCACGTCCGCGCCTACACGACGCGGGGCTTACGGCAGCTCTTCGCGGGGCAGCCGGTGCGCGTGATCCATCATACCCAGCTTTTCCCCGGCTACGATAACATCGTTGCGCGCTGGCCGCGGATTGGACGCGGGTTGCAGGCCGTGACCTATGCCCTGGAACGCACCCCGTTGCGCGTTTTGGGCCTTTCCCACTTCCTGGTGCTGGAACGCCTGAATGTGTGAACATGTGGTTGACTCGTTGATTCGCTGATTTTTAGGAGGTAGAGATGACTTCACTGAAAAAACTAGGGAATCTCACGCCAAGGCGCAAAGACGCTAAGAATTTTAAGTTGCTAATAAATTTTGATTATGAAAAACATTAACATTATTTAAGGTAA
>DAOTXC010000053.1:0-1890 GCA_034435555.1 Anaerolineae bacterium
CGGGTCGGTGAGGCAGTCATCGGCGTAGGCAGAGGCAGGGAGCAGCAAGCTAAGGGCGAGTAACTGGCATATCAGCCATAGCCCAACCATGAGTTGCCGGTTTTTTGTTTTCATTGCCCAATCTCCTCAGTAACGCAGCAACAATCCGGCGGTCATCACGCTGATGAAGGCCGACACGCTCAACGCAGCATAGCCGCTATAGGTTACGGCAGAACAACCACAGCCCAGAAAGACCGGGATCGCCAGGCAGATTCCCAAGCGTATCGGCTTGGGCACGGATTGGATGAGGGGTTTGACCGGTAGCAGGAGTTGATCCAAAGGTTTTTTCAGAATCCAGAACAGGATGGGGAGACCGCCCACTATCATGGGTGTAATAAAATCAACCCCCCAGAAGCCTTCGCGTTTGAAGACGCCGACGAAGGTATAGAGGAACCACAGGCCCCCGCACAACACGGCGGGCGCAATCGGCAGGATGGGCAAGAGCGCGCGCAAGATCGAGGGCGAGGAGCCGGGCGCCTGGGCCATTGGAGCTCCTGGGCGCGGAGATGGGGCAGGGGAGTGCGGCTTTGCGGCGGGAGGCGGAGCTTGCGCTGGTTGAGGTCTAGGGGACGCGACAGGGGCTGGAGGAGGTGGGGACGCCGCTGGCGGAGGCATGACTGGCTGCGGGGGTGCTGCTGCTGGCCGTGGTTGGACCGGCAACCAGCCCCGCCCATCGTAGCGGAGCAATACGCCATTGGGATCAATCATCCACCAGCCGCCGCGCGCATCCTGCCAACGCAGTTTTTGCACCTCGGCCATGAACTGCTGCGGATGCAATTTTCCGGCGGCCCGCATGGCGCTGAGGTGTTGGTACCGCTGCAAGAAGTGCGTCACTTGCTCATCCATCGGACTTCCTCCAATGTGATTTTATAATTCGGAATTGGATGTTTTACGGATGATGGCGTTGTGTGGAAAGAAGTTGGACAGGCTTTTTCAAAATACTCAACCCATCTGTCCGTATTGTATCGTGAATAGCGACAGGTGTCAATGTAGGGCAGGTTGTGTTCACTTTGGGGATGAGCGCGCTTCCAAAAACGTACGCTGCCGAACTGTAGTCCGGCAGCGTCAGATTTGTGCAAAGGTGCGAAGCCGTATCTCAGAAGTTGAGATGCTCGCGTCCGATGTGGTCGAAGAACTCGTTACGGGTGGCCTGGCTCTCCCTGAACGTACCGAGCATGGCGCTGGTGACCATGCGGGCGTTGGCCTTCTTCACGCCGCGCATTGCCGCGCACATGTGTAACCCCTTCGCTACCACCGCCACGCCGAGCGGGTGCAGGGTCTCATCGAGAAACGTAGCGATTTCCTGCGTCATCCGCTCCTGTACTTGCAGGCGGCGGGCGAACATCTCCACGATGCGCGGGATTTTGCTCAGGCCGATGACCTTGCCCTTGGGGATGTAGGCGACATACACCTGCCCCAGGAAGGGTAGCATGTGATGCTCGCACAGGCTGTAGAAGTCAATGTCGCGCACGATGACCATCTGATCGTACTGGACATCGAAGATGGCGTCGTTGATGAGCTTGACGGGGTCCACATGGTAGCCGGCGGTCAGCTCGGCGTAGGCGCGCGCCACGCGGGAGGGCGTGTCGAGCAGCCCCTCGCGCTCCACATCCTCGCCGATGGCCTGGAGGATATCGCGCACGGCGCACTCGATCTCGCCGCTACAGGCGCGCTCCGGCATATCGGTCAGGTCGTTGCGGAAAACGTCGTAATCCGCGGGGTGAATGTCTAAGGGTTGGTTCATGAGTTTTGCTCCTTTTTGGTATTTGATAATGGGTGAGAAACGAGTGGTCATCCGCTCATGTCTCATACTGATCACAGATGCTCGCCGCCGGTCACATGCACCAGCTC
>DAOTXC010000054.1:0-3284 GCA_034435555.1 Anaerolineae bacterium
GCCCTCATCACCAACGACGCCATCGGCGCGAAGATGGCCGGGCCGGGCATCCGCTACTGGGAGCTCGCTGGCGCGCTGGCGCGCCGGGGCTTCGACGTCCAGCTGCTCGTCCCGCCCTACGTCCCGCCGGAGGGCGACCCGCCCACGGGCCAGGCCTTCACCGTGACGGCCCCCCGCACCGCCGCCGAGTTGCGCGCCCTCGCCGCCGAGAGCGATGTGCTGATGACGTTGGGCATCGTGCTGGCCTACTACCCCTTCCTCGCCACGCTGGGCAAGCCGCTGGTGGGCGATCTCTACGATCCCTTCCTGCTCGCCGGCCTCCAGCGCACCGCCGCCGAGCCGCTCCCGCGCCAGCTGGAGGCCAACCGCCACTACCTCGCTGCGCTGCACACCCTGCTCCGCGCCGGCGATTTCTTCCTCTGCGCGGCGGAGAAGCAGCGCGACTACTGGCTAGGGATGCTTTCGGCGCTGGGACGGCTTAACCCGTATACCTACGCCCACGACCCCACCTTCCGCCGGCTGATTGATGTGCTGCCCTTTGGGATGCCCGCGCAGCCGCCGGTTCACACGCAGGCGGTGCTCAAGGGCGTCCATCCCGGCATCGGCCCCGATGACAAGGTGCTCCTGTGGGGCGGCGGCCTCTGGAACTGGTTCGATGCCCCCACGCTCATCCGCGCCCTGCCGCTGATCCTGGGCCAGCGCGATGACGTGAAACTCTTCTTCATGGGGACGCGGCGACCCAACGCCTCTGTTTCGCGGATGGATGCGGTGGACGAGGCGGTCGCGCTGAGCAAGTCCCTGGGCCTGCACGGGACGCACATCTTTTTCAACGATTGGGTTCCCTACGAGCAGCGCCAGAACTACCTGTTGGAGGCCGATGTGGGCCTGAGCCTGCACCTCGATTACGTGGAGACGCGCTTCGCCTTCCGCACGCGCCTGCTCGATTATCTCTGGGCAGGGCTGCCCATCGTGGCGACGGCGGGCGATGTGTTGGGCGAGGATTTGGCGGCGTGGGGCCTGGCGACGCTCGCGCCCCCGCAGGATGTCGAGGCGGTCGCCGCGCAGGTGTTGGCCTGGCTGGCGGATGATGCAGCGCGTGCGGCGTACCGCGCGCGCGCGCAGGAGATCGCGGCAGGCTACCGTTGGGACGCCGTGGTCGAACCGCTGGCGGCGTTCTGCGCCGCGCCGCGCTTCGCCGCCGACCGGGAGCGCGCATTGGGGCATGAGGAGGGCTGGGGTGGCAAGGTGCGGCTGGCCCTGCAAACCGGCGGCCCTCGTGAGCTCTGGCGGCAACTGCGCGCCTATCTGCGCTGGAAGCGCCAACGGTAAAACGGATGCTGGCTCTGCTGAAGAACCACAAAGGACACGAAGTACAATAGACTTGTTCCCGAATAAGCCTTGAGCAGGTATTGAACGCGGATTCACACAGATTTCCGCTGATTTTGTACCTACTCAGGTTCTAGCCGGATCGCCAGATCCGGCGTGGAGGCACAAGCAAATTCCAGGCTGCTATACAATGTAGTCCTAGATAATTTTGACTTGACGGGGATCTGACGATCCCCTCGGAGCCAGGGTGAGTAGTTACCTGATTTTTAAGAATTATCTGCGTGAATCTGCGAAAATCTGCGTCCTGATTCCGATTAGTATCATTAGGGAACGACTCTAAAAAAGAAACGCCCCAGCCAATTGGCCGGGGCGTTATAGTCACAGTAGCGGCTAGCCTTCGACAGCCGCCTCGCTGAGGGTCACGCCCTCGGCAGGCTTCTCCTCTTCATGCACGACGTGCTCGGAGATGAACGCCTGGCCCTGCTCCTGCAGCTCCTTGGCGCGAGCCTGGAGCTCTTGTGTGATCTCTTCCAACTTCGCGCGGGCCTCGGCAAGCGACTCTTCAGCCTTCGCGCGGGCCTCGGCGAGCGCCTCTTCGGCCTTGTGGCGAGCCTCATCGGCCACCTCAGTCGCCTTGTCGCTGAGCTCGATGCCCTTCTGCTTGATCTGTTCGCGGGTCTCTTCGCCAGCCTGCGGGGCAAAGAGCAGCGCCACCGCCGCGCCGATTAGCCCTCCGACGAAAAAGCCAACTAGGAAAGCGCCAAAATCATTCTTCTGTTCCATTGTGTCCTCCTGGATTGTTGTGTGTGACAGACTGTTTACGGGGCCGAACTCCCTTGACGACGCCCACCAGGTTACTTGTCACCTGGCGGACTGCCGCGCTGAATCCAGCAACTTTGATGACGGGCGAGACCAGATTTTCGCTCATAAATTCGGTCGTGCCGCGAACGGTAGAGGCGGTCTCGTTAACCGAGTGGAGCAACGGTTGAATCTCTTCCCGTAGCATCTTGATCAGCAATTGGATCTGGATGACGAGCAAGATGAGGGTGACACCGATGAAGAAGGTCTCAACGGCGACGAAGACGATGGCGATGTCGCGGATGACGATGGTGGCTTCGGTGTAGGTTGCCATCAATACGATGGCGGTGATGAGCAAGGCGAACAGCAATACGCCCCCCGCGATGAGCATCATCTGCGTGCGGCGCGCGGCTTGCGCTTCGGCCTCCGGTGTGACAGGTGTCGTTTCGATCCGTTCTGGTATATCTGATTGCATTCTTTTCGACCTCCTTCAGCTCGTGGATCAACATGAGGTGTCCAGCCAGCCCTCCCACTTGATTTGCTTCACGGTGGGAGAACATTTGCGACTTAATTATATCATGTGCATGGGAAACAAACAAGTGGGCGCGGAATGGATTTGAGTCTACGCTGACGGGAAAGCGATGCATGGCTCGACTGAAAAAACCACAAAGTACACGGTTTTTAACATCTTAGGTAACTACTCAGCCTATCTCCAAGTCATCCCCTTGTCATTCCGAACGGAGCGCAGCGGAGTGAGGAATCCCGTTCTTGAATTTTAAGGCATGGCGTCAACGAGATTCCTCAGCCCCTTTCTGTCTGGAATGTATCTTGCTGGTCGCAAACGGGGCTTCGGAATGACACTGGCTGAGTAATTACCATCTTAGTGCAAAAAACGTCGGCTGGTTTTTAAGAAAAACTCCGCGTCCTTTGCGCGCTCTGCGGTTAAAGAATGTTGAGGCCGCGTGATTGCGTGAGTCCTATACCTTAACTGGGTATCCTTTGGGGTCGGAAGATTTTTCCCCTAATAAAAACCGCGCCCACGACCGGAGCCGTGGGCGCGATGTTGCATATTGCTAACGAAGCCGCTATTCCCAGAGGGTGACGGCGTAGAGGCGTGCGTCGCATCTGATAGGTTGCGTCGGGTCAATCTGGCCCTCGCC
>DAOTXC010000055.1:0-7070 GCA_034435555.1 Anaerolineae bacterium
GGTATGTGTCCGCACGAACTCCGAGGGATGCAGATACCCCCAGAACTCCGGCTGCGCGCGGTCGGGAGCATCATCCCAGGTGTAGCCCACGCCGATTCGGTAGCCGTTGCACGTCCCACGCCCGCCGGCGCTCTCTGCTGGGAAGAGCGTGCTGGCATCTTCGAAGGTGCGGATTTCCTAATGCAGATGGCTGTTGAAGCCCCGGTCGTGGATGGCGGCGATAGGCTGCCCCAACACGACCGCTTCGCCCACAGCGACCTGCAATTGATCGCGGATCTTGTAGTGGCAATGGCGCTCGGTGATGCGCTCGCGGCCCTGCGCCGCCGCGACGAAGCTCTCTCCCGGCAGCGAGGCCCATAGGATGCGCTCTGGCTCCTGCGCGTGGGCAATGGTCAAGTAGCCGCCCTGCTCCCCGTGCCAGGTGAAGCGGAAGTCGCCTGCTGTCAAAGTTTGGGTGGGGAACACTTGTGGATCGAAGGTCAATGTGCCACGCTGTTGCACCAGTCCGGCGCGCTTGCGCGCCCGGCGAATGCCAACTGCTATCGCTGTCACTGATGCCGCGCCGCCCAACAGCCGCCAGAACTGCCCGCGTTTGCTCATGTTACGCTCCCTGTGCTATGTACTCCGTCAATAACGGGATGTATGCAAGCCCCGCTGTCTTCCATCAGGTTGGGTCAAGTATAACATGGAGTGGCTGTCTTAAAAATGGCGGCGCAATATCCTTCAAGAGTTGCGCCCTGTGACGTTTCTGTGACGGTCGTTCGGTAAACTAAAGATAAGTTGATACAACCAAGGAGGTGTGATCATGAAGAAGCAACAAGGAATCGGGATGGTTCTGTCACTGGTGTTGGGGATTCTGGTTATGGGGATTATACTCAGTGCTGCTACGATGGCGCAGGCCGCGCCAGGCGTACCGGCTATTCGTACCGTCGAGCCTCTTGCAACCTGCGAACCTGCCATTATGACACAAGAGCCCATAGTCATGACGGAAGAGCCTGCCATCATGACAGAGATGCCTGTAGTCATGACGGTTGAGGTTTCCCAACACTAAAACGGGCGTACACTCGTAATTGTAATAAAAAGTAGCCGCGAAGACCACCTCGTATCCAGCAACGGGAGGTGGTCTTTGCGGCTAGCGGCTATTGACGCTTTTTCAAAATTCGGCTATACTTAAATTGAAAGGTTAGGAGGGTTACGTTTGCTTTATTGAGACCTATCGGAAGTTAGGGTCTGCAAAAACGTAATCTCCCGCACTATCATCCCAAGATTAGGAGGGTGAGCTAGCGGGAGTTATCTTTTTACAGGCTACGAGGGACTTAACCAACGCGCACCCCCTCAACATAGTGGTTTCACTTGCAGCATAGAATTGCTTGAGGTTTACGGATTGATATGCAGTGGCAGTACACACCCTATTTTATCCCACTGATTCTCTCGTTCAGCGTGGCGTCTGCCGTGGGGATCATTGCCTGGCAACGGCGCAAAGCTGCTGGGGCAATTCCCCTCGCGCTGCTGATGGTGGCCGTAGCCGTATGGCAGCTAGCCTATGCCCTGCAACTCTCCGGCGCTGATTTCCGCACTCAATTCTTCTGGGTGCGGTTTCGCTATCTGGGCATCGTCTGGTTGTCACCTTTGCTGCTCTTCTTCGCGCTGCAATACACAGGACGGCTGCGTTGGTCGAAGCAACGGCGTTTGCTGGTCTGGTTGGCGCTGGAACCTGTGGTGATTCTAGTGCTGGTATGGACGAACGCCCGGCATGGACTCTTCTGGCCGCAAGCCACGGCGCACATCCACGAGGGCGTGCTAGTGTGGTCGCGCACACACGGCATCATCTTCTGGCTGCACTTTGTCTATTCCTACGCGCTCATCGGAGCCGGGATCGTGTTGTTGGTGCTGGAATTTTGGCGGACCTGCCGGGGCTACCGTTGGCAATTGGGGCTGCTATTGTGGGGTTCGCTGATGCCCATCGTAGGGAACCTGATCTCCAGCTTCTCGTGGAACCCCTTTCCCTATTTGGATTTGACCCCCTTCGGCTTTACGCTCTCAGGGTTGTGCATGTTGTGGAGCCTGTACGGCTTCGGGCTGCTGGATGTGGTTCCCCTGGCCCGGGATATGATAGTGGATGGCCTTCAGGACGGAATTGTCTTGTTGGATCAACGCCGCCGCATCCTGGACCTCAACATCCAGGCGCAGGTGATCCTGGAATGCCGGGAGGCGGAGGTGTTGGGGCAACCCTTTGCCACATTGCTGACGTTGCCAGAGCTCTCCTTGGAAGAAGCGGTGGAGATTGGCTTGGAGGGGCGCATCTACGAGGTGCGCGAGTCTCCGCTGTGGAACCGGTGGCGTGGAGAGGCTTTGGGCAGCATTGTCAGCCTGACCGACATTACCGAGCGCAAGCGCACGGAGGCCGCGTTGCAGGCGCAGAACGCGCTGTTGGAGAATCTGGTCGCGGTGGCGCGGGTGACAGCCGAGCACGCCTCTCTCGAGGCCACGCTACAAAACGTGCTCGACATCGCCGTCTCGATCACCACTGCCGAGGGGGGCAAGTTGTTCATCCTCACCGAGGCCGATATCGTGCAATACTGTCTCGTGGCGACTGGCGACTGCCCCGTCGAATCCGATGATGGCTACGTCAACCAGGTGCTGCAGCAAGGACTGGCAGGTTGGGCCGTGCAGCATCGCGCTCCCGCGCTGGCGAGCGACACCGCCGCCGATGAACGCTGGCTGCCGCAGCCCGCCGATGTCACCCCAGTCTCATCGGCGCTCTCGATCCCAATCCTGGCGGATGAAACGGTGCTGGGCGTGCTCACCCTGGAGCATTCGCGCTCCGGTCACTTCACCAGTGAGCATTTGAATTTCCTGCAGGCAGCGGTCAGTCAGATGGCCCTGGCGTTGCGCAATGCGCAATCCTACGAGGCCGAGCGCCAGGCGCGGCGGCAGCAGCAGATTCTCTACGAGTTCATCCGCACGATGAGCGGGGAGCGTAACCCGCATCACCTCCTGCACGCTGCGGTGGAGACGATAGCCCATCTGACTTCGTGGCCGATTGTGGCGATTTTGTTATCCGATCCGACGGAGAGCTATCTGGAGACCCGCGCCACGACGAGCGAGATGTCGGTTGCCAGCGGATGGCGCTTGCCGCTGGAGCAGGGGATTACCGGACGGGCGTTTCGGCTGGGGCAGTCGCAATACGTGCCGGACGTGCATCAGGATGCCGATTACGTGATGGATCATCCCCAAGTGTGCAGCGAGCTCGCCGTGCCCATTCGCCAGGGGCCGCGAGTTCTGGGCGTGCTCAACATCGAGAGTCCGACCTGTGCCGCCTTTGACGCGCAGGATATCTACCTGGCCGAGTCGCTGGTGGAGGCCTTCGCCCTGGTGTGGGAGAGCGCGCAGGCGCACGCTAAGATGGGATCGTATGTGGCTGACCTGAGCCTCCTCTACGCCGTCACGCACGCGGTCGGGAAATCTTTGCTGCTCGATGAGGTCCTTTCTGAGATGCTGAAATCGGCGCTGACGGCGCTGGATTTCGACGCGGGCCTGGTCAGCCTGGTGAATCAGAAAACGGGAGCGCTTTCGGTCAAGGCGGTGGCGGGTTTGCCCGCCTACGAATTGCAGATCACCGAACCGGAGTGTCTGGTGCAGTTGTTGTGCGAGCGCGTGCAGGCGGAGCGCAAGCCATTGGTCATCAGTGACATTGATACAGAGGAGTCGCTCTTCGATACGTTCGGCGAGGATGCGTTGAAGATCACCGGGGCGTTGCAAAACCTGGAGATGCGCTCGTGCATTATCACCCCGTTGTTGCACGGCGAGGCCTCGCTGGGCACAGTGTGCCTCTTGGCGCGACACGCCTTCAGCCCTTCCGGGCAGGCGGTCGCTTTGCAGATGGCGGTGGGGCGGCAGGTGGCGACGGCTGTCACCAATGCGCGGCTTTTCCAGGCGGCGGTGGATGAGCGGGGGCGGCTCCAGGCGTTGATCGAATCGAGCCGCGATGGCATCTTGATGGTGGATGCCGATCACCGCCTATCGGTCGTCAATGCCCGCGCCCTGGATTACTTGCAATTGCCGGGTGAACCGGAGACGTGGGTCGGCGTGACCTTGGCGGAGGTGATGCAGGCCCTACCCGATGCGATCAAGGCCGATGCGCGGTTGATTTTCGAGCTGCTGGGTTTGAACTACCTGCCCCGCGAAGGTGAATATACTCTGGATGCGCATACCATCCGCTGGTTCGACCTGCCAGTGATGGTGGGCGAGCAGCCCTTGGGGCGGCTGCTGCTCCTGCGTGACGTCACGCAAGAGCGGCTGGTCGAGACCTTGCGCAACGATCTCACCCACACGATGGTTCACGATCTGCGGAATCCGCTCACGGGCATTTCGGGCGCGATGAAACTGCTCTCGAACAGCCTCTACAAACAGGGCCTTACGTCGGGCCAACAGCAGATGTTCGAGATCATTCAGAGCAGCACGCAGCGGATGCTGGAGCTGGTCAACGCGATCCTCGACATCAGCCGCCTGGAGAGTGGGCGGATGCCGATGCAGGAGACGCAGGTTTCGGTATCGCAGCTGGTGGAGAACGTCCTGGCTTTGCAGACCGCGTTGGCGGAACAGCGAGACGTGCGGCTGGTGAGTATCATTGCGTCGGCGTTGCCCTCTGTGACGGCGGACCCTCGGCTGATTGAGCGGGTGCTGCAAAACTTGATCGGCAACGCGCTCCAGTTCACACCGAACGGTGGAGAGATCTCCGTCGAGGTGCAAGAAGCGGCGGGGGCGCTCCAGGTGGCGGTGAACGATACCGGCCCCGGTATCCCCCCTGAAATCCAGGAGCGGCTCTTCCAGAAGTTCGTGAGCGGGCGGCAGGAGGGGGCCGGCAGCGGGCTGGGCCTGGCCTTCTGCCGCATGGTGATCGAAAATCACGGTGGGCGCATCTGGGGCGAGAATGTGCCCGGCGCGGGGGCGCGATTTGCCTTCACCTTGCCCTTGTCTGAGGCGCGGTGACACGCTTTGCGCAGCGCTCAGCAGATCGCATTTGAATAAATGCGGCCTTATGGTACAATGGGGGCAATTCATAAGGAAGGCTATACTATGAAACAGATTGTCGCGTTGTTGCTTACCTTCGACCTGTTGGCCCTTACCAACAGGCATCCGCGCGCGGCACATTCACACTAATCCAAGCCACACTCAGGCCCCCTGCCGCGCAGCAGGGGTTTTTTTATGTACTGCGTACTACGTAATGCGTAACCGGATTCACTTATCTCCTTACGCATTACGCAGTACGAATTAGAATTCTCAGGAGGCACTACCATGACCGAACCCTATCGCCCACAGGAAATCGAGAAAAAATGGCAACAGCGCTGGGAAGCCGACGCGCTCTACCGCTCGGTGATGGATCCCGACAAGCCGAAATTCTACGCGCTGACGATGCTCCCCTATCCCAGCGGCGATTTGCACATCGGCCACTGGTACGCGATGACGCCCAGCGACGCCCGCGCGCGCTTCAAGCGGATGCAGGGCTACAATGTGCTCTTCCCGATGGGCTTCGACGCCTTCGGCCTGCCCGCCGAAAACGCCGCCATCCAGCGCGGCATCCATCCGGGGACATGGACGCTGAGCAATGTAGCGAATATGCGCCAACAGATGCGCTCGATGGGCGCGATGTTCGACTGGGAGCGCGAGGCGATCTCGTGCCTGCCCGGCTACTATCGCTGGACCCAGTGGTTCTTCCTCAAGTTCTACGAGATGGGGCTGGCCTACCGCAAGCAATCGCCGGTGGATTACTGCCCCAGCTGCAAGACCACGCTGGCCCGCGAGCAGGTGGTCGGCGAAGACCACATCTGCGAGCGGTGCGGAGCACCGGTTGCCAAGAAAGACCTGGAGCAGTGGTTCTTCCGCATCACCAACTACGCCGATGAGCTGCTGGACTTCTCCAAGATTGATTGGCCCGACAAGATCCGCCTGCTGCAAACCAATTGGATCGGGCGCAGCGAGGGCGCGGAAGTGACCTTCGCCATCGCGCCGGAAGACCTCCCCAGCGATGCCGCGCCGGGCGAGGGCGATCTAGTCGTCTTCACCACGCGGCCCGACACGCTCTGGGGCGCGACCTTCATGGTGCTCGCACCGGAGCATCCGCTGGTGGATCGCATCACCAAGCCGGAGCAGCGCGAGGAAGTGGCCGCGTATAAGCAGCAGGCCGCCCGTCAGAACGAGATCGAGCGCATGGCGACGGACAAGGAAAAGACCGGCGTCTTCACGGGCGCGTATGCCATCAATCCGGTAAACGATGCGCGCATCCCGGTGTGGATCGCCGACTACGTGATGATGACCTACGGCACCGGCGCGATCATGGCCGTGCCGGGACACGACGAGCGCGACTTCGCGTTTGCGATGAAGTTCGGCCTGCCCATCCCCGTTGTCATCGAGACGGCGGAGTGGATCGCCGAGGGTAAACCGTTCCCGCTGTCCCGCGCCTATCCCGGCGAGGGGCGCATGATCAACTCGCCGCCCTTCGATGGGACGCCCGCCCCGCACCCGGCGGTGGAGCAGGTGACGGCCTGGCTCGCGGAGCAAGGACGCGGCAAGGCCGCCGTCAACTACCGCCTGCACGACTGGCTCATCAGCCGCCAGCGCTATTGGGGCTGCCCGATTCCGATAATCTACTGCGACGCTTGCGGCATCGTCCCGGCGCGCTACGAAGACCTGCCGGTGCTGCTGCCCGCCGATGCGGAAATCCCCAAGACCGGCGAGAACGCGCTGCTCTATCACGAGGGCTTCCTGCACACCACCTGCCCGCAGTGCGGCGGCCCCGCCCGGCGCGAGACGGATACGATGGACACCTTCATGTGCTCGTCGTGGTATCAATACGCTTACCTCAGCCCCTACTACCGCGAGGGCGAGCCGGTGACGGGCGATGACACGCCCTGGGATCCGGCGGAGCTGGACTACTGGGCGCCGGTGGATACCTACACGGGCGGCGCGGAGCACGCGGTGATGCACCTGATGTACACGCGCTTCTTCACCAAGGCCCTGCGCGACGCCGGGCTGGTGGATTTCGATGAGCCGATGCTGCAATATCGCTA
>DAOTXC010000056.1:0-41618 GCA_034435555.1 Anaerolineae bacterium
TCCTACATTTTCATCCTCGGTGGTGTACCGGAGGAACATGATGACTCCTTCAAAAATAGCGAATCTGCGAATGGTGAATGGCGAATAGCCAAACAAAAATCTGCTAAATCCGCCCAATCTGCTGATAAGCATTTTCGTGCTGGATGGCGTGCACCAGCACCGCCGTCTCCCTAGAAAATAGCCTGAGCGTAAGACAGGTTGGCAACCTGTCCTACGTTTTCATCCTCGGTGGTGTCCCGCAGGAACATGATGACTCCTTCAAAAATCAGCGAGTCGGCGAGTCAGCGAATCAGTGCCTCCGCGAGCGCCAGGTGGCCCAGCCGAGCAGGGCGGTCAACAGCCCCAGAGCCACGGTCAACCAGAGCGGCGGCGTCCAGAAGGACAATACGGGTTCTGGCGCAATCGCCCCATTCGTATCGGCAAGCGCGATCGGCTCCTCCCCTGCAATCCCCACCGATGGCACTTCCGTCCCGCCGGAGCGCAAGGGTGTATCCAACAGGCCATTATCCTCGGTGATGATGGGGTCGCAATCCTCCTCTGGCAAGCAGACGGCCAACGGCGCTTCTGCGGGCATTTCCATAGGGGATGCATCTTCAGACGGGGGGGCAGCCTCCGGCGCAACTTCGACCAGCTCCCGCTCCATTTCCTGAGAGAAGGTGAGCGCTTCGACAGCCGCCGGCTCATCCGCCAGCTCCTCTGTCCAGAGCGCAGCGGGCGCAGCATCCTGCATCGTCATCAGGGGGGCATGGCCCAGGTAGAGCTGCGCCCCGAGCAGCAGGGCGAAGGCCGCCGCCGCGACCGTGGCCATGGCGCGGAGCAGCACGAGCCGCGCCGGAGCGCGGCGCTGCGACGCGCGCCCACCAGATTCGGCGACCATCGCGGGGGTTAGCAGATAGTTGCGCGGGGTCTCGCGCAGCGGCGCAACCCGCATTAATTGCCGGGGCTGTTGCAGTTCGGCCAGACGGCGACGCAGCGCGGCGTCCTGCTGCAATGCAGTCGCCAACGCACCACGGGTCTTCTCGTTTAGTTGGCCGTCCAAATAGGCGGACAGCTCCACATCGCTCCATCTTTGCCGTCTCATCGCATTTCCTCCATTTCAGGGCTATCTTCTAGACGATAGCGAGGCGGTAAAAGTTCCGCCTCTTCCTGCAACAGATCGCGCATCTGTGCCCGTGCGCGCGCCAGCCGCGATTTGACCGTCCCCAGGCGCACCTCCATCGTCGTCGCCGCCTCTTGATAGGAGAACCCTAATTGATCCACCAAAAAGAGCGCCAGCCGTTGCTCCGGCGGGAGCGCCGCCATCGTGCGCTCCAGGAGCTGCCGCAGCTCTACGCGCTGGAGACCCTCTTCGGGGCGCTCGCCCTCATCCACGAGATGGGGGTTGGCCTCTTCATCGAGATCGCCAAAATCATCCCACGAGACCGCCGGGCGGCGTTTCTGGCGGCGCATCTCATCATAGCAAGCGTTGGAGACGATGCGCAACAACCAGGCCCGGAAGGAGCCGCCGCGAAATTTCTTCAGCCCCTTGTAGGCGGAGATGAAGGTCTCCTGCGTCGCATCATCGGCGGATGCGGGATCGCGCAGCAGGTGATAGGCCAGGTTGTAGACCTGCGCCTGATAGAAGAGCAGCAACTCGTTGAACGCATCGAGATCGCCCCGCTGCGCAGCGGCGATCAACTGCTCCTCGTCCCAATTTTCCCAGGTTGCTTCGTCCACACGCGACGCGGTCAAACTTCCTCCTCAACTTGACGTCTGCGCAATTCCGGCTATACTAAGGGCCGAGCCGAAGTGGCGGAATAGGCAGACGCAAGCGACTCAAACTCGCTCGGGTAACACCCATGTGGGTTCGACTCCCACCTTCGGCATTATACACGAAAAGGGCCGTGACTCAAAGTCGCGGCCCTTGTTTTGTACTTGCCGTGCGGCGAGACAACCAAAAATCGCTGTTGTAAACCTGTCAGGTCTGGGAGACCTGACAGGTTTAGGTCAGAAAATCGAAGGTACGTGTAAAAAGGGGCATTTCCTTGCGCGCCATAAAAAACCTCCCAAAACGGACCAGAGGGGGGAAGTCTCCCCCCTCTGGACTCCCCCCTCAGAGTCCAGACCGAAGGCTTCCTGACTCCAGTCAGGAAGGACCCAGCGGCCAGAGGGATCAGAGGCCAGAGTCGCTGGGGGCCGCCGCCGCCACCACCCGGATCCCCAGAGGCCCGTTGACGTAGACAGGGACGCCGTAGCGGCGACAAGCGCAGCGGACGCTCCTCCGAGCGTTGCCGAACGACCCGCCGCGCACCACCCGGCGCGTGGACGCCTCCCAATCCACTGCCGCTATTGTACCACACTTTTCATAATCATCGCCGTAACCGAGCCAGGGCGTAGCGCACCATTCCCAGACGTTGCCGCTCAGGTCCAACACCCCATAAGGGCTAACACCCAGCGGGAAGGCGCCAACCGCGCTGGTGGCATTCAATCCCGTCCGGTCATAATTCGCGTGTTCCGGCGTCAACACATCCAGTTCTAGCGTATCCCCCCACGGATACCGCCGCGTGGGATTTGGATTTACGATTTGCTGATTTGCCGATTTGCTAATTTGCAACGCGCCACGAGCGGCTTTTTCCCATTCGGCTTCGGTGGGAAGACGAATTACGTATTGCGTATTGCGTATTTTCTCCAGTAGTTCCGGCGGCCACGCACCAATTGGCTGATTTGCAGCTTTGCGGATTTGTTCCGTGAGCCAGTTACAAAAGGCCACGGCTTCGTACCAGGTGACGTTGACGACGGGATGATTGGACAGGTCGAAGACGCCGCCATAGTACGAATGCGCCGTTCGATTTTTGCGCCACTCCCAACCGGCTGCCGTCCACCAATCGCGGCGAGTGTAGCCCTCCGGGTCGCGCTCGAAGGCAGCAAACTGGGCGTTGGTGATAGGATAGCGCGCCATCCAGTAGTCGTAGGGCAGAGCCTGGATGTGCGCAGGCTCCTCGTCATCCCAAGCGTCGCCGTCGGGCGGCACAGAAATCTCCGCGCCGGTCTCAGGATGTTGCAACACCCGCTCCTGCTTCTTCTCACTGCCCATCACGAAGGGGCCGGCGGGGATGGGCTGCCAGGCGATATCGGGCAGGTGGGTTGCACTTGCTGAAGTGCGACCCACCTCAACCACCCTCACGCCGAGGCGGGGGTCTTCGAGCACGGCGAGGGTGCGGCCGGCCGCGGCGCGCTCGGGGGCGGTAAGCGCGCCCGCATCCACCAGCGCCGCCAGGCGTTCCACCACCCGTTTGTCAATCTCCGGTTGGCCTTGCAAAGCCCGGCGATAGAGCATCAACAGGTCACCCGCCAGCCAGGCCGCCCGCCAATCCTCGGCGGTGGGTTTCTCCAGCGGCGCAGCGAGAACCAGTTTTTCGAGCATGGCATCCACCCGCTCGAAGTCGCCGCTACGGAAGCACAGATGCTCGCCCAAGAGCATGACCGGCTCCCGCCAACGGTCACTGCGATCCACATGCTCGCGCACTTTCGCAGCGGTATTTGAGAGCCGCTCCAAATATCGTCCAGCCAGATACTCTTCGAAGGTCATGTGGGGAAAAGCGTAGACCCGTTGCTCGGGCGCATCACGGGGTGCATCAGGCAGCGGCGCGATACCCTGCAACATCAACAACCCGTTAGCCCCCTCGCTATAGTCCAGAAAGATCTGAACCTTCTCCGAGTTTTTGAAGGCCGTGTGAAGCACTCCGGTGAGCAAGTCTTCTGTCACCAGCGCGGCCTGCCCATCGCCGCCCTGACGCGCCGTCAAACGCGCGCCTCCCTCGTGCGCTTTGTAGGCGATCTCCTGCAACACCCGCTCCAACGCAATTTTGGGTACGCCGAGCGCGTCCAGAAGGCTGCGCTTTTGCGTCTCTCCTGCATCGGAGCGCACCAGCTCCCAGCGGTTCAGGAACAAATCCACGCACTTCTCGTAGACCAGGGCGCGGGCATCGGGCAGTTCGCCCTCGTGAGTATGCACCACCGCCATCACCGTGAGGATCAAGGGATTAGGTGCAATTTCGCTCAACCGGCGGCGATCATTGGAATCGAGGCAGCACAACAGTTCCTCGCGTTTGCGCTCGTACTCAGCAGCGCGGGCGGGATCCACACGGGCCAGTTCCCTGTGCCAGGCCGCCACGAAATCCCGTACCCGTTCAGGATCAAAGGGCGCCAGTTCGTGGCGGGGCCAGGCGGTCAGCTGCCACTTGGCGTCGTTATAAGAGTAGGTGCGGCAGGTGACCAGGAAGCGACTGGCGGCATGGCGTCCATAGCGATCGGCAAAATCCTCCACGGCCTGCCGCACAATAGGGCGCAGATCGAGATTCGCCACCTCGTCCAGCCCATCGAAGCAAACCAGACCCCCGTGCTCGCGCAACTCATCCAGCAGCACATCGCCGTAACCGCGCAGAGCGTCATCGGCGTCGAAGATACGGCGAAGATACGCCTCGATCATATCGGCTGTGCCGCGTTTGGCCGTGAGGGGTAGGCTCTCGGCCATACGGCCCAACGGCACGATGAGCGGCAATAACACGTCCCCAGACCAGCCGGGCAGAAGCGCCTGTAGATCGAGCGTCGGATCGGCAAGCACTTGCGCCTGGCGCAGGGTGAGATAGCGCACGAAGGTAGATTTCCCCGCGCCGGGCAAGCCAAGTAACACCATCCGTCCCTGCGGGGCCTGCGCCAGCGCTTCCAGCACCGGCAAGGGGCGGGATTCACGCCCCTCTCCCACAAACGCTCTTCTTTCAGTACGCTCCGTCTTATCCGGCTCGACCTCCACCCGCGTTTGCGTATCCAACGAGATATAGAGACGTTCCAGCGACATCCCGCCCCGGGTGGGATCGGAGGCACTGGGGTCCACACCCAGCAACCGCGCGCGGCGGCAATCGGCAATCAGGGAATCCAGATAGCAGGCGCGCTGCTGTTCGGGGGTAGGCGTTGGAGGGCAAGGCTCCTCTTGCGGTTCCTTCGGCGTTTCCGGTAAAGGCGTAACGGAAGACTCAGTCTGAATCGGCGGCTCCAGGCGTTTGGCGAGGGCCGGTGCGAAGAGGGCCGCGAGGAAAGCCAGAAAGGCCAACACGCCAAAGAAAACGAAGAGACCCCAGAATTGCTCCAGGGCCTGGGGGGCTGCCACCGCCCACACCGTAAGAACGATGAGAATCACACCGGAGATAATCAGGAACTCGTTTTTGAGCGCCTTGAGCACATCTACCACCGGTTCCACCCAACCGAACAACTGGGTTATCTTCATAAGGACACCTTCCTTGTGGGTAACAGTTCAGGTTTCAGAGGCATTATAGGGGCATTCGCGCTAAAAACAAACGAGGATGGGTGAGGGGAAAGAGGGGGTGAGAGGAAGAGACAATGCATACCGACTCGCTGACTCGTTGACTCGCCGACTCATTCCCCCAACAACGCCTGCAAGACCGGCTCCGCTGCAAGCACATCTTCCACGGCGAACTCGATCCCATCGGCGGCGGTCCCGTTGGGCCGCACGAGCACCGTCCGCATCCCGAAGGGGAGCGCGCCTTGCAGATTGCGCGGCTGATCGTCAATCAAGGCGCAGGCGGGGCCGGTCGTGTCGAGCAAGGCCAGGGCTTGTTCGTAGGCGAAAGGCCTGGGCTTGCCCTGTAAGCGCACCGCGCGCACGTCAATGATCTGCGCGAAGTGCGCCCGCACGCCGAGCTGCGTGAGGATGCGCTCGGCCCAGCTGGCGATCCCGTTGGTGAAGATGACCTTGGTCGCGTCGAGGCGGCCCAGCATCGCATCCAGGGCCGGATTGGGGCGCAGGTAGCGGGCCACGTCAATCTGGTGGACGTACTCCAGGTAATCGTCAATGTCCGCCTCCGGGTGATGACGCAGCAGGCCGGCCATCGTCGTGCCGTACTCGGCGAAGTAGCGCCGCCGCAACGTCGCCGCGCCCTCGGCGGTGAGGCCCAACGCGCGGGCCGTCCACGCCTCGATGCGCGCCCCCACCTCCGTAAACAGCCCGGAGGCGTCAGTGTAGAGCGTATCGTCGAGATCGAATAGTAGATAGTGAATGGATGGCATGTGATATGATTGCGTATTCTGTATTGCGTATTGCGTATTGCGTATTTTTGTGATACGCAATAGCTGCGGAGTCAGTCAACAATCGCGCCCGACTCCGCAGCCTCTCCTAACGCATCAGGCGATTTCGTCGTGCAGCGGCAGGGAGACCATCCCGCTGATGAGTTTGGGGAAGAAATCGGTGGACTTCTGCGGCATCTTCTCGTTGGCCTCGGTGCAGGCGCGGACGTGCTCCATCCGCGTGCCGTTGAGCAAGAAGATGAAGTTCGCCTTGCCCGCGTTGATGGCGGCATAGCCGGAGTTGGGATCGCGCAGGTAGTCGAGATTCTCCTTGCGGGAGACGCTCTCCTTGTCCAGCCCCATCACATGCTCGATGATGACCTCGTGCAGCACGGCGACATCGAGGGCGCGCCAGCTGGGGTCGCGGTCGGGGGTGATCTCGGCCATCGTCTCCAGGCTCTTGAGCGTGAGGAGCGCGTAGTCGCCATCGTAGAAGCCGAAGCGGGGCTGTTCGACAGTGGCCTGGGCCAGCCCGGCCTCCATCGCTGCGCGGTCGGGCATGGGCTGCACATCGAAGTAAGGCTCAAGCGCCGCCAGCAGCGCCTTACCGTCCATCTTGGTGTAGGAGTGGATCAGCCGATGGGTGGGCAGGATCACCAGCCCCGGATCGCTCATGCTCACGAAGGTACCCATGACGTAGTTGAAGGCGGCGTTGGCGGGCGCGTCAGGGTGCTGCTCGCGCATGAGATCGCGGTAGGCGAGCGCCGTCTCGTAACGGTGATGCCCATCGGCGATGATGAGATTGATCTTGGGAGCCATCTCGGCCACCACCGCCGCGACGATTTCTGGATCGTCTACAACCCAGAAATGCTGCATCACCTCCGGCTCGATGACCTGCTCGTTAAGGATGGCGGGCATGTGCGTATCGAGGTAGGGCTGCAAGAGCGCGTTGACGCGATTCTCGGCGTCGGGGTAGAGGATGAAGATGTGTCCCCAGGCCGTCTCAGTCACCTGGGTGAGCTTGAGGCGGTCGGCTTTGGGGCCGCTGAGCGTGCGCTCGTGCGGCAGGATTACGCCCTCGTCGAAGCGCGTCAGCTCCAGCGCCGCCGTGAAGCCGCGCCGGGTGTGCTGCACGCCATCGGGCGTGGTGAAGGTCTGCTCCAGCACGTAGAGCACCGGGCGCGCATCGCGGATCATGACCTCCTCAGCCATCCAGGTGCGCATGTAGCAGCGCGCACGGGTGTAGACGTTGTTGTCCGGCGCGTCGGGCTGGCGGATCCCCTGGATGATGCGGGTGAAGTTGTAGGGATGCAAAGCGTAATACTTTTCCTGTTCGGCCTCGTGAATGCGATCATAGGGCATCGTGATGACTTTGGAAAGATCACAAATCTTGCCGGGGTTATAGCGCAAGCCTCGGAAGGGTCGAATGTTTGCCATAGTTCCTCCTACAAAATATCCTAAGCGTAGGACAGGTTGGCAACCTGTCCTACAATGAAACTCCTGCAAAATAGTCCTGGCGCGGAGCGCCTGCTCCGCTCGCCACATTGGGGAGCGGCTCCGGGAAGAACCGCTCCCCTTGATAGGTTAGGTCAAATGCTCTTTGACCAGGGCGACGATCTCATCGCCGATGCGCGCCTGGGCCTCGCTGGTCGAAGCGCCGATGTGTGGCGAGGCGATCACCTGCGGCAGCGCGATCAACGCCTGCAACGCTTCGCTCTTGGGCGGCTCCTCGCTGAAGACATCCAGCGCCGCGCCGGCCACGTGCCCCGATACGAGCGCCTCGTAGAGCGCGGCCTCGTCCACCACGCCGCCGCGCGCCGCATCCACCAGATAGACGCCCGGCTTCATCTTGGCGAGAGCCGCTTTGTCAATCAGGTGATGGGTCTGCTCGGTGTGTGGCAGGTGCAGGCTGATGTAGTCCGACTGCGCCAGCAGTTCATCGAAGTCCACGATGTCCGCGTTCTTCACGTAGGGGTGGTAGGCGATGACCTGCATCCCCAACACACGGGCCTTCTCAGCCAGCGTGCGCCCGATGCGCCCGTAGCCGATGATCCCCAGCGTCTTACCTTCGATCTCGGTGCCCTTGAGCGCCTTCTTGGCCCACTCGCCGGCCTTCATCGAGGCGTCAGCGCGAGTGATGTGGCGCGCCAGCGCGAACATCAACCCCAGGGCCAGTTCCGCCACCGCGTTGGAGCTCGCCGCCGGGGTGTTGAGCACCAGGATGCCCTTCCCGCGCGCGAAGTCCACGTCAATGTTATCCAGCCCCACCCCACCACGGATGATGGCCTTGAGCTTGCCGGTCTCCTGCAGAATCGGCTCGCGCACCTTGGTGCGGCTCCGCACGACGATGGCGTCGTACTCGCCGATGACCTGCCCCAGTTCCTCAATGGTGATGGTATCGTTGACCACCACCTCAACGCCCAACGCCCGCATCGCCTCTATCGCGCTGTTGGCGGTCGCATCACAGATTAAAACTTTAGCCATGACTATCCCTCCTACTCCAAACCCAAAATGTCGTTGATTTCGCCCAGCAGCCAGTGGATGTCCTCGACGGTGAGATCGCCCATGGTGGCGATGCGGAAGGTCTTCTCTTTGAGATCGCCGTACCCGTTAGAGATCATCGCGCCGCGCTCGGCGAGCGCCTTGTTGAGATCGGCCACGCTGATCCCACGGGTGTTCATCACCGTGGTCACGGTGGGCGAGAGGAACGCATCCGCCGCGAAGAGCTTCCAGTACTTGCGCGCCCAGGCCCGCACGATGCCGGCCATCTCCAGATGGCGCGCCCAGCGGTTCTCCAGTCCCTCAGCCAGGATGTCTTCCAACTGCTTGTTCAGCGCATTAAGCAGGCTGATGGCGGGGGTGGCGGGCGTCTGATCCTTCTTGTAATACTTAAGATTGACGTGGAAGTTGAAGTAGTAGCCGCTGTTGGGGACCTCAGCGGCGCGCGCGAGCATCCGCTCGCTAACGGCGGCCACGGCCAGGCCCGGCGGCAGGGCGAAGCACTTCTGCGAGCTCGCCAGGACACAATCAATGTCCCAGGCATCGAACTCGATCTTAGAGCCGGCCATCGCGGAGACGGCGTCCACCAGCACCACGACCTCCGGGTACTTCTCGCGTACGGCAGCGGTGATCTCAGGCACGGGGTTTAGCACGCCGGTGGAGGTTTCGTTGAGGGTGAGGGTCAGCGCGTCGTAATCGCCCTGGCCCAACGCCTCGACCACCTGGTCGGGGGTGAAGCCCAGCCCCCACTCCACCTCGATCTTATCGGTGGGGATGCCGTTGGCTTCGGAAATCTGGAACCACCGCTTGGAGAACGCGCCGCAGACGGTGACAAGGGCGCGCTTGCCAGGCCGCACAGCCTGCCGAACGGAGCCTTCCATGAGTCCGGTGCCGGAACTGGCAAAGGGGAGAATGGGCTGTTTGGTATAGAGCAATTGCTCCAACTTCTCGCGCACCGCCCCCTGCAATTCCGAATATTCCTTGGCGCGATGGCCGATCATCGGCGCGGTCTGCGCCGCCAGCACCTCCTCACGCACGTGCGTAGGACCGGGAATAAAAAGTTTTTTGTACATAACTTACAAGCCTCCTAGCTATTTAATGGTAGGTGAACAAAATATGGGCATATCATCCCATGAAAAGCCTTGATGCAGGTTGTGAAATTCGCAGCGGAATTGAATAGCGCCGCCAATCAGATTTTACATCCGGTGTGGATTTCTGTCAAAGAGATGTCAGACATTCGACATCATCTCAGAGCGTGGGCACGCCGTCAATGGTTCCGGTGAGCCAGAACCGCCCCAGATTCATCCCCCCAACCATCACGCCCGCAAAGACGATGCCCCACAGCAAGGGGACCCAGGCTCCGCGCCAGCTTTCGCAGCAGCCCTCGCGGCCCAACGTCATCACGAAGATCATCGCGCCCAGACATACAAACATCGCCAGCACCCCGGCGACGCTGTAGAGCGAGATGGGATAGAGCAGCCACGGCTCCAGGGTGTAGATGACCGCCGCCATTGCGAGCTCAACTGCCAGAATCTTGGCGAAGTCACGCCATTCGGACACGGCTGGATCGGGCACGCCATCGCGCCAGAGGGTGAGGTTGAAGGCCGGGACGAGGATCATGCTCATGCCCATGCCGACCAGCGTGCCGGTGAGCAGCCGAAGCCAGGGCTGCGGCACGTAGACCATCCCCATATCATTGTTGAAGCGCATCCCCAGGAACGAGTTCAGCCCGTCCCCTCCCCACATACCGAGGAAAAATCCTAGCAACAGCAGCATCTTCAGCGGCGGGAAGCCCTGCTGTCGCCGGCGACGCAGCACCGCCCACTGCATGATGAGGCCCGTCAGCGCCCCGGAGAAGGTCCCCGTGCAGCGCTGGCAGACCGGCAACTGCTGTCCTTCAATCTCGAAGGAGTGGCTGAGGATGCGATGGCAGACCGCCGCGCCGATGTAGTCGGCCCTGCGCAGCAGCGCCGGCGGCGTCAACATGACAAAAGCCACCAAGACTGCCACGGCCAGGATCACGCCCAGCCAGCGCCATACAGGGGAAAAATTACGTTCTGGCATCAGATACTCCTCAAGGGTAGCGGCAGGTAGTCCTGCAAGTTCAACGCCTCGAACATCCACGCATCATCTTTCCAGCTCACAATCTGCAAAGCGGCGTTGGCAATCGCAAAGCGCGGCGTATCGCATCCGGTGAGGAAACGCAAAAAGGCACTGATCGTGCCGCCGTGCGCCACGATCAACGGCGTACCCTCTTGCGCGATGGCGCGCCGCACTACCTCCACCACCCGCTCCCGAAAGGTCAGGTAGGGCGCGGCCAGCGGCGCATCCGGGCGCGGATCCCACATCGCTGCCGGCTTCGGCGCCCAACCCACGGGCCAGCCCTCGAACTCCTGCAAGCCCGGCGCCAGCTCGACCGGCAGCGCCAGATACGAGGCCACGATCTCGGCGGTGCGTCGAGCGCGCTGCAAATCGCTGGCGACCACCCGCGCAATGCGCAAGCCGTCACCGTCACGTTGCAGGTACACGCCCAGCCGATGCGCCTGGAGCTCGCCCAGGGGCGTCAGGGGCGCATCGGAGCCGGCGGCATCGCCTGCAATCTGCCAGCGGGACTGACCGTGTCGTGCCAATAGCAATCTCATCAATCCTGATTATAATAGGCGGGGACACAATAAACAACTGACAAATGGATTGAAGCACCGATGACAAATGACGACAGACAGCGTCATCGCTGATTGGCAACAAAGGAGCGGCTCCATGATCCTTGAACGACTTTTAGAGCAGGTCGCATCGCGCGCGGCGCAGGCCATCCCCCAGGATGTCCGCATCGGCGGACACTGGACCGGCGTGACGCTGAAGCTCGACGCGGAGATTTGCGGCGGGATCTCCTCCACGCTGGGTGGCGGGGGCGACGACCACCACCACGGCGGCGGCCCGCCCGTGCGCGACGCCGGACGGCTGCTGGAGCGCAGCGCGCTGGAGCTGCTGGCGCTCGCCCGCTCGGAGAGCCTGCTGGAAGCGAGCGTCGGTTTCGCCACGCTCAACGCGCTGCTGGAGGTGGATGTGGACGCCTGTGTGGAGGTCAACGCCGCCGAGGTGCTGGCCGAGCGCGGCGCGGGGCGCAACGTCGCCATCGTGGGGCACTTCCCCTTCATTCCCCGGCTCAGAGAGATCACTGCCCGGCTCTGGATACTGGAGCTCAACCCGCGCGCGGGCGATCTCCCCGCATCTCAGGCCCCGGAGATCCTCCCGCAGGCGGACGTGATCGGCCTGACGGGGACCTCGCTGCTCAACCACACCTGCGACGCGCTGTTGCAACACTGTCGCCCGGACGCCTTCGTCATCATGCTGGGCGGCACGACGCCGCTGACGCCCACCCTCTTTGAGTACGGCGTTGACGCGGTCGCCGGAACGCTGCTGGTTGACCCGGAACCCGCGCTGCGCGCCATCAGCCAGGGGGCCACCTTCAAGCAGATTCCAGGCAAGCGCCTGTTGACGCAGTTCCGCGAGCCATAAACAACAGCGCCCCTCATGTGAGGGGCGCTGTGATGGGGGTGTGTTTCACTCCAACTGCCGGACGACCATCACGACCTTGCCCTGGATCAGGACATTGTCCGCCGGTTCGTAGAACGCTTCCATCATGGGATTGGCGGGTTGGAGACGCACCCGCGATCCCTCGTAGTAGACCTTCTTGAGCGTCGTCTCGCCGCGATCCTTGATCCAGACCGCGGCCATCTCGCCATTTTCGATCTTCTCCTGGTGGCGGATGATGACGAGGTCGCCATCGTTGATCAGCGCGTCAATCATCGAATCACCCTGGACGCTGAGGGCGTAGAGGTCGGCGACATCACGCCCGAAGAGCGCGCGGCTGAGCTCCACCGTCTCCTCGCCGGGCAATGCCTCGACGGGGATCGGCTCGCTGGCGACGATGTAGCCCTTGAAGGGAATCGAGACCAGCTCTGCCCCCAGGAATTGCGTCATCTCCTCGGTGAGGCGGATGCCCCTGGAGACGGAATTGTCGCGGTTGATGAAGCCCTTGTCCTCCAACCGATTGAGATGGTAGGCGATGTGCGAGGTGGACTTGATCTTGACGGCGTTGCCGATCTCGCGCACCGTGGGAGGATAGCCATTGGCTTCCAGGTGTTCTCGGATATAATCCAGGATATGTTGTTGCAACTCGGACAGTTCTTCTGCGCTCATCTTCGACCTCCTCGCGGCTGTATCCCAAATCCCAACTTTATCCCAATTATACTCGAACGATTGTTCTATGTCAAGCTTTTTGGGGAGGAATTTTGGAAATTAGTGGGCTTTCCACCAGTCCTTGCGCGCGCGAGGATCCATAAAAGCGCCGGTATCGCGGATGGAGACATCAATGCTATCGCCCCAGGCGCGCCCGATAGGCTGTCCGCCGTAGACCGCGGGCAGCTCCCACCGCCCGGCAGCGTTGAGCGATTCGTAGAGCGCCAGCAGCGAGGGTTCCACGCAGATACCTTCGATGTGGACGACATAGCCGAGGCCGGGGTGATCCTCGCGCCCGTAGTGGAGGGTGATGCGCTCGCGGCTGGCGTAGAGGACAAGCGCATCGTATTCGTACTGGATATCGTAGCCGCTGTCGGGGACGTGGACGGTGTCGCCGGGATTGACGGCCATACCGAGTAGCGTCACGTCCGGGGTGGTGATGACGGGGCCACGGGACATCGTCTCCCAATCCCAATGATGCACCTGGAAGGCGCGGGTGAAGGTGGGCAGGCGCGGCGTGGCGAAGAGGGTGTCGAGCTGCGGCGCGCGGGCATCGGTCGGGCCGGCGTAGTCCACCAACGTCAGCGGCGCGTCAATCGGCGCGTAGCCCCGGATGGCGAGATTCATGTCGGGATGGTCGGCGGCGGGGCGCTCGGTGGGGGCGTTGGTGATGCCCAACTGCCCGTAGCTCGTGCCGGGGATGGGCGCGCAGGGGTCAATCTCAATGAAATTTGTGACGAGTGGGATGTAGAGCGTGTGGGTAAGGGTGTCCGTGAACCATCCGACACTGCCGGTCGCCTGTGCTGCCAGGCGGGGCGCAACGGGGCCAAGCGTCAAGCCGAGCAATCCGCCCAACGCCAGGCTGACCAGGACAACGCCGCCCAAGCGCAAACCAATCAAGCGTCCCATGACGTTACTTCTTCAGCCGCCGCTGCGCCCAGCGCTTCTTCACAAAGACCGCGACCAGCGCCACGGTCATCAGCACGGCAATCACCTTGATCGCCGGATATTGAAAGCTCGTCCCGATAAGCCAGGCGTGGATGGTTCCCAGAATGAACGCCAGATAGTTGAGCCAGTGGATGGTCTTCCACTGTTTGCGCAAGGCGCTCCGAAACAGCGCCGTGAGCGAGGCCACGGCGATGAGCCAGAAGGCGGGCCGTCCACCCAGGCTGAAGAAGGTGTAGAGCGAATCGAAGCGCGGCAGGAAAATAGCGAGAGTTGCCGACTCCCAGGCAATTGCCACCGCGTGCACCGCCAGCGCCAACAATCCGGTCACAGCGACGATGTGGTGAATCTTGACAAAAGAGCGCCCAAAGAAGCGGGTCAGCTCCTTCATAAAATTGGATGTGAGCGCCGCCAGGAAGACGCACAGATAGCCCAGCAACGCGCCCGCACGGATGACGCCATGAATCGGCGCATAGAGTGTATCCAACGTGACAACCAATCCTATCAACAGAAGCGCCAACACACCGCTGCCGACCAAAATCCAGGTATTTTGTGGTTTACGTCCTGCGTTCATAGAATTCCCTCCGAAATAAGATGCTCACGTTTCCAAGCCAGCTGCTCTGAGAGACGCGCCAGTTCCCCCATAGAGCGCCATCGCCAGCCCCAGGCTGAGCAGATAGGGCGTGATGGCAAGGGCGAGGCTCCACCAGGTCTCCACTGTGTAGGCCAGCGTGATCCAGCGCAGGGCCTCAGCGGCGATCAGCTGGGGAGCGATCAGCGCCACGGCTGCCGGGATCAACACCCCCAACGCGATAGCGCGCGGGGTGCGGGCGTACAACACCCAGACCGGCGTGATAATCAACATACAAAGACCAGGAATCGTGTCCATAATCTCGCCCAGATGCATGTTGGCGTAGCGCGGCGGCGCCCAGAGGCGCACGTTATAGGCCGGGTCGAGTGAGTTGAGCGCCCAGATGAAGAAGAAGCCGACCACAAACAAGCCCGCGCGCAGCTGTAGCCGCTCGGCGAGCCACAGGCCAATCCCGATGACACTCAGCTCCAGCACAAGCCTGAGGACGCCGCCCAGCAGCAAGTACCGCTCCTCTGGCGCTGCGACCTGGTATTGATACAACAGCAGATAGATAGCGATGATAAGGCGCGCCCCCAGCAAGGCCCAGCTGTACCAGGCAAGGCGCAGCTGTCCCCGCCGCACCGCCCGCACAATGCTGTAAATTCCGAGCACGATGAGCACGCCCCAGCTGAGGAGCACGGGCAACACTTGAGTGAGGGCCGAAAGGGGCAGCAGCGTGTAGAACAACGCACTCATCCAATAGAGAGCCTGCCAGGCCAACAGCCCCAACGCCGGCAGCGACCAGGCGGTCAGCCGCCGTCGCCACAGCAGCCCGCCCAGCACACTGCCCACGAGGATCAATAACATGCCCCAATCGGCAAGCGCGTAGGACAGAGGCAGCCATTGCAGCGCCAGATACCACAGGCCGGGCAGGCAGGCCAGCAGGACTTCGAGCCAGGGCAGCGGCTTGCGGATGGGACGTGCAGATGTTTCGTTCATGAGAGACACCTCCAGGTTAACCTTTGGGGAAGACGAGCTCGATCTCCAACTGCTCCGCCTGCGCAAGCAGAAAAGCCTGCGCAGCGGCTTTATCGGCCCCATACCACGCGCGCGGCCCTGGGGCAGTCAATTGCCGCGCCCCACCCTTGAAGAGCAGGAGTGACTGCTGCGGATTGCTGACGATGCGCGCGATCTCATTCCAGCGGAGCGTAGCGCGCCGCCCCAGCCGCACCCGACAGATGCCGGTTGCATCCAGGGTCAGCGTCTCGAAAGCATACCCGATCAGATACCAGATGGCGAGCAGCACGCCCAACATCCCGATCAGCCGGATGAGATTCAAAGCGAGGGGAATATCAACAGCGCAGAACTGCGGCAACGCCGTCGCCATGATGATCAGCCAGAGCAACAGGCAGAGCGCCGCGAGCAGCCGGAAGAACCAGTGACGGCGCACGGTGAAGGGCGGGTTCGGAACGGTCTCAGTAGCCATACGCGCCTCCTACTATGCTTTTTTCTCGCTGAGCAGCTGCTTCTGCCAGGCGTAGAGCTGCGTCATCGCGTCGAGCGGCGTCAGGCTGTTCACGTCCAGCTGGCGCAACGCCTGGACGATGGGATGCTCTTGGGCCAGCAGTAGCGGCTGGAAAGGCTCCGGCTCAGCGGTGCCGGGGCGGAATTCGCCGCTTTCGAGCTGTTGCAGCAGAGTCTCGGCGCGATGCACCACGGGGGCGGGGATGCCCGCCAGCCGCGCGACGTGAATGCCGTAAGAGCGATCGGCCCCGCCGGGCGCGACCTGGTGCAGAAAGACGATGTCGCGCCCCTCCTCCGCCACACCCAGGTTGAAGTTGCGCACATGGGGCAGCTGCTCCTCCATCTCGATCAGCTCGTGGTAGTGGGTGGCGAAGAGCGTGCGAGCGCGGCGCTCCGGGTGGTTGTGCAGATACTCGATCACGGCCCAGGCAATCGCCATGCCGTCGTAGGTGCTGGTGCCGCGCCCCACCTCATCGAGGATGAGGAGGCTCTGCGGCGTGGCATGGTTGAGAATGTTGGCCGTCTCCACCATCTCGACCATGAAGGTGGATTGCCCGGCAGCGAGCTCGTCGGAAGCACCGATGCGGGTGAAGATGCGATCCACGATGCCGATGTGGGCCGCGTCCGCCGGGACGAAGCTGCCCACCTGCGCCAGCAGCACGATCAGCGCCGCCTGCCGCAGAAAGACCGACTTCCCGGCCATGTTCGGGCCGGTGATGATGTGCAGGCGACTCTCGGCGTCCATGTGGAGATCGTTGGGCATGAACGGCTCGCGCAACGTGTGCTCCACAACGGGATGCCGCCCGGCGGTGATGTCGAGCGCGGGGGCCGTGTCGAAAGTGGGGCGGACATAACGATAGCGCAAGGCGACCTCGGCCAGCGCGGCGGCCACGTCAATTTGGGCGAGGGCCTGGGCGGTGGCGAGCAGCGCGGCGGCGTGCGTGGCGACCTGGGCGCAGATCTCCCTGAAGAGCCGGGCTTCCAGCTCAGAGATGCGCTCCTCGGCGTTGAGGACGAGGCTCTCGTACTCCTTGAGCTCCGGGGTAATGTACCGCTCGGAGTTGACGAGCGTCTGCTTGCGGATGTAATGATCGGGCACGCGCTCGGTGTTCGCCTTGGTCACTTCCAGGTAATAGCCAAAGACCTTGTTGTACCCCACCTTGAGATTCTTGATACCGGTGCGCTGGCGCTCCTTGCCCTCGAGGTTGGCGATCCAGTCGCGCGCGTCCTTGCTGGCGAGGAGGATGCCATCGAGCTCGGCGGAGAAGCCGGGGCGGATCAGCCCGCCGGCGCTCAGCTGAGCGGGAGGGTCATCTACGAGCGCCTGCGCGATCAGCATCGCCGCAGGCGAGACCGGGTCGAGGGTGGTGAGCAGGTCAGCGAAGCCGGGCGGGGCCGAGGGAACGTGCTCAGCCAGCAGATCACGCAATACGGGGACGGTCTCCAGGGCGTGGCGGATGCCGCTCAGATCGCGCGGGGTGGCCTGCCCGGCCAGAACGCGGTTGGTCATCCGCTCCAGATCGGGAATCTGGCGGCAGAACTCGCGGACTTTGCCCCGGAGCACACCATCCATGACAAAGCCCTCCACCTGATCCAGCCGCGCCTCCAGCGCAGGGATGTCGAGCAGGGGTTGCGCCAGACGCTTGAGCAACCGGCGTCCGCCCATCGGCGTGTGCGTCTCATCGAGCACACCGAGGAGCGAGCCGCGCTTTGCGCCGCGCAAGGTCTCGGTGATCTCCAGATTGCGCCAGGTGGCCGGATCGAGCGCCATGAAGCGGTCGGTCGCATACGTCGTCAGGCCGGTGATCTGGGGCAGCAGACCCTGTTGGGTCTCCTGCAGATAGGCGAGCACGGCCCCGGCTGCGCGCACGGCCAGCGGTTTCCCCTCGCACCCGAAACCTTGCAGTGTGCGCGCCTGGAAGTGTTCGAGCAGCAGTTGGCGCGCGCCGGTCTCCTCGAAGCGATAGGCGGCCCAGGGGGTGAAGTGCGCCGGGAGGAGTGCCGCCAGCGCCTCTTCGGGAGCGGCGACAGGGGCATCGGCGGCGCGTTCTTTCCAGGAGCCGAGCTTGGGGATGAGCACCTCGCGCGGTTGGAGGCGGGCCAGCTCCTGCCGGACGGCGGTGAGGATATCGCTGCCGTCGTGCAGCTGGGTGGTGGCGAATTCGCCCGTGGAGATTTCGGCATAAGCGATGCCGGCCCGCTCGCCATCAATGACGACAGCGGCGAGATAGTTGGAGCGCTTTTCATCGAGCATGGCGGGTTCAAGCACTGTCCCCGGCGTGACGACGCGCTCGACGCGGCGCTCCATCGGGCCGCGTCCGGTAGGCTCACCCACCTGCTCGGCCAGCGCGACGCGATAGCCCTTTTCGATAAGGCGCGCGATGTAGTTCTCGACGGCGTGGTGGGGCACACCCGCCATCGGCACGCGGACGCCCTTGGAGACCGGGCGCGAGGTCAACACGAGGTCCAGCTCCCGCGCCGCGAGTTCAGCGTCCTCATCGAAAGTCTCATAAAAATCGCCCAACCGGAAGAACAAAATCGTATCCGGGTACTGGGCTTTGAGTTCCAGATACTGCTGACGAATTGGGGTAGTCTCTTTGCTCATGTCCCCATTATACTTGGAGCGAGTTGTGAGGCAAACGCCTCCTCCGTTTTCCGAGTACCCAAATTTTGAAAATTGGGGCATAATGGTAAGTAGAGGCAGGAAGCAGCAGTTTGAGTGCGGAGGTAACAATGGATCTATATCGTCTGGGCGCAGCGCCCTGGTTGGACTCGCAGCTCTTATATCACGCGCTGCCACGCAGGGGGCGGAGCGGGCTAGTGTTGTTAGCGCCGGATGCACCTTACGTCTGTGTGGGCTATCATCAGGATGTGGAGCGAGCGATCAACCTATCCTATTGCGAAGAGGCTGGCATCCCGGTGTTCCGGCGGGAGGTCGGCGGGCGAGCAGGTTATTTCGATGGGCAACAGGCCTTTTTCCAGCTGGCGCTTCCCAAGAGACACGAATTGCTGACCGGTTCCCGCGAGGCATGGTACGCGCGGGTCTTGCAGCCGGTGATCGAAGCGTTGAGAACATTGGGCCTCGCTGCGGAGTACGCCGCACTCAATACAGTGGTTGTCGGCGGCGCAGAGGTGGCCGAAATGGGCATGGCCGAAATTGCAGACGCGGTCGTCTTCACCGGGCACATTAACGTGGCGCTGGATACGGAGACGTTGCTGCATCTGTTGCAGCCGGCAGAAGTGGCGGTGTTGCCGCCTCAGACATCGCTCACGGCGCTGCTGGAAACGCCCCCCAGTATGACGCAGGTCTACGTGTTATTGGAAACGCACTTCGCGGCCCAGCTCGGCCTATTGGAGCAGCGCGAGGTGGATGAGACGCTACGTAATGAGGCCGAGTATCTGGGGCGGCGGATGCTCTCACGGGCCTGGCTCTATCGACGAGGCCGTCCGCCGCTCATCACCACCGGGGGCGGCCTGCGCTCCGGGGGCAGCGTCCATCACGGTCAACATCAGGCCCCCGGCGGGCTGGTCCACGCCTCCGTCTCATTCGATGAAGAGCGCATCGTGAAGATCTCCTTTGCGGGCAACTTCTTCGCCTACCCGCCGGAGGCCATCTCGTGGTTGGAGCAGGCCCTCGAGGGGACCTGGGCCTACGATGCGGAGTACGCGCTGGATCAGGTCTACGCCGCCATGCCGATGGAGGTCCCCGGCGTGGAGCCGAAGGACTGGGCGCAAGCGATCCCGGTGAATGTGTTGGAATGGTGAGCGCAGCACAGACACAGCGCGCGTGGGAGGAGCACTTCCCGCGCGCGCTTTTTGAATCAGGCGTACACTTCGGGGTTGACGCAGTGCGGAAGCGGCTCGCCGCGCAGGCCCGCCAGGAGATTCTCGGCGGCGAGTTCCGCCATGCGCGTGCGGGCGGTGATGCTCGCGCTGCCGATGTGCGGCGTGACGATGCAGTTGGGCAGATTCACCAGCGGATGATCGGCGGGAAGCGGTTCAGGGTCGGTGACATCGAGCGCCGCGCCGGCAATCCACCCCTCCTGCAACGCGGTGAGGAGCGCCCCACTATCCACGACAGCGCCACGGGCGGTGTTGATCAAGATGGCGGTCGAGCGCATCGCGCGCAGCTCGTGCGCCCCGATGAGGCCCTCGGTCTGCGGGGTAAGCGGGCAGTGCAGGCTCACAAAGTCAGCAGCGGCGAGCAACGTCTCAAGCGGGACACATTCCGCCCCCAGCGACGGATCGGCATTGCAGCTGGGGCTGGTATAGAGCACGCGCATCCCAAAGCCGCGCCCCCGCCGGGCCAGCGCCTGACCGATGCGGCCCAGCCCCACGATGCCAAGCGTCGCGCCCCAGACATCCTGACCGAGCAGCAATTGCGGCCCCCAGGTGCGCCACTCGCCAGCGCGCACATAATCGCGCGCCTCGCCCAAACGCCGGGCGGCGGTCATCAGCAACGCGAAGGCCAGGTCGGCGGTGGCGTCGGTGAGCACGTCGGGCGTGTTGCCCACGGGGATGCCGCGCGCGGTTGCAGCGGCGAGATCAATGTTATCATAGCCAACAGCGTACTGGCTGATCACCCGCAAGCGCGGGGCCGCAGCGATGAGCGCCGCGTCAATGGAATCGGAGAGCAGCGTCAACAGCCCCTCGGCAATGGCGCTTTCGCGCTCCAGCACCGCGCGGGGAACGGGGAGCGGCTCCTCCCACAGCTGCACATCACACGCTTGCTCCAGCTGCATCAGGCCCGCTGCGGGAATTTTGCGGGTTACAAAGATACGTGGTTTCATGCTTGGCCTCCTCGCGGACTGACAGTCCGCGCTACGCTTCCGTCTTCAGTTGAGTTGAGGATATAATACCACAAAACGCGCGCAATTGCGCCCTTGTCAAATTCTCACTTCTATTGTAAACTTTTATATCAGGTAACGCTTCTTCTTAGAGAGGCATAACCTGAACTCTTTTCTAAAATTTCTCCTCAATTGGAGGGGGAATGTACGTTCAAACCGGAATGCGCCCAGGCGCATCTCGGTAACACACAGGTTTAGAATGTGCCTGTGGTGGGACATCATAGCTGAGTATCTTGTTTAACCATAACCTCGTTAGCGTTGCGAGAATGTATCGTTTGTGGTTTGACCTGTAATATAAGAGTAATACAAGACGAGGTTTTAGCCTGGAAGGTTGGGCGCGCGGTTGGTTGCGCCCGCGTACCGGGTATGGTATCCGTGATCACCCAACGGTGAGGTATATGCCTGCGCCGCGGCTATGGGTTCCTACCATAGCCGCGTTTGCTTTGGAGAAAAATGGCCGGCAGGATTACTTCGCTGGAAGCGCAACGGCGCACCAAGGATCGCGTCAACGTCTATCTGGATGATGAATTCGCCTTTGGGTTGGCACTGGATGTGGCTTTGCCGCTACAGATAGGCGATTGGCTCACCGATGAGCAGATCGCTGCGTTACAGTTGGCCGATGCGCGCGTGCGCGCGCGGGAAAAGGCGCTGAATTATCTTGCGTATCGTCCTCGCAGCGCAGCGGAGCTGCGCCGCTACCTCCTCCAGCGCGATTTTTCCGAGACGGTGATAGATGCGGTCATCGAACGGCTGCGCGAGGTGCAGCTCGTCAATGACCAGGCTTTTGCCAAATTTTGGGTGGACAATCGGGCACAGTTTCGTCCCCGAGGCCGCCGCGCGCTGATACAGGAACTGCGCGGCAAAGGCATCGCTGCGGAGCTGATTGATGCTGCACTCGCCGATTACGACGAAGATGCTGCCGGCTGGCAGGTCGCTCGTGAACAGGCGCGGCGCTTACGCCATCTCCCCCCAGAGGTCTTTCAACGTCGCTTGCGCGACCGTCTCGCGCGTCGTGGCTTTTCCTACGACTTTATCCGAGAAGTCCTGACCGCCTATTCTCCATCCCACACTCAAAACGAAAGCGAGAACTTGGAAAGATGAAAGAAGTGATATTTACCCTCATAGGATTGTTAGTTGGTGTTGGCCTGGGCTACTGGGTGCGTCAATGGCGTTACCAGACCCAGATGGGCAATTTGGAGGCGATGAAGAAGCGGCTGTTGGAAGAGGCCGAAAAGCAGGCGCGCGAGCTCGTGCTCACCGCCAAAGATGAGGCCCACAAGGTACGCGAGGAAGTCGAACAGCAGTTGGAGCAACGCCGTACCCAGCTCAGCAGCGAGGAGGAGCGCCTGCAACGTCGCCGCGATCAGGTGGATCGGCAGCAGGAACAGCTCGAAAAGCGGCAGCAGAATCTCAACAAGCGGCAGAGCGCCTTAGATCGCCGCACGCACGAAATCGAGAAGCTCGAAAAGGAGCACCGCACGGAGCTGCAACGGATCGCAGAGCTCTCTGTGGAAGAGGCGCGCGAAATCCTGTTGGCGCAGGTGGCCGAGGAGACCCGCCAGGACATGGCGCGGGTGATCCGGGAGGAGGAGCTGCGCGCGCATGACGAGGCCGAGGAGCGCGCGCGCAAGATCATTACCATCGCGGTGCAGCGCATCGCCAGCGAGCAGGTCGCCGAGCTAACGACGACCTCGATTGAGATCCCCTCCGACGAGCTCAAGGGCCGCATCATCGGGCGCGGGGGGCGCAACATCCGCGTCTTTGAGCAGAAGGCCGGTGTGGATGTGATTGTGGATGACACGCCGGAGATGATCACCGTCTCGTCGTTCGACTCGGTGCGGCGCGAGGTCGCCGCCCGCGCGATGCAACGCCTGGTCGCCGATGGGCGCATCCACCCGGCACGCATCGAGAAGGTGTTGGAGAAGGCCTGGCAAGAGGTCGAAGAGACGATACGCGAGCAGGGCGAGCGCGCCGTCTACGAGGCCGAGATCCCGGGACTGCACCGGGAGCTGATCAAGCTATTAGGACGGCTCTACTTCCGCACCAGCTACGGGCAGAACCAGCTAGCGCACACCATCGAGGTGGCGAAGCTATCCAGCCTGCTGGCCGCGGAGCTGGGCGCCGATGAAAAGGTCGCGCGCATGGGCGGCCTGTTACACGACATCGGCAAGGCTGTGGATTTCGAGGTGGAGGGAACGCACGCCACCATCGGGGCGGAGCTGGCCCGGCGTTACGGCGTCCCGGAGGTGGTCATCAACTGCATCGAGGGACACCACCACGAGGTGGAACAGCAATCGCTGGAGGCCATCATCGTCGAGGCCGCCGATGCGATCTCCGGCGCACGCCCCGGCGCGCGCCGCGAGAGCCTGGAGCACTACATCAAGCGGGTGCGCACACTGGAGGAAATCTCCCGCTCGTTCAAGGGCGTGGAGGAGGCCTACGCGATCCAGGCCGGGCGCGAGGTACGCATCATCGTGCGCCCTGGGGATGTGGATGACCTGGCCGCGACGCACCTCTCGCGGGATGTCGCGCGCAAGATCGAGGATACGATGCAGTATCCGGGCCAGATCCGCGTGACGGTAATCCGCGAGACGCGCGCGGTGGACTACGCCAAGTAGCGCGATCTACGTGATGGCTGTTAAATCGGCGGGCGCGGCAGGAGCTGCGCCCGCTTTTGGCAGCTCATAGCGCCATAGCGCTACCGTGGTCTGATAGTCCAGGCGGAAGGTCTGACGCAGCGCGGGCAATTCGGCTTCAGGCAGAAGCAGATCCACGGCGTGATAACCCGCCTGCGCGGCCAGCGCCCCCAGCGCCGCCACCGCCGGGGCAAGCGGAGCCTGGGGCGGCAGCCAGGCATACCCATCGGCCTGGCTCCTATCGAGCAATTGCTGGCGCAGCCCCAGCAACACCGGCGTATCCGCCAGCGTCCCCTGCCAGACCTGGCGCGGCAGATCGCCCCAGCCGGGAAGCGCCAACGCCGGCCACAGGCCATCCCAACCCTGCGCCCCGCACTGATACCGCCCAATCCGCAGAGCGAGCGCCGGCGGCAGCAGGATTTTGTGCGTGAGGGGACGGAGCGTCGCCGGAGGCTTGCCCTCAGCACGCAATTGCAGCTCCTTGTGGCGCTGCCAGGGAACGAAGCCCAGCCGCCGGTAGAAGGCTTGCGCTTCGGTCTCAGGTTGCGTGGTGAGCGCGGGGAGACCGCGCGCCAGGGCGGCTTCACACCCCGCCTGGACGAGCATCCGCCCCAGCCCCCGGCGCTGGAAATCGCGGTGGACGTAGAGAATGGAGAGGTGCAGCGCGGCGGTCGGCCCCGGCTCCGGGTCGCAATAGAACTCGGCCTCAGCGACGATGCGCCCCTCAAGTTCAGCGACCAGCGGCAGGTGGCCTTCCAACAGGAGCTGGTTGAGATGTGGTGCGCAGGTTTCGACGCTCATCCAGGGGCCGCCATTGCGCCACCGCCCGTAGAGATCAAGCGCCGTCGCCGGGACAATCTCGCGCGTGTGGGGATCGCGCCAGTGGTCAACCGTGCTGCAATGCACGGCAGTGATGGCGGCAGCATCCGCCAGTCCCGCGCGCCGTAGGGTAATCTCGCTCATCTCTCTCGCGGCATTGTAGCGGGGCGGATGGAATTGTCAAGAAATGGCTACCGGGGCTATAATGGAATCATGCAACCGACAGAGTATTTCGAGCAGCTGGTCGTCGAGGCCCTGGACGCATTGCCGCCCTGGTTTCAGGAGCAGCTGCGCAACATTGATGTGGTGGTGGAGCCGTGGCCCGATGCCCACACCCTGCAGCGGGCGCACGTCTCACGGCGCGAGGAACTCCTGGGGTTCTATCAGGGCGTGCCGCGCTCCCGCCGCTCGAGCTACGGGTACACCCTGGTGTTGCCGGATAAGATCAGCATCTACCGCGAGCCGATCCTGCTGCGGTGCCATTCTTGGGATGAGGTGCGCGCCCTGGTGCAGCATGTAGTACAGCACGAAATCGCACATCACTTCGGCATCAGCGACGAGCGGCTGCGCGAGTTAGGCGTCTACTGAAACTAAAGGGGAGAGAAACACACGCCGCCCCAGTTTGGGGCGGCGTGTGTCTTTGACGTTTACTTGCCTTCGATCTCCAGGATTTGCTGGAGGGCGGGGACGTAGTACCTGTTGGTGTAGTCCTTGACCATGCGGCGGGTCGAGAAGTTAGGCCCCACGGTGCGGATGGCCTCCTTCATCATCGCCACCCAACCACGCGGGACATTGTCCTGATCGCGTTGGTAGTAGAGCGGGATGACCTCCTCCTCCAACACACGCCACAGCGCGATGGCGTCGGCGGTATCCTGCTCCTCTTGCGTGTCGTAGCTCTTTTTGGCATGTTGCGCATCAATGGCCCAGCCGTTGAGGCCATTGTAAGCCTCGGCCCACCAGCCATCAAGAATGCTGAGATTGAGCACGCCGTTGAGGGCGGCCTTCATGCCGCTGGTGCCGCTGGCCTCCATGGGCTTGCGCGGGGTGTTGAGCCAGACATCCACGCCTTGCACAAGATAACGGGCGACGTGCATATCGTAGTCCTCTACGAAGGCGATACGCCCGCCCATCTCCGGGCTGCGCGCCCAGTTGTAAATCTCCTGCAACAGACGCTTGCCCGGATCGTCAGCGGGATGCGCCTTCCCCGCGAAGATGAATTGGACGGGGCGATAGCGGTCGTGGGTCATGCGCAGCAGGCGCTCGATGTCGCCAAAGATCAGATTGGCGCGTTTGTAGGTGGCAAAGCGTCGGGCAAAGCCGATGACCAACGCCTCGGGATCCAGGAAGATGCCGGAAGCCAGGAGCTGTTCGGGCGGCATAGCCCGGCTGATACGATCCTCGCGGGCGCGCTCGCGGATGGTGGAGAACATCTTGCGCTTGAGATAGGTGTGGGCATCCCAGAGCTTTTCATCGGGAATATCTTCCACGCGCGCCCAGATGGAGGGGTCATCCTGGCGCTCGCTCCAATCGGGGCTGAGGTAGGTACGATAGAGGCGGTGCATCGCCTCGCCGATCCAGGAAGAGACATGAATGCCGTTGGTCACTGCCCGGATGGGGATTTCGTCGGGGGGCGTTTGGGGCCACATATTGCCCCACATCTTGCGCGAAATTTCGCCGTGCAATTCGCTGACGCCATTGGCATAGCCGGCGAGACGCAGCGCCAGGGCGGTCATATTGAAAGCGGCCCCATACCCGCCATCGTGGCTCCCCAGCGCCATGAAGCGGTCACGATCCAATCCTATCTGCGGCCAGAAGTTGTAGAAATACTTCTCCATCATACCAAAGGAGAAAGCATCGTGGCCAGCGGGGACGGGGGTGTGCGTGGTGAAGAGCGTGCTGGCGCGCACGCGCTCGGCAGCTTCCTCGTAGGTGAGGCCCTGGCTGACGTATTCGCGGAGGCGTTCGAGTAGGAGAAAGGCAGAGTGTCCCTCGTTGATATGCCAGACGCGCGGTTCGATGCCGAGCGCGCGCAAGATGCGCACCCCGCCGATGCCGAGCAGAATTTCCTGCTGGATGCGCATTTCCTGGTCGCCGCCATAGAGGCGCGCGGTCAGTTCGCGATCCCAAGGGGCGTTATGCTCGAGGTTGGCATCCATCAGATAGAGAGGCACGCGCCCGGCCATGACTTGCCAGACCTGCAAGTGAATCTTACGGTCACTGATATCCAGGCTGATATTGACACAGCTCTCATCGGTGCACAGGCACCGCGCCAGGGCAACCTCATTGGGATCGAGGGGCGGGTAGATAGCCCCCTGCCAGCCATTGGGATCTAGCCGCTGGCGGAAGTACCCCTGTTCGTAGAGGAAGCCGGTGGCGATGAAGGGGAGACCCAAATCGCTGGCCTCTTTGGTGTGGTCGCCGGAGAGGACGCCCAACCCGCCGGAATAGATAGGCAGCGAGGAGTGCAACCCAAACTCCGCCGAGAAATAGGCAATGGGATGTTCCAACAAGTCGGGATAGGTCTGGGAATACCAGAGATGCCCATTCTCAGTGTCACGGTCGTACTCCATCAGCACGGCATCGTAGGTGCGCAAGAAAGCGGGGTCCTTGCCCAGACGATCCAACCGCTTTTGCGGAGTCTCTAGCAGGATACGAATGGGGTTATGCCGTGTGGTAGTCCACAGCGTGCGATCCAATCTTTTGAAAAGATCGCGGCTAGAACGATGCCAGGACCACCAAAAATTGTAGGCCAGCTCTTCCAATCGGCTGAGCCGTTCAGGGAGTTTTTCCCGGATTCTCAATTGTGCTTCCGTAGGCATATAAATTCTTCTCCTTCTCTTTCCTTGGCAATCAAGGAGATGATAAATTCCCCTCACTATGGCCGGAGCCACAGCAACAACACAAAAACTAATAGGGTCAGCAGAGCAAATTCCACCAAAACCCGTCGGGTAAGGCGCTGGAGCAGATACTGGTAGCTCAAGCCGCTCCAGAGATAGAGGTTGAGGCTGAGAAGCGTAGCAGACATCCAAAAGGAGATGGGCCAGTAGCTGAGCAGCCAGGTAAACTGCCCCCCCAGCAGACCGCAGATCACGCCAAAGAGCAATACTTTGCGGATTGGAGCGCCGCTGGCGCTCAGCAGATCGAGCGCCAGGAGAGTCGTGAGCAAGAGGACAGCCGGGCCGGTGATCAAGGTGCGTCCTTGTTCACTGAGGATCAAACCAAAAAGCGCAAAGCCCAACAGATAATCGATGATGTTCAGTACGGTGCGCGCGGTGGCATATCCGCTATCTCGCGCAGAGAAGGCCCGGTAGGAGAGATGTTCCAGAATGCCGATGGTGAGTCCGGTTACGCCCAGCAGCAATAGCCAGACCGGCCACGTGCTAGTGCGGGAGAGCAAGAGCGAGGCCAGGAGTGCCCCCAGGGTAGGCGCGATGAGAGAGATGCTCAGTGGGCGTTCCGGAGCGTCGCGGTGAGGATGCGTCTGCATGAGAGAGAGCGTCCCGGCAGCAACCAATCCCATCAGGAGCGCGGTGAGAATCCAATTGCCGCCGATAGTAAAGCCTAGCGGGGAGCCTAAGACCCGGTTAAGGCTCCAGGAAAAGCTGGGCAATTCGACAAAGCGAAAAAGCGCCACGCTGACCAATGTCATGGCCAGCAGAATACTTAGGCGGTCACGTTCGCGCGACCTCTCTCCTTGCGTCCCTTCAGACATGCCGTCATTCTAAGCCAGGGTGCTTGATTTGTCAACCATCTTGAAGAAGCGCATAGTTAGCCGGAAGGCCGCAGGCCCAGGGAATCCCTGGGCCTGCGGAAGCCTAAAAAGCTACAGATCGCGGGTCAAGTTGTAGAGGAACTCGGCGTTGGTACGGGTACGGCGCATCTGTTGCAACAGCGCCTCAGTAGCGGCCACGATGTCGTAGCCGGCGCCGCTGGGCTTGGACGCCATCATCTGGCTGACCATGCGGCGCATGAGCCAGACCTGGCGCAACGTCTCCGAATCGAGCAGGAGCTCTTCGCGGCGCGTGCCGGAGCGGACGATATCGTAGGCGGGGAAGATGCGCCGCTCTTGCAGCTTGCGGTTGAGATGCAGCTCCATGTTGCCGGTGCCCTTGAACTCCTCGTAGACGACATCATCCATGCGACTGCCCGTATCAATGAGGCAGGTAGCGAGGATCGTCAAGCTGCCGCCTTCTTCGATGTTGCGCGCCGCGCCGAAGAATTGCTTGGGCGGATAGAGCGCCGCCGGATCGAGACCGCCGGAGAGCGTCCGCCCACTGGGTTGAACGACCAGGTTATAGGCGCGCGTCAGTCGCGTGATGCTATCCATCAGAATGGCAACATCGCGCCCGCTTTCCACCAGGCGCTTGGCGCGTTCCAATGCCATCCGCGCGACCTGGGCCTGATGCTCAACAGGTTCATCAAAAGTGGAGCTGATGACCTCGGCATCCACGGAGCGATCCATATCGGTCACTTCTTCAGGGCGCTCGCCGATGAGCACGACCATCAAATGTATCTCCGGGTGGTTGGCCGAAATCCCATTGGCGATCTGTTTGAGCACCTGGGTCTTGCCGGCCTTGGGCGGCGAGACAATGAGGCCACGCTGCCCCTTCCCGACGGGGGAGATCAGCTCCAGGAGCCGTTGGGTGAGATTGCGCGGATCGGTCAGCAGATTGAAGCGCTCATTGGGGAAGATGGGGGTAAGGCGCTCGAAACGGGGGCGGCGTTTGGCGGCCTCAGGGTCAACGCCGTTGACGGCCTCCACGCGCAGCAAACTGCGATATTTTTCAGTCTCTTTGGGTTGACGCACCTGCCCGACGACCATATCGCCGGTGCGCATCCCAAAGCGCCGAATCTGGCTCTGTGAGACATAGACATCTTGGGGGCCTTTGAGATAGCGCGAGGAGCGCAAAAAGCCCATCCCCTCGCTCGTGATCTCCAGGATACCGCCGCCAAAGATGAATCCCTCGCGCTCGGCTTTGGCCTTGAGCAATAACAGGATGAGCTCATCTTTCTTAAGCCGGCTGTAGCCAGAGACGTTGTAGGCGCGGGCCAGTTCGCGCAGTTCCGGCAGCCGCATCTCATCCAGATCGTGCATATCCAACCGACGCAGCTCATCATCTTCTTCAGATGTAAACTCCACAGGCGCTTTAGTTGACATCGCCTCCTCGTCTTTCGACGCGAGGGCTTCATCGTCTTCCACATCCTCTATATCTGCAGGTGCGTCTTCATCTTCGTCCACATCTTTGTCTTCTGTGTAGACATCCTCGTCCTGATCCTCGTAGTCCACATCCGGGGATTCTATGACCGCTTCAGGCTCCGCAACTTCAGGGGTCTCGATGGGGATGGTTGTTTCTTCAGAAACCGGTGCCTCTGACAAGGTTTCCTCTGAGGGTGCTTGTGGGTGTTCTTCTTCCGTGTACACGTTTTGCCTCCTTGATTACGGCTTAGCCATATTGGCGAATGTATGCTTCGGCTTGTCTGACCAGCTCCTCATTGCCAATGAAGAGCGGAACACGCTGATGCAAGGCGGTAGGCTCAACATCCAGAATGTTCTGAGTGCCATCCGATGCATAACCGCCTGCTTTTTCGATGATAAAGGCTAAAGGCGCAGCTTCGTAGAGCAAACGCAACTTCGCCTGGGGATTAGCGGGGTCTTGATAGTTCAATGGATAATAAAAGATGCCGCCTTGAAGTAGATTGCGATGAAAATCGGCCACCAGCGAGCCAACGTAACGGGAGGAGAGCGCCACGCGCGGCTGGGTAGGCTCGCGTCCTTGCAGGTAATGATGGAACCGCTGCGCACCTGGACTCCAGTAGTTTTCGTAAGAGGCATTGACGCTGGCATACTTAGGCGTTTCTGGAACCATGATGTTCGGGTGCGAGAGCAAGAACTCACCGACGCTCGGCTCCAAAGTAAAGCCATGCACACCGTTGCCGGTGGTATAGACCAGCATCGTGCTGGAGCCATAGAGGATGTATCCCGCAGCGACCAGCGCGTGTCCCGGTTGCAGGCAATCCTGCAACGTGCCGGGCGTGCCGAGCTGGCTCTTCCGACGGTAGATAGAAAAGATCGTGCCCACGCTGACGTTGCTCTCGATATTGGAGGAGCCATCCAGGGGATCGAAGATGAGCACATATTTGCCCTGGCTCATCGAAGCAGGCCCATCGGGATTGGCGGTGATGATACGCTCCATCTCTTCGCTGGCGATGATCCCCACCCGGCCCGGGTAGCTGTTCATGCGGATCAAGACCTCGTTGGCGTAGACGTCCAGCTTCATCTGCCGCTCGCCCTGGACGTTGATGACGCCGGACTCGCCCAGGATGTCGCCCAGCCCAGCGCGCTGGATCTCACGCGAGATGATCTTAGCCGCCAGCGCGATATCGTAGAGCAAGTTGCTGAAAACGCCGGTCGCCTCTGGGTAAGCGCGCTCCTGCTCAATGATGTGACGCTCAATCGTGATCAAATGTGAATTCATATCTTGATACTCCTGTAACTTGCTCATCCCAACAAGATGAGCACATACCACGCGATAATGCCCGCCCACAGCAAGCTATCAATACGATCCAGCACCCCGCCATGACCGGGGATCAATGCGCCGGAATCTTTGACACCAACCTCGCGCTTGATCATGGAGATAAAAAGATCGCCCAGTGGGGTCAACACAGCCAACAGGCCGCCCAACAACGCGGCCAGACCCACAGAGAGGCCCGGATCAGCGAACGCATTCCACAACAAGCTGAGCAGCGCCGCTCCCAAGATGCCGGAAACCACGCCGGCCACATAACCTTCCCAGCTCTTCTTCGGGCTGATGGACGGGGCCAATTTGTGTGTCCCCCAGCGCCGCCCGATCCAATACGCCCCGGAATCAGCGATCCAAACGCCGGGCAAGGCAATCAAAGTCCACCAGAGACCCGCAGGCAGCGCGCGGAGGGCCAACAGGTAATACGCGCCAAGGCCCAGATAGAGAGCTCCGGCCAGCGTCAAGGCCCAGCTGGCGGTAGGGGCTGATTTTTGGGTGAAGAGATACCACGTTGCTGTTGTCAAAGTCAGCAGGGTCAGTCCTGGAACGAGCCACGCACCGCCCCCCAGGTGAAAATCCCCGATCCACAAAAGCGTCCCCGCCCAGAGCAGCCAGAGCGCCGGCGCGAAGTTGTGCCGCTGTAACATACGCACATATTCCAACCCGGCCAGTATCACCGCCAACACAATCAAACCGGTGTAGACCCACCCCCCGATCACAATTGCAGCAACGACGACAGGAATGAGAATAGCTGCACTGATCACCCTGGTTTTCATCTTTGATGTATAAAGCCCTTTGACGCCCTGAACAGGCGCTAGAGTTGCATTTTTTGGAAGGTCTCGCCCTTTGCGTTGGGACGTGCTACATCGTAGACGCACAGACCAGCACAAAGGAGGTGGTAGGAAAGGCTGACTACTTGTTCAGCCCACCAAAGCGCCGATTCCGCTGGTTAAAATCCACTAAGGCCTGATAAAAGGCTGCTTTATCAAAGTCGGGCCAGAAAGTCGGCGTGACATAGTATTCAGCATAGGCCCCTTGCCAGACAAGAAAGTTGCTGACGCGCATCTCGCCACCAGGACGGATGATCAGGTCTGGGTCCGGCAATCCGGCTGTGTAGAGATGCTCCGCAATGGTCGCTTCGGTGATCTCCTCTACAGGGATTCCCTGGGCAACGATCCGTTGTACCGCACGGACGAGCTCCGCACGTCCCCCATAATTAAAGGCGATATTGGCTATCAGTTGTTGATTATCCCGCGTCAGCGCTACGGCAGCATCAATGCGCTGTTTGAGATCATCGGGTAACGGCTCCAGGCTGCCGATATGTCTTAATTGTACTCCATTTTTGTGTAATTCGTCAACCTCTTTGTCCAACGCCTCGCTGAGGATACGCAACAAGCCGCGCACCTCTTCTTCTGGACGACGCCAGTTCTCGGTAGAGAAAGCGTAGAGGGTGAGGATCGGCACGCCGAGCTCCACCGCAGCGCGAAGCACGCGCCGCAGATTTTCGACGCCGGCGCGATGGCCGGCCAGGCGGGGTAAATTGCGCGCGCACGCCCAACGCCCATTCCCATCCATGATGATGCCCACATGGGCCGGAAGTCGTTCGAGGGGGGGATATTCGTTTGCAGTCTGGCTCGTGCTCATACCGTCTCCCTCAAGTGGTGACACTTATTATAAACGGGATGGGGAAAAAGAAAAGGTGCGATCTTTCTCAAAACTTGTGGAGGCCCTACATCAAGCGGTTGCGGGGGGCTTGTTGCGCAAGCCCCCGCAACGCACTGCATCAGATTTCCATGATTTCGTGTTCTTTGCGCTCGCCGGCAGTATCAATCTTCTCGCTGTAACGATCGGTGATCTTTTGCAGCTCATCCTGCCCACGTTTGAGCTCATCCTCAGAGATCAATTTCTCGCTCTCGAAGCTGCGCATATCCTCCAACGCATCGCGGCGAATGTTGCGCAACGCGACCTTGGCCTCTTCCACACGGCGCTTGATCACCTTGACCAGCTCGCGGCGGCGCTCTTCTGTGAGGCGCGGGATGGGGATGCGAATCACACGCCCATCATTGCTGGGGTTGAGACCCAGATCAGCCTGCAAAATGCCCTTTTCGATGGTGGAGATAGAGGTGACATCGTAAGGACGAATCACTAACAACTGTGGCTCCGGCGCAGAGATGACCGCCAGCTGCTTGAGCGGCGTGGGAGCGCCATAGTAATCCACACTGACCTTTTCTACCAGAGCAGGAGAGGCGCGCCCCGTGCGAATCCCCCGAAAATCATCTTCCATATTCTCCAGGGTCTTCTGCATCCGGGCTTCCGTCTCGCGTATCAGATCGTTAATCATGTGAGCTGTTCCTTTCTCTAAAACGCTGGCTTTGCTTCAGGCCCGCACCAGGGTGCCGACCGCCTCGCCGAGCACGGCCTGTTCTAGTGCATCCGGCTCCCAAAGACTGAGCACCATGATTGGGAGGTCGTTATCCATACAGAGCGTGAGCGCCGTGGAATCCATCACCCCTAGCCGCAGATTGAGCGCATCCATATAGGTCAACTGGTCGAAGCGCTTGGCCTGGGGATTGATAAAGGGATCGCTATCGTAGACGCCATTGACTTTGGTCGCCTTGATCAGCAAATCGGCCCCTATCTCGGCGGCGCGCAACGCAGCAGCCGTGTCGGTAGTGAAGTAAGGATTCCCCGTGCCCCCGCCAAAGATGAGAATACGGCCCTTTTGCAGATGGCGGATGGCACGCAGCCGAATGAAAGGTTCTGCAATGGCGCGCATCTCGATAGCGGTTTGCACACGGGTGGGAAGGCCCTGGCGACCTAGCGCATCGGCCAGCGCCAGGGTGTTCATCACCGTCGCCAACATGCCCATCTGATCGGCTGTCGCTCGATCCATGCCATGCTCCAGCCCATCGCGGCCTCGCCACAGATTCCCCGCGCCAATCACAACCCCGATTTCGACCTCGTAGGCGTGCAGCGTGGCGATCTTTTTGGCGACCTCGTCCGCCTGATGAGGGTCAATGCCGAACCCTTCGGGGCCAGCAAGCGATTCGCCCCCAATTTTGAGCAGAATTCGCTTATAACGCGGTGTTTTCATGGAACCCTACCTATGAAAAGGTCTGGAGGATTACCCCTCCAGACTCTCTCCCAGCTCATAACGTGTAAAACGCCGAATGACGATATTCTCCCCAATCCTGCTAATCGCAGCCTTGAGCAGTTCTTCGATAGTGGACTCATCATCGCGGATGAAGTCCTGTTCGAGCAAGCAGGCCTGAGCGTAGAACTTCTCGAGCCGCCCCTCGATGATGCGATCAATGACGGACTCCGGCTTGCCCTCTTCCAGCGCCTGCGCGCGGTACACTTCCCGCTCGCGGGCGATGACCTCATCAGGAATCTGCGCGCGGCTGACGTAACGCGGCGCCATCGCTGCGATTTGCAGCGCGATGTCGCGTACTAGCTGCTGGAATTCATCGGTGCGCGCCACAAAGTCAGTCTCGCAGTTGACCTCAACCAGCACGCCCACCCGTGAACCGGCGTGGATGTAAGCTTCGATCAGCCCATCTTTGGCCTCACGATCCATGCGCTTGGCGGCTGCCGCCAGTCCCTTCTCGCGCAGATGATCAATGGCCTTTTCCATATCGCCTTCTGTGGCCTCCAGGGCCTTGCGGCAATCCAAAATGCCCGCGCCGGTGATCTCGCGGAGCTCTTTAACCATAGTCGCAGCGATTTCCATTAGAGTTCATCTCCTTCGTCGTCGTCATCGTAGTCGGCGTCGTCATCGTCCCCATCATCATCGTCAGCATCATCTTCTTCAAACTGCAGCTTGCGCAGGCGCGCGAGGGTCTCGGCGCTCAAATACTTCTCATCTTCAGCGTAGAGTTCCTCTTCCTCCGGCTGCGTCTCCTTGCGCAAGGCCAGTCCTTCCAACGCCGCATCGGCCATCTTGGAGACCAATAGCCGAATCGCGCGGATGGCGTCGTCGTTGGCGGGGATGACGTAGTCAATGCGAGAAGGATTGCAGTTGGTGTCCACCACCGCAACGATGGGAATGCCCAACCGGTCAGCCTCGGCTATCGCCGTTGTCTCATTCTCAACATCAATGATAAAGACAGCCTTTGGCAGGCGCTCCATCTCCTTCAAGCCACCCAACCGCGCGTTGAGTTTGTCAATCTCGCGGGTGAGCATGAGCGCCTCTTTCTTGGTGAGCAGCTCGAACTCGCCAGCATCGCGGCGGGCTTCCAGATCCTTGAGATAATCAATGCGCTCACGGATGGTGCGCCAGTTGGTCAAAGTCCCACCCAACCACCGTTGGTTGACGTAAGGCATCTCACAGCGGCGGGCCTCCTGCTCGATGGTCTCCTGAGCCTGACGCTTGGTGCCCACAAAGAGCACCTTGCCGCCCTGCGCGACGACGTCGCGCACGAATTCGTAGCTGACATTGAGCGCCTTGACGGTCTGTTGCAAATCAATGATATGCACCCCATTGCGTTCGGTGTAGATGTACCGCTTCATGAGCGGATTCCACCGGCGGGTGCGATGTCCGAAATGCACGCCCGTCTCGAGCAGCTGCTTCATAGTAACAATAGCCATAGTAAAGTACAAACCTCCTCTTGAATGTTTTGTTCCTCCGCAACCCTCATCCCCTCGTGGAACCAACCGACCGGCTGGCACGGCCACGCGAGTCCGATTGCGTGTGTGCTATACACCTAGGGGGCAATTCTACCATAAAACGGGCGTGAGGCAACTCTCTTCGATGACTTCAATGCGAACAGGGCCAATTCACCTCTGGTCGCGTCGGAAACTCCACAGAGATGACTTCTAATCTTCGGATTGATTGCAAACGATTCGGTATCCCTTGCCACGTTTGGTTTTGATGGTGAAGGGCGCGCCGAGTTTCTCGATAGCTTTGCGCAACCAATGAATATGCACATCCAGCGTGCGCGTATCACCCATGTAACTAGTGCCCCACACCTCCCGCATCAGCCTGACCCGCGAGAGCAGCTTTTCCGGGTTCTCTAAAAAAATCTGCACCAGCGCCGCCTGCTTGGGCGTGAGCGGGATTTCGAGGCCCTGCCAGACCAACAGATTCCCCCCGGTGTTCAGTTGCAACTCGCGCCACGCGATGGTCTCCCCATCCTGCTCAGGGAGGATGCGGGTAATGCGATTGAGCAATTGCCGCCGGGTGAAGGGACGCCGCAGATAGCCGCTGGCGCGCGGTAAACGATCCAGGCGCATCCCTTTGTTCAACAGCAGGAAAAGCGAGCTCGATGCGTGTTGCGCTGCCAAATCGTTACAAAACCGTTCCAACTGAAAACGAATGCTAGGCACATCAACGATAATCAGAGCCACTGATTGCACCTGCAATATCTGCATGGTCTCTCGACGTGTAGAAGTCAGCCTCACTTGATAGTGTGGCCGGAGGACGGATAGGAGCTCTTCATCTGTGGTACGGCTACGTCCCACAATGAGAATCGAATAGCGTTTCAAATGTGACTCCAGCGGACCAGTAAAATCAGGGCCGAACGAAAAATGCTACCATCTGACTTATTGCAACAGCCGATGTGAGCGCCAAACGTAGAGGCCACAGCCATTACAGAAAGTATACTTGTTTTGATGCAATTGACAACCGAGTGGTTCAAGATTGGGCAGCATGTGACTCCGGCAGCTCGCGGCGGGCGTAGAAGCACAACAGAACGCTGCCATATTTGCGTTGATCAAAGCGCTCAAAATGGGCCAGTGTCAGCGGCTTGTCTTCCACCGGATTGATCTGCACAATGATCCAGCCATCCGGGGCTAACCAATCGGGATAGGTATCCAGATAATGAAGCGTCTGTTCCCACAGCTGCCGATATTGCGGCGGCGCGACGTAGATGTAATCGAAAGCCTGTGCGGACCGACCGGAGAGGTAGCCGAAGACATCCGCTCGCACGATCTCGCCCTTATCCGCTAGACCGGTAAGCTGGAGATTTTGGCGGATGGTGCGCACGGCAGCGGCCCCGGATTCAACAAAAACGGCGCGCGCCGCGTAACGGCTGAGCGCCTCGATGCCCACCTGCCCCGTCCCGGCGAAGAGATCAAGAAAGTGACAGTCTAGCAGATCATCCTGCAAGATGTTGAAAAGCGCAGTCTTGGCCCGGTCGGTGATGGGCCGCGTTCCCGGCCCAGGCACCGAATAGAGTCGCCGCCCCTTGGCCTGCCCTGCGATTACGCGCATCTTCTACGCCTTGTCCCCGCCCACAGTGTCATCCGTGGAAACCGGCGTCGGGTCCGCAGCCGCCTCCTCCGCTGGCACAGGGGCCGGCGCGACGACCGTGCGCGGGCGACGCGGGCGTGCAATCACACCGAGCAATAGCCCCCACAGCAGCCCCCACAGGCCCAGCGCCGCCAATCCCGCAAGTTGGGCCAGCAATTGCGAGACCCCCGCGCCGGCGAAGAGACCCGCCACCCCGACCGGGATTTCGCCGCCGTTGGAAGGGGCGATGGCGTTCCAGCCCTGCCCCCATCGCCCATCGGCGAAGAGGCCCACCGCCAACACGCCGAAGCCGCCGCAAAGGCCCAACGCCAGGGTCGCGGCGGTGTCTTTGAGGCGCAGGCCGTGTTCGATGAGATAGAGCAGCAGCGGGAAGAGCAGCCCTGTGAGCAGCCCTAGCGCCAGCGCGGCCCACGCGGGCACAAAGGCCGCCCCTGCAAGCGCGGCCCCCGCCCCAGCAGCCAGCCCGCGCGCGCTGAGCAACGGTTCCAGCTCGCCGGTAGAGAGCCAGGCATAGAGTTGCGCGGTCAGAATCGCGCCGCTCAGACCCAACAGGGCGCTGATGGCCGCGCGGTTCAAGTCCAGGAGCGCGCCGTAAGTGTGGAAGGGCGCCGCGAACGTCCAGCCCATCCAACCGATGACGAGAAGTAACGCACCCAGGCTGGCAAGCATGGGGAAGTGCGCCGGCGGCGGGCCGTCAGGTTCCTGCGCCGGACGGCGCCCTTGCAGAAGCAGGATGCCGGCAGCCATAGATGCGGGCAGCCAGAAGAGCAGCGCGCTGCCGCCGAAATCCACAAAACCGTGTCCCAGCTCCAACGAATGGCCGATGCGCGAGAGCCAGCCGCCGCCCCAAATCCAACAGGCGGCGACGGGAAAGACCACCATACTGCCCAGCAAGCTGGCGACGACCATGACCCAGCGGCGCAGCTCGGCCAGGGCCAGCGCCAACAGCAGCACCCCGCCGGTGATGAGGGGCAAGTAGGCCAGGAAAAGCGCGAGCGCGGTAGGCGTCAGCGCGGCGTTGAACAGCCCAAAGCCCTGCATCCCGAAGAAACCCCAATCGCGCGCCGGGCCGTAGAGCAGATTCAGCCCCAACAGCGCCGGATTTTCGGGATCGAGTACCTGGACGCCGCCCAAATGCAGAGCGTAGCCGGTGGCCCAGTAGCCCAACGCGGTCACGCCGATGATGAGCGCCGCCAGCGCGGTCACGCGGCGCGCCCTGCGCGGGGAGAAACCTCCCCAGATCAACAACAGGAGTCCAAGCGGTATGAAATATCCCCAGAGCCAGTTGGATTGCATGCATTCGCTCCATGAATGAAAATAATGACGTGTACCCTAATCTTACCAGAGTCCTGCAAAACTGCCAATGCCCGTGCGTTGCCTTCTCAGCGTTCGGAATTACAATAGCCAAGCTAAGTATATGGCGATCGTATCTACTCAGGCTCTAGCCGGATCGCCAGATCCGGCGTGGAGGCACGAGCAAATTCCAGGCTGCTATACAATGTAGTCCTGGATAATTCTGACTTGACGGGGATCTGACGATCCCCTCGGAGCCAGGGTGAGTAGTTACTGGCGATCACCAATTCGCTGATTCTGGAGGCGTAAATAGATGAAACACTATCGCTATCTCGTCATTGTGGCGTTGCTCATCACGTTGCTGAGCGCGCAATTTCCGACGCTGGCGCAAAACGATGCGCCGCTCGTCCTGGCCCGCGTGCCGCTGAGCGCGGCGGCGGAGCTGCCCATCTACGCAGAGTTGGAGGATGCGACCGGAACGGCCTACGCCCTGGTGCGCACCTCGCGCGCGATGTTGCAGAGCAGCGCCGCCCCCTATCAAATTCTCGATGTCGCCTCCGCCGAGACGCGCTACCTGGTGGCGCTGGAACGACGGCCCGGCGCACGGATGCAAGCCCCGGCGCTGGCAAACGTGATCTACGACGACGGGCGGCAGATCATCGCGCGGGACGCGACCCCGGCGCAGGCCGCCGCGCTGAGCGAGGCCGGCTTCGCGCTCTACTGGCTGCCGGAAGCGCCGCCCGCGACGACGACCCGCGACCTCCCGGCGGTGACGATGACCTATTCGCCGCTGGTCGCCGAGATGATCGCCCAAGTCACGCAATCGGCAGTCTATGACTACACCGCCGATTTGAGCGGGGAGCGCCCGGCGCAAGTCGGCGGCGCGCCATACACCATCACCACGCGGCACACCGGCTCCGGCACGCCCTTGAACAAGGCGACCCAATATGCCTACGAACATCTGGAGGCTTGGGGACTGGATCCGTCCTATCACTATTGGACTATCAGTTGGTGCGGTAGCAATCGCAACGTGATCGGTGAGTTGCCCGGCGCGACCATGCCCGACGAGCTCGTGCTAATCACGGCCCACATTGATGATATGCCCTCCAGTGGTCTGGCCCCCGGTGCGGACGATAACGCCAGCGGCACGGTCGGCGTGTTGCTCGCGGCAGAGATCATGTCCCAGTATCAGTTTGAGCGGACGGTGCGTTTCGTGCTTTTCACCGGCGAGGAGCAGGGCCTTTGCGGCAGCCGGGCCTACGCGGCGCAGGCCAACGCGAACGGCGACGACATCGTCGCCGTCCTCAACCTCGATATGATCGCGTGGAACACTCCCGACTCCGCGCCCGTGCTGCGCCTGCACACGCGCCAGACCAGCAACCCCGGCTATAGCGCCGACCTGGTCATCGCCCAGACCTTTGTGGATGTGGTGGCGGAGTACGGCTTATCCTACGCCCTGATTCCCATCATTGATCCCGATGGTATCACCGCCAGCGACCACAGCTCCTTTTGGAACAACGGCTACCCGGCGATTCTAGCGATCGAGGATGACGAGAATGACCTCAATCCCCGCTACCACACCTCCCAAGACCTGCTCCAGTACCTCGATATGGTCTACTACACCAATTTCGTGCGCGCCTCGCTGGGGACGGTGGCCCATCTGGCTATCCCCTTCGTCTATCCGCCCGCCCTGGCGATAGATAAGCACGCCTCGACCGCCACCATCTCCGCAGGCGAGCCGTTCACCTATACCTTGACGGTGACGAATACGGGCGGCGCGGCGACAGGCGTGGCCGTGAGCGACACGCTGCCCGCGCACACGAGTCTGGAATGGATCTCCGACAGGGGGGCGCTGGAGGGCGATGCGGTGGTCTGGCGGGCGCTATCGCTGGACGCCGACGAGACGCGCACGGTCTCCTTTGGTGTGACAGTGGGCTGCGTCCCCTCCGGCACGGTCATCCTCAACGAGGATTATCAGGTGACGGCGACGGAGTGGCCCACCCCCACGGTGGGGCCGCCGGTCTCCGTCACGGTCTGGGGCGATGCGCCGATAGCGGCCTTCACCCTCGCAGAACCGGCCCTGCTCGACTATCCGGTGCAGTTCACCAACTTGAGCACACAGGCCGACACCTACAGCTGGGACTTCGGCGATGGGATCACGTCCACACAGACGCATCCCACGCATACCTTCGCCCACCTCAGCCCGCACACCGTCGCGCTGACGGCGATGGGCGGCTGCTTCAGCGATACCGTCACGCGGACGGTCGCCATCCACGAGTATGGCGTGGCCCTGGGCAGCGCGACCAATGCGCTGACGGTGACGCCGGGTACGAGTTTTGTCTACACGGTGGCCGTGACCAACACCGGCACGCTGACAGAGGCCGTGGCACTCAGCATCACACCGGCGGACGGCTGGCACATCACGCCGTTGACGCGGACGCTCTCCGCGCTCGGCGTGGGCGCGAGCGCGCAGCTGCCCTTCACCGTGACCATGCCGCTCACCGCGACGCCGGGCGCGACGACCTCCTTCACCGTGACGGCTCTATCGGCCAGCGACCCGCGCCCCACCCCGGCCACCGCGCGCCTCACCTGGGATGTCGCCATCGCCGCGCCGCCGCCTGGCTACCAGCTCTTCCTACCCTTATTTACTCTAAACAACGAGTCGGCGACTCGCTGACTCGCTAGACTCAGTAGAGTCATTCCCTAATAATGCTAATCGGGATTAGGACGCAGATTCACGCTGATAGCTCTTAAAATCAGCGGAAATCTGCGTGAATCCGCGTCCAATATCTGCTCAAGGCTTATTCAGAAACAAATCTATTTCCAACCGGAGGTTTTTGTGTCGAAGTTTCAGTTTCAACGCATTTTCGCAGTATGCCTGGTGTTGACCGTGTTGTTGAGCGGCTGGCCGACCTCATTGCAGGCGCAGACCCCGCCCCCTGGGGCGGATCCCGCGCCGGATGAGCTCTTCATATGTGAGGCCGAGTTGCCTAGCGTGGCGCGCATCTACTTCGATGATGTCGCCGTGCTGGCGGAGCTCGGCTGGCTGGACATCTGGGAGGTGCGCCCGGAGGCCGGCTTCCTGGTGGCGCAAATTCTGCCGCACCAGGCGGCGCAGCTGGAAGCACTGGGCCTGCGGGTGGAGGTGGATGCCGAACTGACCCTACAGATCACCCAGATACGCAAGCCGTTGGAGGGACAGGTAACAGGCATCCCCGGCTACCCCTGCTACCGCACCGTCGAGGAGACCTTCGCGATGGCGGAGCAGATCGTGGCCGACTATCCCGCGCTGGCGGAGTGGATTGACATCGGCGACTCCTGGGAACGCACGCAAAATCCGACGAACGGCTACGACTTGATGGTGCTGCGGCTCACCAACGAGGCCATTCCCGGCCCCAAGCCCGTGCTCTTCAT
>DAOTXC010000057.1:0-15605 GCA_034435555.1 Anaerolineae bacterium
GCGATGCGCCAGGGCGCGCGTGTGGCCGCGTCGCCGCCGGGGAGGGGTAGCGGCTCGAGGTGTGCGACGCGCTCGAAGCCGCCGTAGTCGCCCACGAACCACTCGCCGCCCCAGATTGTGCCGTCGTCGCCGTAGCCCGTGCCGTCGAACGCGACGCCGATGACGGGGCCGCCGTCACGGGGCCAGCCGTTATCCGCCAGACACGCGGCGATGTGCGCCCGGTGATGCTGCACACGCAGCGGCGCCAGCAGGCCGTGCGCGCGTGCATACTCCACCGCAAAGCGCGTGCTCAGGTAATCCGGGTGCAGGTCGCAGACCACGCGCTCCGGCTCGATGCGGAAAAGATGCCGGTACGTCGCCAATGCCGCCTCGTAGTGTTCCAACGTCTCCAGATTCTCCAGGTCGCCGATGTGCTGGCTCACGAAGGCGTAGGTGTCGCGGGTGAGCGTGAACGTATTCTTCAGCAGCGGTCCGGCGGCGAAGACCTGTCCCACCTCGAAGGGCAGGGTCACGGGAAAGGGGGCGTAACCGCGAGCGCGCCTGAGAATGATGAATGGCGAATGGTGAATGGCGAATGGGGGAAGCGCCTGCACCACCGAATCATCGTAACGCGCGTAGATGTCGCGGTCGTGGAGTAGGAACGCATCGGCGATGCCAGAAAGCCGCGCCAGCGCCTCGTCGTTATCTTTGGCGATGGGTTCTTCGCTCAGATTGCCGCTCGTCATCACCAGTGGGCGGCCCACATCGCGTAGGAGCAGATGGTGCAGCGGCGTGTAGGGCAGCATCAGGCCGAGGGTGTGTTGGTTGGGCGCGACGGCGTTCGCTATTGCGTATTGCGTATTGCGTATTTCTGAAGTGTCACAGCGCTCCAGCAGCACGATGGGCGCCTGGGGCGAGGTGAGTAAGTCGGCTTCTGCAGGCGAGAGTTGGCACACGGCGCGGGCGTCTTCGAGCGTGGCAACCATCACGGCGAAGGGCTTGTGCGGGCGATGTTTGCGTTCGCGCAAGGTCTGCACGGCCTCAGCGTTGGTCGCGTCGCAGGCCAGTTGGAAGCCGCCGAGGCCTTTGATGGCGAGAATCTCCCCCTTGAGCAGGCGCGCTACGGCGGATGTTAAAGCGCTGGTATCGGTTGTGTATTGCGAATTGCGTATTGCGTATTCTGGACTCACTTCGCCATTCGCCATTCGCCATTCGCCATTCGCCATTAATGCAAGATGCGGCCCACAGACGGGGCAGGCGTTGGGCTGGGCGTGGAAGCGGCGGTCGGTGGGGTCCTCGTACTCGGCGCGGCAATCGTCGCAGAGGGGGAAGACGCGCATGGTGGTGTTGGGCCGGTCGTAGGGGATGTCTTCGATGATGGTGAAGCGCGGCCCGCAGTTGGTGCAGTTGATGAAGGGGTAGCGGTAGCGCCGGTCGGCGGGATCGAAGAGCTCGCGCAGACAGTCGGGGCAGGTCGCCACGTCGGGGGAGATGAGCATGAAGCGCCCGGCCTGCGCCTCGGAGTGGCGAATCTCGAAGCCGGTGTAGCCGTTGGCGGGGATGGGCGTCGCCTCCAGCGAGGCGATCCGCGCCAGTGGTGGGGTCTCATCGCGCAGCGCAGCGAGAAACGCGGCGAGCGTATCGGGCGCGGCCTCCGCTTCGATGTCCACGCCGCCGGAGTGGTTCAGTACCCAACCGCGCACGTCCAGGCGCTGCGCCAGGTTGTAGACGAAGGGGCGGAATCCCACCCCTTGTACCACGCCGGTGATGGTGATGCGAATAGCACTAACTTCAACCACGACATGACTCAAAGCCAACGAAACGCTTTCACCACGTTTCCCCAACAGTTCGATAGAGGGCCTCGCGAATAACTGCGTCATCCAGCCGGAATCCCACTGCCAACAAATCGCGCAATACCGAAGACGCCGATGGAATCAGTTGACGCTTGCGAGCCAGTAAAACAAGCGCCAATGTCCCTTTGCACGGTAGCTTGAATATGCGAGCACAACGTCGTGCCGCACCATCATCCAATACTGCTGTCCAACCCGCAACCGCCAGTGCATACGATAAAACAGCGGTTTCGCCAGCCCCCAAATCCCAGGTCAAAATCTCGGCATGAGGAGCGACTTCTTGGAGCCGAAAATCACCCTGCGAGATGAGCTGGCGTGCAGGATCATCCACCGGGCCGGCCAGAATCTCTGCGGCTACGGCCTGGGGAACCACAACTTGATCCGCGAGTTGCGTCAGCAACGCAGCTTTGCCAATCTTTGACAACACGATAAGCGGCGAAGCATTGACCACCCAATGTTCAGGCATCCAAAACCTCGGCGACAAGCTCATCGGCATCCGTTTGAAATGGGGAGACACCAAACTCAGCCAGGGCGGCCAGAAATTCAGCACGCGATAATCCAGCAACTTCCGCGGCCTTTGCTTGAGATAAACGGCGCATTTCATACCATTTGACTGCCGCCGCAAGGCGCATTTCAGCCACAAACTGCGAAGGTTCCTGCCGCAAAACTGCAAAAACTGAGCGGGGCAAACTTAGCGTAAGGTTAACTGAATTTTCCATTACATACCTCCCAAAGAGCAAAACGGCGCTTTCTTCTAGTGTACCACAGATTTTACCCTAACTGCGCCTCTACCCACGCAAGCCACTCGGCCATGCCCTCACCGGTCTTCGCGGAAAGCGTCAGCACCGGCGCGTGGGGATTGAGTCCCTGCACCAATTCCTTGAATTTCTCCAGGTCGAAATCGAGATAGGGCATGAGATCGGACTTGGTGACGACGACCAGATCCACTGCCTCAAAGATGGCCGGGTACTTGTAGGGCTTATCGTGCCCCTCCGGGACGCTGAGCAAGCCTACCTTGAGATCTTGCCCCAGATCGAAGGAGACGGGGCAGATGAGATTACCCACATTCTCAATGAAAATCACGTCGAGCGCATCCAGCGGCAGCGCGTGGAGCGCGTTATGCACCATCGGCGCGTCGAGGTGACAGCCGCCGCCCGTGTTGATCTGCACCACAGGCGTGCCCGTCTCCGCGATGATCTCGGCATCCACCTGCGAGGCCGTGTCGCCCTCGATGACGCCCAGGCGCACCCGCGCGCCCAACGCGGCGATGGTCGCCAGCAGCAGCGTCGTCTTCCCCGCGCCCGGCGAGGACATGATGTTCACGGCGGTGATGCCGTGGGCCTTGAGATGCTGCCGGTTTTCCAGCGCCGCCTGATCGTTGGCGCTGAGAATCCGCTGCACCACCGGGATACGCTTGATCTCCTCTTGTTCCTGCTCGTGATGGTGTTCGTGATCTTCACAACCGCAATGATCGCACATAATTCCTCTCCTACTTGTTGCTTGCAACTTCAATGCTTTCGACGTAGAATTCCTTGCCCGCGATGACCTCGCCGCCCAGCGCACCGCAGTTGGGACAGCGCCAGTCTAATCCGACCGGCTTGAACTCGTGCGCGCACGCCCGGCAGCGGAAGCGGATTGGAATCCGCTTGAAGTGCAACGTCGCGCCCTCGGCCATCGTCCCCGGCGCGAGCTGGTCGAAATAGAACTGGATCGAATCGTCCACAAAGCTGGACATATCGCCGATGACCAGATAAATGTCTGTAATCTGCTGCCCGCCGGCGTGCTCGGCGACGATGCGCAGGATGTCTTCTGTGACTGCTAATTCATGCATGATGTTGCTTCAATGGGTCGCGCAGGCGATACACGGATCGAAAGCGCGCACGACACGCCCTACGGCACGTTCCAACTCCATGTCCACCCGCTCCGCCGTGATGTAGCGGCGCGCCGCCACGCGCAGCGCCCGCTCGATAGCCAGGATGTTATGCACTGTGGGGATGATAAACTCGGCCTCTGCGATGCGCCCATCTTCGATGCGGTAGTGATGAATGAGTGGCCCACGCGGCGCTTCCACCAGGCCATACCCTTCACCGTCGCGGCGCGTGTAGGAGACCGCGACCTCCTCACCATCCAGGGGCTGCGCCAGGATCTCCTGCGCTCGCTCCAGCGCGTAGACGAGCTCGATGCCTCGTGCCAGGTCGAAGAGCAGGATCGCGTGCGCTGGGTTGCCGAAGGCCTCGCGGAAGCGGGCGAGGTAAGCGTCGGCAACGGGCGTCCCCAGCCGCTCAACGAGGTTGATGCGCGCCAGGCTGTTGGCTCGCAGCACCTCGCCCTGGAAGCTCGTCTGGCCGGCGTAGCTCGTCTCCGATTCCTGATGGATCAGGTAATCGCGGAAGTTTTGGGTTGCAAAACTGGTGCAGTAGCTCCCCTCGGCGTTGAGGACGTGCAACTGCTCGCCGCAGAAGTTAGGGCACTCGCTGCCCACCGAGGCGATGTAACAGGCGGGGGCATCGTCGCCCCAGGTGCCGAGTCGCTCGCCCAGGGCCAGCGACTTTTCCCAGTAATAATCGAAGAGCTCACGTGCGCTAGGCAATACCTGCGCCAGCGATTCGCGCATCTTTTCCGCCTCCTGCGCGGGGATGCCGCCGGTCACGCCGCCCACGGTCGCCTTCACAGGGTGGATGAACTGCCCCCCTGCCAGGCGAATCAGGTGGGTGCCCGCCTGCCGTATCTGCAACGCGCGCATCTCCACGTGGGCCTCAGCCGCGTCAGCGTCGGCCTCGTCCACCTCAAAGAGGCTGTCCACGCCGAGGCGGTCGGGCATGGTGAAGATGAAGAGCGAGGTCGCCTGATTTTGGATTAACTGCCCCAGCAACAGTAACTCGCGGATGGTGCGCGCCAGCGGCGGCGGCTCAATGCCGTAGGCATCCTCCAGCGCCTTGACCGAAGCGACGTGGTGCGCGGTGGAGCAGACGCCGCAGATGCGCGGAACGATCACCGGCATTTGCTCGGCGGGCGCGCCTTGCACGAGATACTGGAAGCCGCGCCACTCGGTGGCCTGGAAGTGCGCCGAGAGCACCTCGCCATCCTGTACTTCGATCTCGACGCGGGCGTGGCCTTCGATGCGGCTCAGGGGAAATGTCAGGGTCGTCATCTCAGAGGATCCTCTCCGGCGGGCGCGGGGGGCGCTCCACGCCATCGTAATCGGCGAACTGGAAAACGAAGAGCGCCAACTGCGGCGAGCGCAACTCGGCATCAATGATCTCCGGTGCGATGTCGGTCATCGTTGCAAAGATGCGCTTGATGCTCGTCAGCCAGGCATTCGCATCCTTGGCGATGAAGACGTCCGATGGGCCGCGACAACCCACGCAGGGATGGCCCGCTCGCGTGCAGGGCGCGCCGCACCCGCCGCGCGTCGAGGTCCCGATGCAGAGGTAGCCCTGGTTGATCAGGCAAATATCGGGCAAGACCCGCCCTTGCTGGAAGCCGAGCAGCTCCGCAGGCCGCAAATCCTTCACCTTCTTGCGCCCGCAGTCCTGACAGACTGTCTTGGCGGGCTTGAATTCTGGATCGCCGGTGAGCAGCGCCATGAAAAGTTCCGGGGTGGGGGGGCAGCCTGGTAGGTAGCGATCTATCGTAACGAATTCATCAATCGGATGGGATTTGGGGAAGAGGCGGGGCAGATGACGGCGTGTCTCGTGCGCGAGGAAGAGCTGGCGCACCTCATCGCGGTTGCCCAGGTTGGCGACGCCGCCGGAGATCGCGCAGGTTCCCACCGCTATGACCTGCTCTGCGCATTTGACGGCTCGGCGGAGGCTGTATAGGTCTTCATCGGTGCGGACGCCGCCGCTCACCAGGAGCAGATCCACCTCTGGAACGGTGTGCGCCGAGACGACCAGCGGCATGTAGACCAGCCGATATTCCTGCACCCACGCATCGGCGTTGAGCAGCGAGACCTCGCACCCGGCGCAGCCGGAGAGTTGTAAGACCGCGAAGCGTTTTAGAGTGCTCATCATGTCACTTCATCTTCATGTTTAAGGGCCTCGATCAGCTCCAGGATGCGCGCGACGGCCTGGGGGATGAGCGCCTGGGTCGGTTCGGAAAGCCCTTCGCCAAAATCGAAATCGTGTCCGCGCAGGGAGAGTAACACAGCGCGCGGGGCGCGTCCGTAGAGCTGTTGCGCCAGGGCTAAGATCGTTGAAGGGTGGAACTGGTGCGAGACGAAAGGGACGGTGTATTGCGCATTGAGATACTCCTCGCGCATCGCCTCCGGGAGGTTGCCCACATGCGCATCCACGAAGATCAGCAGATCGTAAGGCGCAACCGTCTCTGCCAGCTCCGGCACTAACTGATGCAATACCACGGTATCCACCGCGTGCCCCAGATCGTCGAAGCCGTCATCCAGGGGGGGCAGCGGGGGGCGTCCCAGCCGCTCCTGCACGGCGTTGACCACCACCGGCCCAACGCCATCGTCGCGGCGAAACTGGTTGCCGAAGCCCATAATGAGTGTGCGTTTGTTTTTGTTCATAGGTTTATCAGAGATAGGAACTCTAGCTGCCCCCTATCTTATCTCTGCGTCATGGTATATCACGAAATCGGAAAAACAAAAGCCCCGGCAGAAGCATTGCCGGGGCTTGGTGAGATTCTTGCGGGCTAGTCGCGGCGCAGCGTATTCACGATTTCCCCATCCGGGCCGATGAGCTCGATTTGGATGGGCATCTGCCCAATGGCATGGGTCGAGCAGGAGAGGCAGGGGGCGTGCGCGCGGATGGGCTGCTCGACGCGGTTGAGCAGCTCCTCCGTGAGCTGCTGCCGTCCACGGTTTGATCGTTCCATCGAGGTTGGTGATGTACTCGGCGCGCTCTGCCCAGATAGGAGTAGGCAGGACGACATCGGCCTGTTCCACCAACGGGGAGCGGTAGCTGGCCTGCACGATTTTGAAGCCCACCTTCGGCAGGAGCGATTCATCCACCGGCTGTTTATACCCAACAGGAAGTCCCCCACATCCACTTTGGCGGGCGCTGGCGGTTTGAGTCCTGCCGCCTCCGCGCGCTTGCCGTTGCGTGGATCGAGCGCGAGGAAATGGACTTTGTCGCCCAGCGGCTTTAGCGCGGCGTTGACTTCTGGCTTGAGGCCGACGCTGTAGACCAGCACGACCTTCTCTGCGGCGACAGCTGCTTGCGCGACCACAGCTTTTTTATTGATAGTGCGATGAACTTCGCTCATCATTCGTTCAGCGTTGGAATGATCCCTACCGCTTTCCCGTGATTGACCTTTGCATTGTTCCTGGTATGATGACCTAGACTTTACGCAATAGCTGGCTCAGGAGAGGCCTTGAAGGCGGATTTTGCTGATTTTTTACCTTTGATCAACGAAAATCTGTGTTCATTTACATTCAAGGAGCTCTAGTCCTATAAACCTTTGAGCCTCTATGCATGGTATCTCACCAGCAACAATGAGAAGAAATGACGACAATGAGTGAACGCCGTATGGCCCTATGGACGCCTGAGGGGATAACTCTGGAACCCGTTGTATTGCCGGCAGAAGTGGTGCTCTGCGTTCAAGTCAACGGCACTCAGCTGGTCAGCATCGCCGCCTCGCCCACACAGCAAGAAGCACTGGTGCTGGGATTCTTACATTATGCGGGGCTGATTCGTGCTGCTGCTGAGGTACGTGCTTTGCACTTCAGCTATCGCCTTGCAGATAGCGGTCCTGCCACCCGGCACACACTTTGCGCCGATGTGTGGCTGGATCATGATGTGGATCCGTTACCTGATTCGTGGATGCGAACCTCAGGATGTGGCTCAGGCGTGGTTCTTGGGGAACTGCGAGAACCCAATCAACCGCTGGCACATCAGCTGGTCATTGCCCCACATCGGCTAATTGAAATGCGCCAGACACTCCAGGCTGAAGCGGTGCTGTATCAGCAAACGCGAGGTACCCACGCCAGTGGCTTATTCACGCCTGAGGGTGACCTGTTAGCGCTTGCGGAAGATATTGGTCGGCACAACACGCTGGACAAACTGCTGGGATTATGTCTGCTGCACGGCATCAAGTCTGAAGAAATGATTCTCTTTACCACGGGGCGGATTTCCTCAGAAATGATGAGCAAGGCGGCGTGGATGCGCACGCCCTTCGTCAGTAGCATGACCGCGCCCTCATCCATGGCGGTGACGCTCGCCGAAAGTTGGGGCATCACTACTGTGGGCTACGTGCGCGCCGGGCAGATCCGCATCTATGCCCATCCCTGGCGGCTCCTCGGGGAGACCTAGATGCCGTAGGGCCGCGGCCCAATCCTCGGTAGTATTAATATTGAAGAACGACAGCCCCTCTGGGTCCCAGTGGGCCACTTCGGCGTGGGAAAATACTTGCACGCGTACCTGTGGGTAGAAGGCCACGATCCGCCGCTTCCCTGCTTGCAACGCCATTTCCGCTGCTGGCGCGCAAACCGCCGTGCGATACAGCGCATGGAGTGGCTCGAACTGCCCTTGCCATTCTGGCACAATTACGTCGGCCTCAGTGATCAACGTGAGCTGTAACATCGCCCCAATAAGCGCTGGATTGAGCAGCGGCATATCCCCACCTACGACCAATGCCCATGCGCCGCGCGCCGCAGCCAGCCCGGCGTGTAGCCCTGCCAATACGCCCTGACCGGGATAGGCATCCGTTGTCAGGCGCACATCCCAACCGACGAAAGGCGTTCCGTCCTGCACGGCTAGCACCAGCTCCTCCACCAGTGGACGCACGCGCTCCACTATCCACAGCAACAGCGGCTTGTCTCCCAACCGCAAAAAACGCTTGTCCCTGCCCATTCGAGTGCTGCTGCCTCCTGCTACAACCACACCGCTGCTTTGCACACTATCCTCCCTCCCTGGTATCGTGTACCGCTTCCATTGTACCATGAATGTCCCAAACATTCAGACATGGATAAGCCTCCATCTGAGACAGGAGTAGTATCTGTGCTTCATGGTGACATTCAACAGTTTGACAATACCTCCATTTCACTATAATTAAATAGTAGCTCTCCCATAACTTACTTATTCATAGGAGGAAAAAATGGCGAATCCCAACCAATCTGTACCCGAGGTCAAATTCGATGCTCTATTGCCGGCTGAGATGGCAGCAAAGGCTGAAGCGGTAGGCGTGAAGAAAGCCACCGGCGATGCAATGCAGCTCTTTGCATTGGCGATCCTGGCGGGAGCCTTCATCGGCTTGGGTGCAATCTTCTGTACCACCGTCCTGGCAGGGCTAAGCAGTGGAGCAAATCCTGTGCCTTACGGCATTCAACGGCTGCTCGGGGGGCTGGTCTTCTGTCTCGGCCTCATTCTCGTGATTGTCGGCGGGGCGGAATTGTTCACCGGCAATAACCTGATTGCAATGGCCTGGGTTAACAAGAAAATCACCTTCACGCAAATGCTGCGCAACTGGGGTATCGTTTACGCGGGCAACTTTGTTGGTTCCGTGGTGATCGCAGCCATCATGTATTTCACCCAGCAGTGGACCTTCGGCGGCGGAGCGGTGGGGCTAACAGCGCTCAACATCGCGAATGCGAAATCCGGACTCGATTTTGTCCCTGCCGTGGCCCTGGGGATCATGTGTAATGTGTTGGTCTGTATGGCGGTGTGGTTGTGCTTCTCCGCCCGCAGCACCACCGACAAAATCCTCTCCATCATCTTCCCCATCTCCGCCTTTGTAGCCGCTGGTTTCGAGCACAGCATCGCCAATATGTACTTCATTCCGATAGGGTTATTTATCAAGAGCGGCGCGGATCAAAGCTTCTGGACTGCTATTGGTAAAACAGCGGCTGATTTCCCGAATCTGACCTGGGGCAACTTCTTCATCAAGAACCTGCTCCCCGTTACCATCGGCAACATCATCGGCGGCGCAGTCATGGTGGGCGTGGTCTATTGGTTCATCTATCTGCGCAAGACGAAGTGATTTTAAGCAGCCTGTAACACCACAACACCCCCGTTTTATACGGGGGTGTTGCATTATATGGGCTTTTACACGTCACCAGCTGACAACTCCGCCAGCGGCATAAACACGCGCAAGCCATCTTTCTCATCCACGATATAGGCCGAGGGGGAATAGCTCAACGCTACCCGCACCAGCCACATATCCCCAATGGCACTGCCGACATTGAACGCAGCACATAAGATAACCGTCAGCACGAGCCACAACGGTAAGGGCAGCGCCAGTAAGACCATCACAATCACACTTAATCCCACTAGCGGCGCGAGCGCGATGACCACATAGGCATTGCGGGGGAAGGCGTGCCCGGCGGCAGTCGCGTAGAACATCATTTCTTTCCACAACACCCCGTAGGTGGGCATGGCACCATAGTATCGCAGCGCGAGACCGTGCGTTAGTTCGTGTAGCACAACGGTCAGGATGAGCATAGCGATTGTCCCTAGCATTTGCGCGGCATGAATTTCCCCCCCAGTGGTGACATGCCATAGTTGCGCCCAGGCAAAAAACGCCACCAACGCCAATCCCATCAATATGATGCCCACCACGTTCAGTACGATGAGTAATTTTTTGTGATGGGACAATTTCCAGTATAACACCTCATTGTAGTTTTCAGGAAGATGGCTAGGGGGAGCTGGGTTGTGTGCTACCATTGCACATCCTTGCTAAACGGCGGCTCTTCCACAAAGCGATCTTCCGCCTCCTCATACGCCCGTACCCGCTCAGTGACAAGGTCATACACCCAGGCGTGCAAACGGAGCATCCCGGCTTGTTCAGCCTCTGCAATGAATGGGTAGCTGCGCAAATGCGCCACTTGCAACAGCACATTCGCCTCGATGAGCGCATCTAGCCGAGCTGTACCGGAAAGATCGGCGGGGATCTGCGCCTGCGCTGCCTCTGCGTAGGCTAACCAATTGCGCAGGCCCGGTTCCAGACTGTGGGCATGCGATAACGCCTGCATCCCGCCGCAGCAGCTGTGTCCACACAATACAATATCGCGGACCTTGAGGTGTAGCACAGCGTACTCCAACACCGCGCCGACTGCCGTCTCGCCCGCTTGCATCGCCGTGTAGGGGGGCACAATGTTGGCAATATTGCGCGTGGTGAACACTGTGCCGGGGTGCGCATCAAGGATATGCGAGGGCAAGATACGCGAATCCGCACAGCCGATGTAGAGCAGCGCCGGGTGCTGACTCTGCGCCAGTTCCGTCATCAATGCGGCCTCGTTCTGATAACACGTTGCGCGAGTTGCGCGGGTTTGAATGACAAGTTCGTCCATGGAATTCTCCTGGTCGTCTGACGAGAGAATCAAACGCCCTGGCGGGTATTCCCGCCAGGGCGTTGTGATTGGGATGGCGGCGCTACGCCACTTTCTCCACCTTCACCGCCGTCACCTTGAACTCCGGAATCTTGGCGATGGGGTCGAGGAACGCGCCAGTGGCCCAGTTGACGTTGCCCTCCGGGAAGTGGAAGGTGCCGAAGATGATGCCCGGCTCGACGCGCTCGGTCACTTCAGCCTGGGCGTGGAACTCACCGCGCCGTGAGGCCACCTTGAGGTCGTCCCCTTCGACGATGCCCAGCCGCGAAGCATCCGCCGGGTTGATTTCCACACGCGGCCCTGGACAGAGTGCCATCAGGCTCTCCGAGCGCCGTGTCTGCTCGCCGCCGTGCCAGTGGTAGATCACGCGGCCCGTCGTCATCGTGAACGGATACTCGGCGTCGGGCGCTTCCTGCGGTTCGATATGCTCGAGCGCCTTGAAGAGACCCTTGCCCCGCGAGAACTGGCCGATGTGCAAAATCGGCGTGCCGGGATGCTCGTCGCCCTTCACCGGCCAGCAGAGCTGCTCGCCAGCCTCCAGGCGAGAGAAATGCACGCCCGCGTAAATCGGCGTCACTTGGGCTATCTCATCCATGATCTCCGCCGGGCTGTTGTAGTGCATGGGATAACCCATCCGCGTTGCCAGATCACAGAGAATTTCCCAGTCGGCGCGCGCGATACCTGGGCCTTTGACCGCCGGGCGAATCAGCTGGATGCGGCGCTCGGTGTTGGTGAACGTGCCCGCTTTCTCCGCGAACGACAGGCCCGGCAGAATCACATCCGCGAACTTGGCCGTCTCGCTCATGAAGATTTCCTGCACCACCAGGAAATCCACCGTCTCCAGCGCCTCTTTGACATGGTTGAGATCGGGGTCGGAGGTCATTGGGTTTTCAGCCATGATGAACAATGCTTTGATCCGGCCATCGTGCGCCGCGTGCATCTGCTCAACCACAGTCAAACCCACTTTATCCGACAGCCCCTCGACGCCCCAGGCCTTCTCGAACTTGGCCTTGAAATCGGGGTTGGTGACGGCCTGATAGCCGGGGTAGACGTTGACCAGACAGCCCAGGTCGCACGCGCCCTGCACGTTGTTCTGCCCGCGCAGCGGGTTCAGGCCGCCGCCGGCGACGCCCAGGTTGCCCAAAAGCATCTGCATATTCGAGAGCGACATCACGTTGTAGACACCGGTGGTGTGCTGCGTGATACCCATGGACCAGAAAACCGCGCCGGGCTTGTGCGTGCCCAGAATGCGCGCTGCCTCGGCAATTTTCGCCGCCGGGACGCCGGTGATTTCCTCGGTCTTCTCCAGCGTGTACGTCATCACCACGGCCTTGAGCTCCTCGAAGCCCTCGGTGCGCGCAGCGATGTACTCCGCATCTTCCCAGCCGTTGACCAGAATTTCGCGCATCAGGCCGTTGACCAGCGCGATATCCGTACCGGGCCGCTGCTGCAAGTGCAGGCAGCCCGGCAAGCGCGTCAGGCTGATGCGGCGCGGGTCGGCCACGATGATCTTCGTGCCGTTCTCGCGCACCGCCTTGCGCATCTTCGTGCCGATGACCGGGTGCTGCTCGGTGGTGTTCGAGCCGATGACAAAGAGCACTTTGCTCTGCATCGTGCTATCTTCAATCGAGTTGGTCATCGCGCCACTGCCCAACGTCGTCGCCAGGCCCGCCACCGTCGAGGCATGGCACAGGCGCGCACAGTGATCCACGTTATTGGTCTTGCCGATGCCACGTGCGATCTTTTGCATCAGGTAGTTCTCTTCGTTCGTGCATTTCGCCGAACTCAGATAGCCCACGCTATCCGGCCCGAAGGTATCGCGGTAGTGCGTGAGCTTGCTGGCGACCAGATCGAGCGCCTCGTCCCAGCTAGCCTCGCGGAAGCCGGGCCAGGGGCCAGCGGTCACGCTCTCGTCGCGGATCAGCGGCGCGGTCAGGCGATCCTCGCGATGGATGAAGTCCCACCCGTAGCGGCCCTTCACGCATAACGCCAGCCCGTTGACCGGCGCATCCTCAGCGGAGGTAACGCGCGTGATCTTGCCGTCTTTGACGTTGAAATCGAACTGGCAACCAACGCCGCAGTAGGTGCAGGTCGTGCGGACTTTCTCTTGATAGGCCGCGCGTCCCCACCCAATCGAAGGCTTGTCAAACAGCGCACCGACGGGGCAGATTGCAACACAGTTACCGCAGGACTCGCAGCCGGAATCGAGCATCAGCTGCTCAGCCCCGGCGACAACGTGCGTATCGAACCCGCGCTGTGAGAAGTTCCACACGTTGCAGCCCTGAATTTCCTGGCAGGTGCGCACACAGCGCCCGCACAGGATACACTTGTTCATATCCACGAACACGACCGGGTTAGGATCAGAATCCACCGGATAATTATGGCGCGCACCGCTATGCGCCGGCCATTCCACGTCATACTCATAGACCCAGCGCTGCAACTCACAGTTACCGTCTACCTCACACCTCATACAGTCGTTGGGGTGATCCGTGAGCAGCATCGAGAGCACGAACTTACGCAGCGTCACCACCTCGTCGGTGTGGGTGTTGACCACCATGCCCTCGTTGGCGGGCAAGGTACAGGCCGTCGTCGGCCCGCGCATCCCATCCACCGAGACCACGCACAGGCGGCACGAGCCGGTGGGCGTGAGCGCGGGATGATGGCACAGGGTCGGGATTTCAATACCGGCGGCCTGGGCCGCTTCCAATACCGTTGAACCACCTGGCACGGCGACGCGCTTGCCATCAATGGTTAGATTGATCATTTGAGACATGCAGTCCTCCTTAATTCAATAAATTCGATGTAAGTTAAGCAAACGCCAGGTAGGCGTGCGATACCGGTTGCTCGGCCACCGGACTGTGTATAGGACAAACACCAGCGGGACAGGTCCCAGCAACATGGGCCTCGAACTCGGCGCGGAAATGCCGCAGCGCGGTGATGATCGAGACCGGCGCGCCCTGCCCCAACCCGCAGAACGAGGTCGCAATGACCTGCGGCGCCATCGTTTCGAGCGCGTCCAGGTCTTCCAGCGTGCCTTGCCCATGTCGCAAGCGATCCAGAATCTCCACCATGCGGCGGGTGCCCAAACGACAGGGGACGCATTTGCCGCACGATTCGGTGGCAAAGAAGCGCATCAAGACATAAGCCAGGTCTACGATACACTTATCCTCGCCGCAGACGAGCAACGCGCCGCTACCCAGCGAAGCGTCGTTCGCCTGCATTGTGGCGAAATCCATTGGCACATCCAGCAGTGCCGGGGCGATGATGCTGCCCGCCGCGCCGCCGGTCTGCGCGCACTTGAACGCGCGCGCGCCCTTCATGCCGCCGCCGTAGACTTCGATGACTTCGCGGAGGGTAATGCCCATCGGCACTTCGATCAGGCCCGTCACGTTCACATCGCCCAGCATGGTGTACACCTTGGTGCCGGGGCTTTTTTCCGTGCCGATGCCGCGATACCACGCCGCGCCATTCTGGATAATCGCCGGTACGTTCGCCAGCGTTTCCACGTTGTTGACAGCGGTGGGCTTCTGGTGATAGCCCTGCACTGGTGGATACGGCGGACGGATGCGCGGGATGCCGCGCTTGCCTTCGAGGCTCTCCAGCAGCGCCGTCTCCTCGCCGCAGACGTAAGCGCCCGCGCCCGCGTGGACGTGGATGTGGAACGAGAAATCGCTCTCAAAGAGGTTGTTGCCCAGCACACCCAGCTCTTCAGCCTGCTGGATTGCCAGCTCGATACGCTCTTTCGCCAGCGTGTACTCACCGCGAATGTAAATCCAGCCTTGCGCTGCGCCGCAGGCATACCCGGCCAGGGCCATACCTTCCAGCACCGCGTGCGGGTCGCCTTCCAGGATCAGGCGATCCTTGAACGTGCCCGGCTCGGATTCATCCGCGTTACAGACAATGTACTTCTCAGCGGCCGGCTGCGCGGCCACAAAGCCCCACTTCACCCCGGCGGGGAAGCCCGCGCCGCCGCGCCCCTGCAAGCCGGAATCCTTCACGGTTTGCAACACCTCGGCGGGTGTCATCTCGGTGACGGCCTTGCCCAGCGCAAAGTACCCATCATGCGCGATGTACTCTTCGATGCTCTTGGGGTCAATCAAACCCGCGCGGCGTAAGACCACGCGCTGCTGTCCGTAAAGCACGCCCTCGCGGCGGGGCAGGCGGGCAATCTGACCCGAAAGCACATCGGGCGGGGCCAACAGCGCTTCGGCCACGCGCCCCTTGTAGAGATGCTCCTGCACCAGGAACGGCACATCGCTCAACTTTAGCGGGCCATACAGTATGCCTTCGGGATAGACCAGCGCAAACGGCAGCACATCGCGGCGACCCACCTGCCCGATGAAGCCCACCTGTACCTCGTTTTCCAGGCCATAATAGGCCAGTTCCGCTTCCATCGCCAGCTTGAGCGCCTCAGCGCCGTGCGCCAGGCTGATGGGATCGCCAGAAATCATCACACGGGCGCGGATCATGCTGCACCTCCTGCATCCCCGTCG
>DAOTXC010000058.1:0-2519 GCA_034435555.1 Anaerolineae bacterium
CGCATACGCATGGGGAAGGAGATCAGGGAATACGTCAGCAAGTACGTCGAGCAGCCCTTCGGTATAAAAATCTTCGGCGGGGGAATGGGCAACAAAATTACACCCGTTGATCCCCAGGTTACGCGACAACGCATTGACAGCTGGAAGGCCACGCTGATGCGCCAGGTCACGATCAACAAGGGTAAAATTGGGGCTGCATACCTCACCCAACTGGGACGCGTGCGCAGCAGAGTGCTCAGCGAGATCCTCACCCGCCTCATCGAACAGGCTAAACAACTTGAAAGCCTTGGCGACGGATCGGAGAAGAAGAAAGCTCTGGTCATGCTTCTCAAAATACGCCTCATGGAAACGCTCGATGATATCGCACGCGATCCAGCCGTCGAACCCCTCCTTCCTGAAACCACTCTCATGGAGATAAAACGTCGCAGCATCCACGCTGCCGAGGACTTAGGAGGTGACGCATGAACCGCACCACCGAACACTACAATAAGATGATGGGGCTTTTCGCAATCATTCCCGTAAGCACACTACTCTTCGCCGTCCTGTATGTCATCACTGAACCAGAAGCCCTGACCAGCTATCGTCAACTGTTAGACCAGATCCTTGGCGACCGCAACTACATAACTATCATAGCACTACTATTTCAAATACTCACCAGCAAGACGGCTTTCTTTTTCGTCGGGATGATCGCTGCTTGGAGCGGCGCACAATTCCTGCTGGCTCAATACATGCAACAGCTCTACAACCTCTCCTGGGAAGATGTCATGGGCAGGCCAAATCTCAAGGATGATGATCGGCCCAGCCAAGAGATCGGTCTCCTCAACCGCATCCTCTACGGGCTGCCCAACAGACCGCCCTTTGTACCCGTGTTGGGCGTCCGCGAGGGCCGCGTTGACCCCGACGGCCATGCCGTGATGCGCAAGGTCGGCGGCCCCGGCTTCCTCAGCGTGGGGCACGATACCGCCGCCATCATCGCGCGCGGCGGCACGATTGTGAAGGTGCTCGGCCCCGGCTGGTATCGGCTCCTGCCCTTCGAGCGCGTCTGGGATGTGGTGGACCTCCGCCCCCAGCGCCGCACCCTCCACGTCGAGACCCACTCCCGCGACGGCATCCCCATCTACTGCGACGCCGAGATCGTCTTTCGGCTCGACAACGGCAAAGAGATGCCGCCCGAATTCTCACATCTCCCCTACGAGTGGACGGACACTGCTGCTAAGAACGCCCTGATGGTCACAACGGGCAAAGTCGTGCTGAAGCCGGGCGGCAAGCGCCGCTTCACCCGCTGGGACACGCGCATGCCCAACGGCATCCTCGATGGCGTCATCCGCGATGTGGTGGAACGGTACCGGCTGGATGAATACCTGGCCCCGACAGAGAACGGCGTTCCCCTATTTGAGGAATTGGAAACCGTAATCACCACACAAGTCGCAGAAAAGGCCAGAGAGGCTGGTGCGCGCCTCATCCAACTCCATCTAGGACCTATCCTCCCCGCCAGAGATGCCGTCTCCCAACAGTGGATCGAGTCCTGGCGCTCCGAGTGGGATCGCGTGGCTCATGAACTGCAAGCAGAAGCCAAAGCGCAAGGCACGACAGAGATCAAACTGGCCCGCGTCCACGCTCAGGCCGAGCTTGTCACCACCATTGTAGAGGCCATGCGCGACATCAAAACCAACGATCCCGACCTGGAAAGCACATTGATCTTCATGCGCTTCCTGGATGTGATCCGCGCCTTTTCCGAGGACGATTCCATTGTGCGTAGCACGCTTTTCAAAGAGGCGGAAGGCCTGCAACGCATTCTCAAAACCATGACCGAGATCACCGATGAAACCTTTTTATCCGGGATAACCACTGCCGACACGCCTGCCCTGGAAGCCCCCAAGGAGATATAAGATGCCACGCATCTTCGTTCCCGAAACACTGACCTTAACCCAACTGGTCGTATTCCCGGCAGCAGAGCCTCCCCCCTATACGGAGCTTTATGAAGCGCTACAAAAACAGCTTCAAGCCGGAGATGCCAAAAACGCCCAAAAAGTCGCCGAGACGTTGTACACCGTTGCAAAGGCAAGCAACGCTCCCTACCTTGCCGCCCTGGCGCAACTCTATATCGCCGACCTCATCCGCCATCGCCACAGCCACGCCCTCGCCCAGCTGCAACAAGCCAATGCACTATTCTATAATGACAGCCGCGCTATCGCCCGCTATCACGAGGCTCTTGGCTATTACCTGCAGGGTTTGATCCATTGCGCTCAAAACAATGTCGCACAACTGAGCGCAACCTTTGGACGCGCACGACAGCTCCTCAACCAACTTCAAGATCGCTGGCAACACTATGGCAAGCCCACTTTCCCCTTCCAAGACCTCATCCGCTGGATAGATGATCTCACCAATTTAAGCATCTTCACGCCTAATTCTCGTAGTCTCAACATTGTGCCCAGCTACGAGTTCAACGCTGAGAAAACCCTCGACTTCCGCGGCGGAACAGCCCTCGGAGATATCGAAATTGCCCTCCCCCGCTCAAC